>JAOTUU010000238.1 GCA_029863705.1 Gammaproteobacteria bacterium
GAGTTATGCGTCGTCTGCGACGCTCTATGAGGTTGGCTTCAATCATTTCTGGCGCGCGCCCAACGAAGACCACGGCGGCGACATGGTCTTTATGCAAGGCCACTCGGCGCCGGGCATTTACGCGCGTGCCTATCTTGAAGGTCGCTTGAACGAAGGCCAGCTGAATCGTTTCCGCCAGGAGGTTGGCGGCGGTGGTTTGTCATCGTATCCGCATCCGTGGCTCATGCCTGACTTCTGGCAATTTCCGACAGTATCGATGGGCCTCGGCCCAATGATGGCCATTTACCAGGCGCGTTTCATGCGTTACATGGAAAATCGCGAATTAATCCCGCGCTCGGACAGGAAAGTCTGGGCATTCCTCGGCGATGGCGAGATGGACGAACCGGAGTCGATGGGTGCAATCACGATGCCAGTGCGCGAAGGGCTCGACAATCTCGTTTTTGTCGTCAACTGCAACTTGCAACGCCTCGACGGTCCGGTGCGTGGCAATGGCAAGATTATCCAGGAACTTGAAGCAGCATTCGGCGGAGCAGGCTGGAACGTCATCAAAGTCGTCTGGGGCTCACGTTGGGACGCGTTGCTGGTCAAGGATCAGGCGGGGCAATTGCGCAAGGTCATGGAAGAGACCGTTGACGGTGAATACCAGGCGTTCAAGTCGAAGGACGGCGCCTACGTGCGCAAGGAGTTCTTCGGCAAGCACCCGGAAACCGCCGAGATGGTGGCGAATATGTCCGATAACGAGATCTGGCGCCTGGATCGCGGTGGCCACGATGCGCTCAAGGTGCACGCTGCCTACGATGCGGCGATGCGTCACACAGGGCAGCCAACGATTATTCTTGCAAAAACCGTAAAAGGTTTCGGCATGGGTGCTGCGGGCGAAGGCCAGAACATCGCGCATCAGCAGAAGAAGCTGGATATTGAAGCAGTCAGGAATATGCGCGATCGCTTCAATATTCCGGTAACGGACGAAGCTCTCGCGGATGTTCCTTACTACAAGCCGGCGCCTGACAGTGAAGAGTCCGAATATTTGCAGGAACGTCGCCGGTCGCTGGGCGGTTATCTGCCCCAGCGCCGTATGAAAGCGGCCGCATTGCCGATACCCGGCCTTGAGATTTTTCGGACGCAGCTTGAGGGCACCGGCGAACGCGAAGCGTCGACAACCATGGCGTTCGTCCGCATGTTGACGACGCTCGCGAAAGATAAACAAATTGGCAAGCACATTGTCCCGATCGTGCCGGATGAAGCTCGCACATTCGGCATGGAAGGAATGTTTCGACAGTTCGGCATCTACGCGTCAAAAGGCCAGCTCTACACGCCGCAAGATGCAGATGAGTTGATGTACTACCGCGAAGACCAGCAAGGTCAGATGCTCGAAGAAGGCATTAACGAAGGTGGCGCATTCTGTTCCTGGCTCGCGGCCGGTACCTCGTACTCGAACCATAACGAGCAGATGGTGCCGTTTTATATCTACTACTCAATGTTCGGTTTCCAACGCATCGGCGATTTCATCTGGGCTGGCGGCGATTCGCAGGCACGCGGTTTCCTTATCGGTGGAACCGCTGGGCGCACGACGCTGGCGGGCGAGGGTCTGCAGCATCAGGACGGTCATAGTCTGATCAACGCCTCGACTGTGCCGAATTGCGTTGCCTACGATCCGACCTACGCGTACGAACTCGCGGTCATTGTTCAGGATGGACTGCGGCGCATGATCGGTGAGCAGGAAGACGTCTTCTATTACATCACCTGCATGAACGAGAATTACGTGCATCCGCCGATGCCCTCTGGTGTCGAGGACGGCATTCTTAAGGGTATGTACCTGTTACAGGTTGGTGGCCAGGGCAAAATTCGTGCGCAGTTGATGGGTGCCGGTACGATCTTGCGCGAAGTGCTCGGTGCAGCAGAGCTGCTGGATAAGGACTTCGGCATTCCGACCGACGTATGGTCAGTCACGAGTTTCAACGAACTACGGCGTGACGCGCTCGAAACGGATCGCTGGAATCAGCTGCATCCCGGTGAAGAGTCTCGCAAGTGTTACGTCGAACAATGCCTGGCAGATCGCCCTGGTCCTTACGTCGCGGCAACCGACTACATGAAGCTCAACGCGGATCAGATTCGCAGCTGGGTGCCGGGTCGTTACGTTACGCTCGGCACTGATGGTTACGGTCGTAGCGACGCGCGTGCGGCGCTTCGCCAGCATTTCGAAGTCGACAAGCATTTTGTAGCCATTGCTGCACTCAAGGCACTCGCGGACGATGGCGTGCTTGATCAGAAGACCGTGATTGCGGCGATCGAGAAGTACGGCATTGACCCGGATCGTCCCGATCCGGTCAAGTTGTAGGCGGGCGCATTTGTGGCAGCGACTATCGACATAATTGTCCCGGATCTTGGTGACTTCGACGAAGTTGAGGTTATTGAACTGCTCGTTTCGGTTGGCGACAGCGTCGCCCGCGAAGACGGCCTTATTACCGTTGAAACCGATAAGGCGGCGATGGACATCCCATCTCCCGAGAACGGTGTTGTCGAATCGCTGAGCGTCGCAACCGGCGACATGATCAGCAGTGGCGGGGTTATCGGCAAACTGAAGGTTGAGGTGAGCGACACAGTTGTTATCGCACCAGCGCTTCGCCATGAGCCGACAGGTGACACCACGGTACTCGCATCACCCGCCAAGCCGGACGGACAGCCGCAGAGAAGCGGTGGAGTACAGACACTGGTTGTTCCGGACCTCGGCGATTTCGCTGAAGTTGAAGTCATCGAGGTGCAAATCAGCAACGGGGACAGGATCAACACCGATGATCCGCTAATCACGATCGAGACTGATAAAGCGGCAATGGATGTGCCGGCAATAGTAGGCGGGCGTATCGAATCGGTACTCGTTCAAGTTGGCGACAAGGTATCTGCAGGCTCGTCGTTAGCCATCATCGAGGCCGATGCTCCAGTGGCAAAGCCTGTACCCGCAGAGGCAGCGGTTGCCGATAATTCTGCAACAGCCGAGACGGTTCAGCAGACAGCGGCTCCGGTAAAACAGCAAGCAGCGGCAGCGGTGAAAGAACTACCGTCCATCAATGAAGCCGGTTTTTCACGGGCACATGCAAGCCCGTCAGTACGAAAGCTGGCGCGCGAATTGGGTGTGGACCTTGCGCAGATTAAAGGTAAAGGTGCGAAAAACCGCATACTGCATGACGACGTAAAAGCCTTCGTCAAAGCAATTCTCACAGGGCAATCGGCGGCTCCGGGCGGTGGTTTGCCGAAAACGCCGAGTGTCGATTTTTCGAAGTTTGGCGAGATTGACGTACAACCGCTTACTCGAATTCAGAAAATATCCGGGCCGCGACTACAGGCGAGCTGGATAAACCTTCCTCATGTAACGCAGCATGACCTCGCTGACATCACGGATCTGGAAGCAATGCGCCAGGAGCTTAAGGGGGCAGCGAAGGAGCGTGGGATATCGCTTACTCCGCTTGCATTCGTCATAAAGGCTGTCGTCTCGGCACTGCAGGAGTATCCCAAGGTCAATTCATCATTGTCCGATGATGGCAAGAGCCTGGTTTTCAAGAAATTTATACACATCGGTTTTGCGGCGGATACGGAGCAGGGTTTGATGGTACCGGTCATACGTGACGCAGATCAGAAAGATGTTTACGAGCTTGCCGCAGAGCTGGGTGAACTTTCGGCCCTGGCTCGCGACGGCAAGCTCAAGTCGGACCAGTTGCAGGGCGCATCGTTTACGGTCTCCAGCCTTGGTGGCATTGGCGGCACAGCATTTACGCCGATCGTAAATGCTCCAGAGGTCGCGATTCTCGGTGTCTCACGTTCGTCGATGCAGCCAGTCTGGAACGGATCAGAGTTCGATGCTCGGCTCATGTTACCGCTGTCACTGTCTTATGATCACCGCGTCGTCGACGGCGCGGCTGCAGTTCGGTTTACGACGTTTCTTGGCAAAGCGCTGGCCGACGTCGACACCTTGATCCAGGCGACGCCATAGTGGCGGATCATTCCGCACAATTGCTTGTTATTGGTGCCGGCCCTGGCGGCTATACGGCGGCCTTTCGTGCAGCCGATCTTGGCCTCGATGTGTTACTCGTCGAGCGCTGGGACACGCTGGGCGGTGTGTGCCTTAACGTCGGCTGTATTCCATCGAAGGCGTTACTGCACGCGGCGAAGGTTATCGACGATGCCGAAGCAATGGCAGAGCACGGTGTTGAATTCGGCAAGCCGAAGATCGACGCATTGAAGCTCCGCGAGTGGAAAAACAAGGTTGTTGCCACGCTTACAGGTGGTTTGCAGCAACTGGCAAAGCAACGCAAAGTTCGTGTTGTTCATGGCTTGGCCAAGTTCGCATCCGAGAACACGCTGCAGCTCGATAATGGTGAAACGATCGCTTTCGAGAAGTGCATCATTGCAGTCGGCTCAGAGCCACTTATGCTCCCAGGCTTGCCCGATGACCCACGCATTGTCGATTCGAGCGGTGCGCTGGAACTACACCCCCTGCCCAAACGCCTGCTTGTCGTTGGCGGTGGCATTATCGGTCTCGAAATGGCGTGCGTGTATAGCGCTCTCGGCGTTGATGTCAGTGTTGTGGAGTTGACCGATACATTGATGCCTGGCACGGACGCAGATTTGCTCCGTCCATTTCTGAAAATCGTCAAGCCGCGTTACGACGCGATAATGACGTCGACGAAAGTGACAGGCATGCGCGCGACGGTGCCAGGTATTGAAGTCAGCTTCGAGGGCAAGGATGCACTGTCGATCGGTGTTTATGACCGCGTTCTCGTTGCAGTGGGACGACGGCCGAATGGCGACCAACTGGATGTGGAAAAAGCCGGCGTCAACGCCAGCGACCGTGGGGTCATCGAGGTCGACAATCAAATGCGTACCAATGTCTCGCATATCTTCGCGATCGGTGATGT
>JAOTUU010000239.1 GCA_029863705.1 Gammaproteobacteria bacterium
ATGGCCGACATGGAAAGTCCTATCAGTTCGCCGGCAGCCAATGCTGCCAGCGCATTCAGCTGGTTGTGCGCGCCGTACATGGCGAGATCGTTGGCCGAAATGAGCAGTGCATCGCCGCGCGCGAGATACGTTTCGCCATCCTCTGTTCGCAGGCCAAACTGATTCTCGGTCGGCTCATCAAGACCGAAGCTGATTACGTGCTTGCAGTGGCTCGTGTGCTTCGCAGCTTCCGCATCAGAGCGGTTGATCACGGCGGCCTTCGCTTCCCGGAAGATGCGATACTTCGATTTGCGGTATTCAGCTTCGTCCGTGTGCCAGTCGAGATGGTCGGGTGACACGTTGAGGAGCACCGCAACGGCGGCCGGTAGTGTCTGCGTTCTGTGCAACTGAAAGCTGGACAGTTCCAGTACGTAAAGCTGCGGCGTCGGATGGTCAAGAAGATCGAGCGCGGGCTCGCCGAGATTTCCGCCGGCAAGGGAATCACGACCATCGGCCCGGCACATGAGGTGAATCAACGTTGTCACAGTACTCTTGCCATTGGAACCCGTGATGGCAACGAACGGCGCTTTTGCCTCGCGCGCGAAAAGTTCGATGTCGGAAACGACTTCAACGTGTTTCTTGCGCGCATTCGCAAGAAGCGGGTGACGATCCGAAATACCGGGCGAAGCAATGATGCGCGCAACACCGGCCGGCAGTTTCATATCGCCAAGCAGAACCTTGGCATCCGGCCAGACCTCACCAAGTTCCTTCATCCCGGGTGGTTCTGCGCGACTGTCAAAAAACGTCGCGTCGATCTTGCTTCTTCTTAAATAGCGCGCGACCGAAAGGCCGGTCGCACCGAGCCCTACGACGAGATCCTTATGCGCTGTTGCCCGTGCCGCGGTCATCGTATTTTCAAACTCGCGAGACCGATCAACACGAGGATGACCGTGATAATCCAGAATCGAACAATGACCTTGGGCTCGGCCCAGCCTTTCAGTTCGAAGTGATGGTGCAGCGGTGCCATGCGAAAAACGCGTTTGCCGGTTAGTTTGAACGAGGCGACCTGGATGATGACGGACAGCGTTTCGACAACGAATACACCGCCCATGATCGCGAGCACGATTTCCTGACGCACGACGACCGCGACGACGCCAAGCGCAGCACCGAGCGACAATGCGCCGATATCGCCCATGAAAACCTGTGCCGGGTAAGTGTTGAACCACAGAAAGCCAAGACCAGCGCCTGCCATCGCCGTGCAGAAAACCAGTATCTCGCCCGTGCCCGCAACATAGGGTATGCCCAGGTATCCCGCGAAATTGATGTTGCCAGTGACGTAGGCAAAGATACCCAGCGCGCCGCCGACGAGGACGGTCGGCATGATAGCGAGACCGTCGAGGCCATCAGTTAGATTGACTGCGTTACTGAAGCCGACAATAAAAAAGTACGTTACAACAACCTGAAAGAGCCCTAGGGGGATAGCCAGATCCTTGAAATACGGAATCAACAATGAGGTTTGCACCTCATCGGTTGCCGTAACGTACAGAGCAATGGCGGCGATAAGAGCCGCGCTAGACTGCCAGAAGAGTTTTTGCTTCGCCGAAATACCGGCGGGGTCCTGCAAGACGAGTTTCTTGTAGTCATCGACATAGCCAATGACTCCGAAAGTCAGGGTGACAAACAGTACGATCCAGACGTACACATTTTCCAGGTCCGCCCACAGCACCGTACTGACGGCAATTGCGGTCAGAATCAGCGCGCCTCCCATTGTCGGCGTTCCCGCTTTGAGCATATGCGTGTCCGGACCATCTTCGCGGACGGGTTGACCGATCTGGTTAACGCTTAAGTGCTTGATCATTCGCGGGCCGATAATGAACGACAGAAGCAGCGCCGTCAGCGCACCGAGAATTGCGCGCATCGTGAGGTAATTGAATACGTTGAAACCCGATTCGAACTGCGCAAGGTATTGTGTGAGATAGAGCAGCATGATCAGGCCTCCCTTCTCACGGGTTCGACTTCCCGTAACGCGTCGACGACACGCTCCATGTGCATCGAACGCGATCCTTTCACAAGCACATTGACGGAATTGCTGAGCTCTTTACTCAACTCGTCCACGAGTGCATCGGTGCTGCCGTACCAACTTGCGTGCTCGCCAAAGCCCTCGACTGTGTTGCGTGACAAATCGCCCAGTGCAAAAAGGCGATCGATACCACAAGCGCGCGCCGCCTCGCCGACCTCGCGGTGCAGTGCCGCAGCATCGGACCCCAGTTCTCTCATGTCGCCAAGCACGAGCCAATTCTCGCCAGACAGCTGCGACAGGAACTCTGCTGCCGCGATCACCGACAGCGGGTTCGCGTTGTAGCTGTCGTCGAAAAGTGTCGCTCCGTTAGTGCCCCGCAGAGCCTGCAAACGGCCGCTGACCGGGCTGACGCCCTCGAGCGCCTTTTTAATCTGTATCGCATCGATGTCGAGCGAAAAGGCAACGGCGGCAGCCGCGCAGGCATTTCTCACGTTGTGCAGACCGGCAAGTGGCAGACATATGTCAACCACTCCACTCGGCAGGTGCAGACGAAATTGCGATTGTTCGCGGCCTGCAACGACCTCGTCGGCGTAGACATCTGCCGACGCGCTGCGACCGAAGCTAAGCACACGAATGTCGGCAACCAGCGCAGACCAGTAATCGAAGTACGCGTCGTCGGCATTCAGAACCGCAATCTTTGGCCGATCCGGGTTCTGCAGGATCTCGCCCTTCGCCCGCGCCACGCCGTCGATCGAACCAAAGCCCTCGAGATGCGCAGCGGCGGCATTCGTGATAACGACGACGTCAGGATTCGCGAGCGCTGTCAGGTATTCGATTTCACCGGCATGGTTAGCTCCCATTTCGAAAACGGCGAAACGATGTTTGTCCTCTATCCTCGCCAGCATCAGCGGCATGCCGATATCGTTGTTAAGGTTCCCCTGGGTCGCCAGGGTTGGTCCCTGCTGTGACAGGCAGGCCTTGACCAGCTCTTTCAGCGTCGTCTTGCCATTGCTGCCGGTAATACCGATGACCGTCACATCGTGCTGCTTGCGCCACGCTGCTCCGAAGCGGCCCAATGCCCGACGCGTATCATTCACTTCGATTTGCGCAATATTCACGTCGACGTGGCGAGGCACTACGGCGCCGGCTGCACCAATCGCTTTCGCCGTGTCCAGGTAGTCGCTGCCGTCGAAGTTCGGGCCCTCGAGCGCGAAGAACAACTCGTCGCGGCGCAGGGTGCGTGTGTCAATGCTTATGCCGGCGAAAGCACGTTCTTCACCATGCAGCACGCCGCTCATGCTCTTTGCCGCGGCGCTCAACGATGTAATCATCGCGCACCCTCTTTTGCGCCGGCAACGAGCGCAGCTTCTGCCAGTGCATAGTCCGAAAACGGGCGAAGCTCTTTGCCAAACTGCTGGTAGGGCTCATGGCCTTTGCCGGCGATCAAAACGGCATCTGCGTCGCTTGCCTGGCTGATTACCCAGGCGATAGCCGCAGCACGATCCTCTATGACCGTTGCCCGCTGCGGCCGTGCGAGACCGGTCATTATCTCGTCGATAATCTTGCCCGGCTCTTCCGAACGCGGATTGTCGCTCGTGATTACGACACAGTCAGCCAGCCGCTCTGCGGCCCTCGCCATCAGCGGGCGCTTGCCTACATCGCGATCTCCGCCGCAACCGAAAATGCACCAGAGCTTGCCGCGACAATGCGCACGCAGCGCGCGCAACGCCACCTCAAGAGCGATCGGCGTGTGCGCGTAGTCGACATAAACTGCTGCACCTTCCGCCGCGACGCGCTCCATGCGTCCGGGCGGTGCATGTACTTTTGACAGGACATCGCAGGCCGCCTCCACCGAAACGCCCTGCTGCAACATTAGTGCAAGGACGAGTGCTGCATTCGCGACGTTGAAATCACCGGGTAATGGCAGGCTGAAGCGCCCGTCGCCCCACGAACTGACAAAGCCAACATCAGATCCGTTCGCGCGCGCAACGACCGAACGTATGAACACATAAGGTCTGCCGTTGGCGACGCGGTCGAATTTCGTCGAGACCGTGACAACCTCCTGTCCGCAGCGAGCCGCCAGCTGGGTGCCGTATTCCGAATCGAGATTGATTATTCGGTTCCGGGTATCCGACTCAAGAAACAAACGCGCCTTGGCCTCGAAATAGTCCTGCATGTCAGCGTGATAATCGAGGTGATCGCGCGTCAGGTTTGTAAACAACGCGGCCTCGAAGCGCACGCCGTCGACGCGACCCTGTGACAAGGCATGAGAGGAAACCTCGATTGCAGCAAAACTCGCACCCTGCTCGACGAATTTTGCGAGCCGGCCGTGCAACTCCACAGCGCCCGGTGTCGTCATGCTCTGCGTATTTTCAATTTCGTCGACGCCGTATCCCAGCGTACCGAGATAGCCGCAGCTCTCACCCAATAGCCGGGCACATTGCGCGACAAGCCACGCCACCGTGGTCTTGCCGTTGGTTCCCGTGATACCAATGACGCCGAGTGCTTCCGACGGCCGGCCGTAGAAGCGATTGGCTATTTCACCCAGCTTCGCACCGAGACGATCGATCGCAATCATCGGTACGCCGATGTCCTTTGGCGTCCCCGATGTCGATGCGTCGTAGGCAACCGCGCTGACGCCGGCCGCCTGCGCATCTGCCAGGTAGTCGAGACCGTGGCTGTTCATGCCCTGGCAGGCGAGGAAAAGAAAACCCGCGCCAAGCTGGCGGCTGTCACTGGCAACCCCGTGTATCGGAACCGGCGGCGCATCGGCGTAGTCCTGCAGCAGTTCTGCCAGGGTCGGAATTGAGGGTAAGTGTTCGGCGGGCATGCTCATCGACTCGAGGCCCGATTCGCCATTGCCTGCAGCGC
>JAOTUU010000240.1 GCA_029863705.1 Gammaproteobacteria bacterium
AGTGCCGGGCTCAGTGGGGGTGTCTCCGCAAATGCCTCGGTGTCGGTGAATAACATCGCCAGCGTGGTTGATGCCCATATCAGCGGAACATCGAAGGTCACTGCCACCGGTCCGGTCACGTTGAAGGCGCAAGATACCTCAACGATTGAATCCCTTGCCGGCAACATCGGCTCTTCAGCGGTCGCCGTTGGCGCGTCGGTAGCCACCAATACCATTGGCAATACCATTCGAGCTTATATCGACAATTCAATCATTGATGCCGGTGTCACGGGTGTCGATCTGGATGCCACTTCGAACGCCACGATCAAGTCCATCGCAGTCAGCGGAGCTCTGGCCATGGGCTTCTCAGGGAACGCTTCGGTCTCTGTGAATGAGATTGATAACACAGTGGACGCGCATATTTCCGGTGGATCTTCGGTGACATCGTTGGCCGGCCCGGTCTCCCTGACCGCCACCGACACCGCAACCATTGAATCCCTTGCCGGCAACGTCAGCGTCGGTGCTGCCGGGGCCGCCTTTGGCGCGGCGGTAGCGACCAATACCATTGGCAATACGATTCAAGCATATATCGACAATTCGACCATTGAACCCGGTGTCACGAGCGTCGATCTGGATGCCACATCGAATGCCACGATCAAGTCCCTTGCGGTCAGCGGGGCGGCCGGTGGTGCTACCGTAAGCGCTTCGGTGAGCCTCAATGAGATCGACAGCATTATCGATTCCCATATCAGCGGAGCGTCTAACGTTACGGCCACCGGTGCGATCACGGTGGACGCGAAAGATACCTCAACGATTGAGTCGTTGTCCGGTAACGTCGGAATCGGAGCCGGTGGTGCCCTGGGCGCGTCGGTAGCTACCAATGACATTGGCAATACGGTAAAAGCCTATATCGACGGCTCGATCATTAATGCTGGGATCTCGGGTGTCGATCTCAATGCCACCTCGGACGTCACGCTCAAGTCCCTCGCGGTCAGCGGTGCCTTGTCCGCTGGTTTTTCAGCGAACGCCTCGGTCATCGTAAATAAAATCGGAAACACGGTGGAAGCTTACATATCAGGTGGCTCGGTCAATGTCGATGGAGACGTCACAATCGATGCCCACGAGAATGTCAATTTTGTGGTTACAGCCGGTACGATCGCTGCTGGGACGGTCGGTGTCGGAGCATCAATAGTCACCGCTAATCTCACCAGTACCACACGGGCCTTCATCGATGGGTCTGCCGAGGTGAGCTCCGGTGGTGATGTCCTCATCACCGCGGATCGGGGTATCGATGTGACGGCCACGGGTTTTGCCGGATCCGTGGGTGGCGTGGCGGCACAAGCGGCGGGTGCCTTTATTACGGATAGCGGCGGCGCCACAGCCTTTATCGGCGGTACGGCGGAAATTATCGAAGCTGACGAAGTCAGCATCATGGCTCTGAACAACCGCACCCTTACGGTCAAAGCGTTTGGCGGGAGTGTCGGAGCGGTCGCTGCGGGAGCATCCGTAGTCGATGTCTCCGCATCGGGAACCACGGAAGCCTACATCGGAAACGGCGTTCAGATTGGACAGCGTGCCGGCAAGACCGTCAACGATGTAGTCGTCGAAGCGAAATCAGACGACGACGTGAAGGCGGAGGTGATCGGTATTGCGGCGGGTATTGGCGGCGGGTCCTTTAATGAAGCGACTGCAACCGTGACCCCAGTCACTCAGGCTTATATCGGTGACGCCGATATTACCGTTACGAACGATATCGATATCATCGCTCAGGCCCTGGGTAGTGTAACGGCCACGGCCAAGGGAGTTAATATCGGTGCGATTGCTATTGGGGGATCCAACGCGACCGCCAACTGGAAACCGGATGTCTACGCTTATGTGGGCGGCCAGGCGGTGCTGAAGTCGGGCGGCGACGTCACCCTCCAGGCACTCAATAATTTCTTAACCGACGGGACACCGGATTCCACGAGGCTGATCAAGGCACGGGCGGAAAACTCACAGGGCTCATTGGCCGGCGGCATCGGCTCCAACGCTATAGTGGATATTGACGCCGACGTGCAGGCTTATGTGGGTGCCAGCGCCGACGTTTATGCGGGCAATGCAACTCAACTCGCCGATATCAATATCTTTGCCCGCTCGCGAAACAACGCCGATGCCGAAGCCGACGGCACATCGGTCGGCGCAGTTGCAGCCGGGTCGACGGAGGCAACGGCGACGATCCGCAACCAGGCGCTCGCTTTTACCGGTAACGGTACGCAGTTGAACCCGACGATCCTGACTGCGAATAATATCACTATTAGCAGCGAATCCAACAACCAGGCACGCGTCGATGCGATCGGTGTCGGCGGCGGGGCTGCCGCGGTCGGTACGACCAATGCAACCGCCGAAATCCTCAATAACCAAATTCATGCGATCATCGGCGACTGGAACGTGATCAATGCTACTGGCCTCGTCGATCTGCACGCACTTAACATAACCGACATCCAGGCCGATGCCTCCCAGGTTGCGGCTGGCGGTGTCACCTTCCTGAACGCAAAAGGCACGGTGACGATCAGTGGCAGTCTGACCAAGACCTCTATAGGTGCACATACGACCGTCAAAGCTGAAGAAGTCATTATCTTGGCCGAGGACAGAAGCATTTTCGCCAGAGCCGAATCTTTTGCGAACACGAATTTTTCGTTTGGCGGATTTACGACCGCAGAATCCAAAGTCAACGCGAACGTTCGCGCGCTTGCAGAAGTGAAACAGGATGCTTTAATCACAGCGTTCAGCCAAGTCAGCATTATTGCTGAGAACGCCAGCATGGAAACCGACGCCGACGCAAACTCCAAAACTCTTGGCGTTTCCGGCAACCTCAAATCGACTGCCGACAACACGCGGACTGCCGCCGCCGACGTGGTTGCCGCACCGGGTTCCACAATCAACACGTCAAACCTGTTCGTCGAGGCGAATGCCCCGCACTTCCAGGAGGACGGCTATCTCCGAACAGCGGACACCGACGCCAAGACCCTTACCTCGAAAGTGAAGAAACTTGTCGGATATGTCATTGAATTTATCGCTGACGTGGCTTGCCTTTGGGGCCTGATATGTGACCCGAAGAAGATATCAACACCGGTCTACGAATTTGTAGAGGTTGTCATCGGGGCTCAGGAAAAGAACATTTTCCTCGGATCGGATAATATCTCAAACAGCATCACGTTCAACTCTGAAGTCAACATCGGCGGTGCGGCGGACGCCATTCTGGAGGTGGACGAGAACGGTCAAATTCTACAAGCTGAAGGTCTGGTAGTAACCGACGGTATCCTACCCGTTTTTGTCGGCGATATTATTGGGACAAACGACATTGTCGTGGAGCGCGTCGAAAACATCGCGTCAGGCCAGATCGTCATGCGGGCCCTGAACGGATCGACTGCGGGCTCACCCACATTCAACTACGATCTGGCGCTCGACACCGTTACGATCATCAACAAATCGGACAAGAACCTGACCATCAACGACATTGAGACGATCAATGTAGGCCAGACAGCTCCAGCGATTTCGATTCAGGCGGAACGCGGAAAAGACAACCTGAACTTCACCATAGGGACGGATAGCGGGACGACTGAGATCGATATCCGCAACGAGAATCTGGCTGATGCGGATATCATTCTCGTTGGCGACATCGACAACCCCGGTGGCACCACGATGGTCACCAACAAGGGCGGCGACATCCTGGCCTTAGGGACGCTTCAGAGCATAGATACCAGGGTAATGGAGCTTGTTTCAGAGCAGGGCGCAATCGGAACCGGCGATCAGAGAATCTCGGGTCTGTTGCGTATCAATGAGGGTCTGCTGGGCGCCACCTTGCAGAATACCTCCAGCGCTTTGGGCGTTTACCTTGACCTGACACCGGTAACCGGAGATAGTTTGCCTCTTTCCATCGACCTGACGAACGTTTCTTCGGCCAACGGGGTGGTTGATATCAAGATCAACGATGGCCTGAGTGTTGATACTGTAGGCCAGTTGGTGGTGACTCTGCTGGACGGTACTCAACTCACGGGCACAGCCTTGGATGACTTCTTCGATCCGCTCCTCGCAATCGGCCTGGTGGCCGGCACCGAAATCGACCTCGGTTTTGCTCACGGGTTCTCGACCGGTCAACGGGTTTTCTACGACTCGGGAGACGGCATCAGCATCGGTGGACTGATCGACGGTGATTCCTACTTTGTAATCGCAGTAGACGAGACAACTATTCAGCTGGCGGAGGCGTCATTCTTCGATCCAACCCTCGGCGTCGACGGGACCGAAGACACGATCAACCTTGGTTTTGCACACGGTTTCACCACGGGTGATGAAGTGGTTTACCGGAACGGCGGCGGGACAAGTATTGACGGCCTAACCAACGAGGCTCCGTACTTCGTCATCGTAGTCGACGACAATACAGTACAACTGGCCAATACTTTGGAGGATGCCCTGGCAGGATTCCCGATCGTAGATCTGGATGCCACGCTGGCGACGGGCATCGCGCACAGTCTCGTGGACGTTCTCAGTCCCATCACTCTCGATCCGACTGTGGCTTCGGGAATCGCTCACAGTGTGACCGGGGACAGCTTCCGGCTTCGGCAAGGGAACACAATTACGCAGGTCAACTTCATCGATGTTGATACATTTAGTAATGTCTTACAGTTGACGGAGGTGCCCTTTGCCAGCACGGTGAGAGTCGCGGATGTTTCTGGTGCGGCGGGGGTTGTGCTCACGGCAGGCAGTAGCAACTCGGTTTCAACCGACATTCTGCTGACGGGCACCGTGAGCAGTGCGACAGAGGTGCAACTGACCGCCATCGGTTCGATTCTGGATGGTAACGATCTAAGTGCCGATATCTCAGGCCCCTCGGCGATTCTGACGGC
>JAOTUU010000241.1 GCA_029863705.1 Gammaproteobacteria bacterium
GGGCCTAGATCTGGAGGGGGTAACCGGCGCAGACGGCGCTCTTGAACTCACCTACGATTCATCGGGCCTTCCCGCGGCAGTGACCGCCAAGTTCCCGCACCTGGCAGGCTTTGCAGCGCTGAAAATCAGCCCCGCAGACCTGGCCGTGGTGCCCGACCTTCTCAAAGGGCAGATTGCTGTCTCGGTCGCCGATTCCGACGGTAACCCTGTAGACGCTACGAGCCTGCAGATCCCCGGCGTGCTGGACGATCTGTACACCTATACCGGGGACCTCGGGCCGGTCTTTTACGGCGGTAATCCGACGCTCTCGCTCTGGGCGCCGACAGCCAGAAGTGTCAGCTTGCTGCTGTTTGAAGGCGCCGACCCGGCAACGCCCCCTGCTCCGTACGCGATGACAGCGGATCCGGACGCGGGCGTCTGGAGCGTCACCGGTACGGCTGACTGGAAAGGCAAGTTCTATCTTTACGACGTCGAGGTGTACGTGCCCTCGACGGGCCAGGTTGAGCACAACCTCGTGACCGATCCTTACTCACTGGGCCTGTCGATGAACAGCCAGCGCAGCCAGGTCGTGAACCTTGGGGATGCAAGCCTCAAGCCCGCTGGCTGGGGCAACCTGTCGAAGCCGCCGCTTGCGGCGCCCGAGGACATTGTTATCTACGAGTTGCACGTCAGGGATTTCTCGATTTTTGACGAGTCCGTACCCGAGGCATACCAGGGCACGTACAAGGCATTTGCGACTGAGGGCACGGACGGCAGGAATCATCTGGCAACTCTGGCCGACGCCGGCCTGACCCACGTGCATCTGCTGCCCGTGTTCGACATCGCGAGCATCGAAGAAGACGAGACGGCGCGGCAGGAACCGGACGTGGAATTGCTGGCAACCTATCCGCCCGATTCCGATCAGCAGCAAGCCGTGATCGCCGCTACATCGGACGTCGACGGATTCAACTGGGGCTACGATCCCTGGCATTACACGACGCCCGAGGGCAGCTACGCCACCGACCCCGACGGTGCAACCCGTATCGTCGAGTTCCGCGAGATGGTGCAGGCACTCAACGAAGATGGACTGCGAGTGGTGATGGATGTCGTCTACAACCACACGAATGCCTCCGGTCAGAATGCGAAGTCGGTGCTCGACCGCATCGTTCCGGGGTACTACCACCGCTTGGGCGCCACCGGTGCGATCGAGACCAGCACCTGCTGCGAGAACACGGCCAGCGAACACGCCATGATGGAAAAACTCATGGTCGATTCGCTCGTCACATGGGCGCGTGATTACAAGGTCGACGGCTTCCGCTTTGACCTGATGGGTCACCACTCCAAGGCCAATATGCTGAAAGTGCGGGCCGCACTTAACGCGCTGACGCCGGAGGACGACGGCGTCGACGGCTCGTCAATCTACCTGTATGGCGAGGGCTGGAACTTTGGCGAAGTCGCGAACGACGCGCGCTTCGAACAAGCGACGCAACGCAACATGGCCGGAACCGGAGTAGGGACATTCAGTGACCGGCTGCGCGACGGCGTGCGTGGTGGCAGCCCGTTCGCCGATGTGCGCGAGCAGGGGTTCATCAACGGCCTCTACTACGACCCCAATAGCTTCCCACAATACGATGAGTTCGCGAACCTGTTGCATATCTCGGATTGGATTCGTGTCGGCTTGGTGGGTGGCCTCTCCGATTATGAATTCGTGGACGCCAACGGCAATCTGGTGCGCGCGGACGAAGTTGACTACTTCGGCCAGCAGGCCGGCTATACGGCGGACCCGCAAGAGCACATCACGTACATTGCGGCGCACGACAACGAGACGCTGTTCGATGCGACGCAGTTGAAAGCGCCGCTGGGTACGACGATGGCCGACCGGTTACGCATTCACAACGTGGGCAACAGCATCGTGATGCTGGGTCGCGGAATTCCGTTCTTCCATGCGGGCCAGGACATCCTGCGCTCGAAATCAATGGACCGCGACAGCTACAATTCCGGCGACTGGTTCAATGCGATCGACTGGAGCTTCGCAACCACAAACTGGGCTAAAGGCCTGCCAAACGCAGAGAAAAACCAGGACAATTGGTTGATCATGCAGCTGCTGCTGGCGAATCCCGCGCTCGCACCAGAGAGTGTCGACGTCTTCCACTCGGCCGAGCTGTTCATGGAATTGCTGCGAATACGCATGAGTTCGAAGCTGCTGCGGCTCGAGTCTGCCGACCAGGTCATGAGTCGTCAGTCCTTCCACAACACCGGACCGACCCAGATCCCGGGGCTGATCGTCATGAGTATTGCCGATGACTACGGTGATATCGATCTCACCAACGAGTTGATCGTGGTCCTGTTCAATGCAAACGACGACCCGGTGAGTTTTGACTTCCCCCATGGCGGGAGGGAGTTCGGCTTGCATCCGGTACAAGCCGAATCTGTCGATTCAGTCGTGCAAACCGCGAGCTACGATGCAGGCGCCGGTACCTTCAATGTTCCGGCCCGGACGACCGCAGTTTTCATGGCACAGCGCCCGATTGGCGAACAGATCGATGTGCTGATCGACGCGGTTAATCAACTGTTAGACGATGACATGCTAAACGGCGGCCGAGCCAATTCGCTGAAGGCCAAGCTCAGCGCTGCACGGAAGAGCGCGGCAAACGGTCGCTCGACACCGGCGGTCAATCAGATCAACGCTTTTATCAACGAAGTACAGGCGTTGATGTCGGGTGGTGTTCTGTCGTCTGAGGAGGGAACGGCGCTGATATCGATCGCCGAAGATATCCTGAAGTCGCTTGGCTAACGATAAATCGGGGTCGAATCGATGATCCGAAGCCCGCAAATCGAGCCCGGTTGGTCAGGCGAAAATGAATTTGGATCAGTCGTCCATAAAAGGCTGTTGCGTTCATCTCAGTCGCGCCAAAACCAATCGCGACCCTGTCAAAGAAAGACAATGATTCCGCCTTCATCATAACCCCGGTAAGTCAGATTGAACCGTTACTAGAAAATGTTTAAGTTTACGATTATCGATAATTTGCCGAGAAGATGACTGAGCGTGGTTCACATTACTGGGGAACTGGAGTGGATCCGAGGTTATCTCGACATCTGCTCTTGGCAGAACTGAGACGGACGCCTGGATTGAGGTAGGATGACGGCTGTTGACCCAAAGCCTCCTGTCTTTATTGGAAGCTGCTATTGTCAGCAGATAAGGCTCAAGATTGAACGAATCGCAAGGCATGGCCGCAAAACACATACGTTCTAAAAGGCTCCGGTGGCTCCTCGCAGAGACTCTCGTAATTGTGCTTGGCATTCTCATTGCTCTGGGACTCGACGATTATCGAACTAACCAATACGAACGGCACCTTGCGATTGACTACGTGCGGCGCATTCAAGATGACCTAAGTCGGGACCTTGATTATATTGAACGCATCTGGGTTCAACGGCTGAAGATCAAGCGCGAGTCACTGGAAATTATTGCGCCGGTTATCAGGGGGCAGAGCCCGGTACCTGCAAATACAGAAGAGTTCTTGAAGCACGTAGCTCGGGGTGGAATCGCGGGGACAGTAGCAGCGACCTGGTACACAGACACGACATTTCAAGACTTGCGTGCGACTGGAAACCTACGTCTGATAAAAGACCCTGACATTCGCGCAAAAATCTCAAGATACTATGAAGGGATGCAAAGTGAGGCTTTGCGCGTGGAGGCTCGCTTTAC
Organism: Gammaproteobacteria bacterium; assembly: GCA_029863705.1. Lineage (GTDB taxonomy): Bacteria > Pseudomonadota > Gammaproteobacteria > Steroidobacterales > Woeseiaceae > UBA1847. The sequence continues at coordinate 3,686 of JAOTUU010000241.1, forward strand.
CAATTACGTTACATTTGTTCACGCAGTCCTGCCCGCCGAACTACGAGACGATATCGACTTGGACTCGTTGGAATCATTCGGAATTGACTACGCATTGAAGCGCCTGTTGACAAACGATTTTCGAGATCTTCTCAACCAAGAGTACAACTTAATGTTTTTCTTGGAGAGCCGAGAATATCAGGAGTTTTCGCAATCCTTATTCGATGAACTTGAGGCTTATCGAATCGGACTTGAAGACCAGTGAGCTGAGGTTCACTCAAACGTTTGCTTTTGGCCGAACCGAGACAGTTGCCTGGAGTTGCTAGAATCGTTTCCTGATGACCCAAGACAGCCATTGCGATTTCGAATTACTTGGATTGAAACTGTAGGTTCACCTGGCCAAAATTTTCGACTTCTTCAAGCGTCGCCACGCAGATCGGCCAACTGGTCGCACCTTCGAAGATATTGTCCTAGACAGTCGGCCTGGCCGGCCCTTTTGCCATACCGGATCGCAGCGTTGATTCAAGATTCAACGACGCGCGAAATCGGCCCGCACTAGCGCAATCGTTCAGGGTACTGGCCACGGGGGCCAAACTAAGCGTGGTCGTAAACCACCTGAAGTCCAAGGGTTCATCCTGCGAGGCTGACGGAGATCCCAATCTCGACGACGGCCAGGGCAACTGCAACCAGACGCGCACCAATGCCGCAGCCGCAATCGCAGACTGGGTCGCCACCGATCCCACTAACAGCAATGACACCGACTACCTGATCATTGGTGACCTCAATGCCTACGAACCGGCATTGCTCGACTACAACCTCGAGCATGGCCGCAACCCGGCATTATTTGACGCAAACTCTCCGTACCGCGCCTCGGATCACGACCCCGTGGTTATCGGACTCGACCTGACTGATTAAAGCCTGTTAAGGCTTGCGGAATTTTAATGTCATGCGATTCGATTCGCCGATCGCTTCCATTTCGGCCTTGAGTTCGGGATTGTCCCGACTGGTGCCGAAGCTGGGCGGCAGCCGCCAGACGATGTCCTCTTCGCTCGGCTGATCTTTCGGGTTCTCATTGATGTTACTTTCAGCAACGAACTCGAACCCTGCCTTTTCCGCCACGGCGATGACGAAGGATTTCTTGAGATAGCCGTGGTTTCCGTCCGCAAATTCAT
>JAOTUU010000242.1 GCA_029863705.1 Gammaproteobacteria bacterium
CCGGCTCAAACGGGTCGGTTTGCCACTCTTCTTCGGAGCCAGGCGGCACAACGTCAGTATGCCCTGCGAAACAGAGAACCGGACCAGAGTTGCCACGGCGAGCCCAGAGATTTTGGACATCTCCGAAGGGCATGGCCTCGCATTCAAAGCCAAGACGGGTCAGGCGTTCCGCGAGAATTTCCTGACAACCGGCGTCGTCGGGCGTGATGGACGGACGCCGAATCAGCTCTTTGAGGAGCGAAATAGATGGATGCTCAAATTCACTGTCGTCAGGTGGTGTCATCGATTCTCACAATACATTCTAAGTATTTGAAATGTACTAAGAAATTAAAAAGATTACGAGCAGAATCGGATAGCGTTACCGCTTAAGGCTAGGCCAACTTGGCGAGAAACTCCGAGAAGCGTTTTTCCGAGAAGCCAACGGCTATGAACTGCTCCGCTTCCAGTACCGGCCGTTTGACAAGCGTCGGTCGGTCGATCATTGCGGCCATCGCCTTGTCCCGCGTCATATCGACGCGATCAACTTCAGGTATCTTGCGCCAGGTCAGGCTTTTCTTGTTGAGCAAGCGCTCCCAGCCTATGCGGTCTGTCCAGCGTTCGAGCATCTGGATATCGAGCCCATCGTTACGCAAGTCATGGAAACGGTGCTCTATGTCATTTTCTGTTAGATACTTGCGTGCTTTTCTGCACGTATCGCAACTCTTAATTCCGTAAATCGTAAGCACTTCTGACGCCACCCGCCTGTTCATACTGCATTGCGCAAGAGATCGTTGAGACTCGTTTTCGCTCGCGTCTTCTCATCAACATGCTTCACAATGACGGCACAATACAATGAGTATTTGCCGTCAGCCGACGGCAGGTTGCCTGACACTACGACCGATCCTGCCGGTATACGACCATAACTGACTTCGCCTGTCTCGCGATCATAAATTTTCGTGCTCTGGCCGATGAATACACCCATCGAGATTACGGAGCCTTTTTCGACAACGACCCCTTCAACAACTTCGGAGCGCGCGCCGATAAAACAGTCGTCTTCAATAATCGTCGGCCCTGCCTGCACCGGTTCGAGTACGCCACCAATGCCGACGCCGCCTGACAGGTGCACGTTCTTACCGATCTGCGCGCAGCTACCAACTGTTGCCCACGTATCGACCATCGTATTGCTGTCGACGTAGGCTCCAATATTGACGTAGCTCGGCATTAGCACGACATCGGGCGCGACGAACGCACCGCGACGTACGATGGCATCCGGAACCACCCTGACGCGATCTGCTTTGAAGTCTTCTTCACTGTAATCGGCGTACTTCATGGCCACTTTGTCGTAGAAGCGACTATGCGTGCCGGGCATCACCTTGTTGTCGGTGAGTCGGAAGCTGAGCAGTACGGCCTTCTTCAGCCACTGGTTGACGTGCCAATCACCGTCGACCTTCTCTGCAACGCGTGCTTTGCCGGCGTCGAGTTCATCGATCGCTATTTGTACGGCATTGACGAGCGCGCTCTGCTCGTGATCGCTCTGCATGCGACCACCGGCATCAAACCCTTTGTCAATAATGTCTATCAATTCCTGCATGCTTTTCCCTTAACGCGAATATTGAATTCGGCCAATCATGATGCTGTGCTTGCCAGTTTCTCAGTGAGTTCGGTTCGCAGGCTGTCTTTCGTTTCTTCATCCAATGGGCGGCCCCGTTCGTCACTGATGTAAAAGACATCCTCGGCTTTTTCGCCGATCGTCATTATTTTTGCTGCTTCGATATCAATGCCCTGGGTGATGAATGCCTGGCCAACAATGCTCAAAAGCCCGGGTCGGTCGGCTGCGACGAGTTCCATGACGGTGCGGCCATTTGAGATATCCGAGCCAAACTCGATACTCGTCGCTGTCGTGAACATCCTGGCTTGTCGTGGCGCTGAGCGTGTAACTGCTGCCACTTTGTCGTCATTTGCAGTAAACACTCTCGTCAATGAACGACGAATCTTGGCGAGTCTCGATTCGTCGATTTCGATACGTTTGTCGAGCTCCATGAAAACAAACGAATCGATACTGTAGCCGTTTTCCAGCGGCAAGATACGGGCATCGACGATATTCATACCGAGTTCGTCCAGCACGGCTGTCGCATGGGCAAATGTTCGTTGCGTTCGCGGTGTGTAAAGCACGGCTTCGACACCGTCCCCGTTTCGTTGCTGTCGTACGTCGAGCAAGCCGACTTCAGATGCCACATTGGAATCGGCGAGCCACGTTGTGTGCCAAACAATCTCATTGGGGCGATGACGCAGGAAATAGGCTTCGTTGAGAAGGCTCCAGACCTCGTCTATCCGCTCGTCAGTGACACCGGCCGTTCGCAGTGAATGGCGAGCCTTTTCTTGCTTTTCCTTGATCAGCTGTTCGCGATCGATTGGATTTTCCAGCCCACGATGAAACGCGCGCTGAGTCAATTTGTAGAGATCCTGGAACAACCGCGCTTTCCAGGAATTCCACAGCTTCGGATCAGTGCCCCTGACGTCGGCAACCGTTAACAGGTACAAATAGTCCAGGTGCAGCGGGTCACGGACGATGCCCGCGAATTCATTGATCACATTCGGGTCGCCGATGTCTTTTTTTTGCGCTGTTGTCGACAAGATCAGGTGATTGCGTACCAGCCACGCCACGGTTCGTGCGTCGTACTCACCAAGACCGTGCTCGAGGCAAAACGATTCCGCGTCGACGGCGCCCAATTCAGAGTGGTCGCCGCCGCGACCTTTGGCAATGTCATGAAACAAGCCGGCCAAATATACGATTTCGGGCTTTTCTAAAGCCTGCATGATGGGACTGCAGAACGGAAATTCCTTGTCGTAGCGTGACAGCGCGAAGCGCCGCAGGTTGCTGACGACGAACAGAGTATGCTCATCGACCGTGTACGCATGGAACAGGTCGTACTGCATGCGGCCGACGATTCGCCCAAAGGCCGGAATATACAGACCCAGAACCCCGTACAGGTTCATGCGCCGAAGCTCGTGCGTGACACCCTCAGGAGCGCGCAGAATTTGCAGGAATAACCTGTGGTTGCGTGGATTCTGGCGGAACCCTTCGTCAATCAGGTGAAGGCTTTGCTTAATGAGCGCGACGGTGTAAGCGCTAACCCCGCGAATGTCCGAATTTTGCTGTAGTAGCAGAAAGACTTCGAGTAATGAGGAGGGATCGTTATCGAAAACCTGATTGTTGACCGTCTGCAGATACCCGTTCTTGATCTGGAAGCGCTCGTTTAGCGGCTCCGGTGCCGCTGTCGGATCCATCAGGATTGCCTCTTCAAATAACTGCAGCAGCATCTCGTTGAGGCGGCTCAGCTCCATGACAGAGCGGTAGTAGCGCTGCATGAGCTGTTCGACGGCCAGTGTATAGGTGGCATCCTCGTATCCAAGCAGTTCGGCGAGGTTGATCTGATGATCGAACAGGATTCGGTCTTCGCGGCGCCCGGTCAGGATGTGCAGCCCGAAACGCACTCGCCAAAGAAAGGCCTGGCCTTCGTTGAGCCGCTGCAGCTGCATAGGTGTCAGGAACTTGTGCTGCACCAGCTCATCAAGTGTCTGCACACCGAAATGACGTTTGGCGACCCAGCCGATCATCTGGATGTCGCGCAGACCGCCGGGGCTGCCTTTGACGTTGGGCTCGAGGTTATACCCGGTGTCGTCGTAACGGTGATGCCGCGCGATCTGTTCTTTGCGCTTCTCCTCGAAAAACTTGTCTGGCGGCCAGATTCGATCCGGAGCCGTGTTTTCCAGCATTTCCTCGAACAGCGCCACGGGTCCGTCGATGAGTCGTGCCTCAATGAGGGTTGTGGCGACCGTCAGATCCTTAGCGGCCTCGTCGACACACTGCGCAACCGTGCGCACGCTGTGGCCGATCTCGAGCCCCACGTCCCAAAGTGCGGTGATGAAGTCCGACAGTTCGGGCTCTACGCTACCGGGGAGGTCATCGGGGACCAGTAACATGATGTCGACGTCGGAATAGGGGTGCAATTCCGCTCGGCCGTAGCCACCTACGGCTACGAGAGACGCGACCGAAGGGCAGTAGTTCGCGTGGGTGCGCCACAAGTGAATAAGCAATTGATCAATGACTGCCGCGCGCAGATGAACCAGGCCTGTGACTGACTCGCCGGCATGAAATCGCAGCGCAATGTTCTCGCTGGCCAGTTTGAGCGCCGTGCGGGCGCTGCCAGGCTCATTCTCGGCCAGTGCCTCGCGCAGAATGCCGATAGCAGGATCCTCTGCGTAAGATTCAGCCCATTCGGATAGCTTGTAACTCATTGTTTATTAGGCAAATGTAGGGTTAGCGATCCGCGGCGCCCAAAGTCAGAACCTCGTGGCCGTTGTCAGTTATGAGCACGGTGTGCTCCCACTGGGCTGAAAGGCTGTGATCTTTGGTGACGACGGTCCAGCCGTCGGGCAACAGCTTAACCTGCCGTTTGCCGGCGTTTACCATTGGCTCGACGGTCATCGTCATGCCCGCCTTCAGTTCCAGGCCCGTTCCAGCTTCGCCGTAGTGCAACACCTGCGGGTCTTCATGGAATCCGCGGCCAATGCCATGGCCACAATACTCGCGGACGACTGAACATCGATTTTTCTCGACATGCTTCTGTATGACTGCTCCAACGTCTCCCAGCCGCTTGCCGGCAGCCAGCTCGTTTATGCCCAGCCACATGCCGTCGAAAGCCACTTGTGACAGGCGCTGCGCCTGAATGCCGGGCTTGCCGACGAAGAACATACGGCTCGTATCGCCGTGAAAGCCGTCTTTAATGACAGTGACATCAATATTGAGCGCATCGCCGGTTTTGAGCGT
>JAOTUU010000243.1 GCA_029863705.1 Gammaproteobacteria bacterium
CGGCTGCCGAACCTGCCTGTTGCCGTGCAGAACTGGAAATATTCTGCACGAGGCTGGCGATCTGATTGGATACCTGCTCGATCTCATCGAGCGCCGCACCGGCATTCTCGGCCAGCAGCGCCCCGCCAACCACGTCTGTGGTGCTGCGTTCCATCGAGACAACCGCCTCGTTGGTATCCGACTGAATCGTGCGTACCAGTACTTCGATCTGTTTGGTCGCGTTCGTCGAACGCTCGGCAAGTCGCTGCACTTCGTCGGCAACGACCGCAAAACCACGCCCTGCCTCGCCCGCCATCGAGGCCTGGATCGAGGCGTTGAGGGCGAGAATATTCGTCTGTTCTGCGATGTCGTTGATAAGTTCAACGATATTGCCAATCTCCTGCGAGCTCTCACCGAGTCGCTTGATGCGCTTCGATGTTTCCTGAATCGTCTCGCGAATCGCATTCATGCCGTCGATCGTGCGGCGCACGGCCTCGCCACCCTTATGAGCAACTTCTACCGAGTGGCGCGCCACGTCGGATGAGCGTTCCGCATTTCCGGATACTTCCTCGATCGAGGCCGCCATTGAGACAATCGATTCCGTGGCGGCATTGATTTCCTTCGCCTGGTTGTCTGCCGCCCTGGCAAGATGCCCCGCTGTGTTTTCCGTCTGCTTGGTGGCGGTATCCACCATGAGTGCCGTGTCATTCACAGTGGCTACCAGCTTGCGTAACTCTTCAATAGCGAAGTTGAATGAATCCGCAATGGTTCCAGTGATGTCCTCGGTTACCGTAGCTTCCACGGTAAGATCACCATCAGCGAGGCTGCCCATTTCGTCGAGCAGGCGAAGAATTGCCTGCTGGTTGCGATCATTCTGTTCGGCTTGCTCCTTGGCCGCCCTCTCGAACACCGATGCTTTTGAGTGCAACCAGAGCAGACCCCCTAGCAGTAACAACGCCAGCGCGACAGCAGCTATGGGAAACCAGTACAGGTAAAGAAAATCGGGCAGCATGCTCTCGCCAGTCGATGATTCAAATGCGTATCCGAACAGCGTAGCGGCACTCGCAGCCAGCTCCGTTTGCATCGTTGCAAGGTCGCCGACCTGGTCGAGGCTCGCCGTCAACGCGGCCGACTGTTCTTCGAGGCTGGTCAGATTGCTGCTGATCGGCACGAGCGCGGCTTCTCGCCCCTCGTTATCCAGGGGACGAATATCAAGGGCGGACTGCTCGCCGGCCAGAGCGTTGGCAACGTCGCGTAGAAATGCGACGTCATCCGCAATGACGCTTGCAGCATCGTTGGGCAACCGTGAAGCTGTTTCGCGAATACGTTCCGCGCGTTGCTGAAATTCCTGGATAATCGCCGTTGAGCCGGAGCGATCGAGAAGCTCGTTGGAACCGGCAAGGATTGCAGCCGCTTCAACGCCAACCTGATTGGCGGCGTTTCGCATCGCCTCGATCTCGCTGCGCCTGGCGAGTATCGCCGCGGCGTGCGTTTCGAGTTGCTGCCAGTCCGAAGCGCGACCAGGTGCGCCGCTGCGACGCAGCGCGGCAACCTTCTTGGTGCTGCTATCGAGTTGGTCGAATGCCCCTTCGTCGCCGGCAATCGCGTCCGCCGCCTGCGTCGGTATTGCCTGTGATAACGCCGCCAGTTCTGCCGCAGAAGAGCCGTCTCGGCCGGACTGCAGGTAGATCAAGGCTGCTGCCAGGATCAGAAAAAAAGCGGCTAACGACGCAATCGTTCTGAACGTGGAGGAATTTTTAGTTTTGATGGCCATAGTTTTTCGGACCTTTATTCTGCAGCTGCCTGCAGAAACATTTTGCTTTCAACCAAATCAAACACGTTAAATACGGGCCAGAGGTCATCGCCTCTTCGGTACGTACCACTCAAAAAGCCATCACAACGAACGATGGTCTTTGCTGCGTCCTGAGACAACTCATGATCCATAAAACGCCGAAAACCGAGTACCTCATCGACCACCAGTCCAGCCGGCACTTCACGATGATTTACAGATATGACACGAGTTGTGCGCCTGAGCGTCGTTCGGCCGCTGCCCAACAAGAGCTTCACATCAATGAGTGGCAACAAATGTCCACGCAGGTTGGCAATCCCGAGCAACCATCGCTTGGCGCCAGGCACGCGGGTTATCGCATCGGGCAACATCAACACTTCACGAACCTGTTCGCGGCTGGCCACAAACTGCTCCTCGCCGATCCGAAAACCAACGCCCACCCACTCGCTCGACAAGGAAGCTGCTCCGTGACCAGCGTGTGCCGCCCGACTGCGGTTTTCCATCTCCTGCAGCAACGCGAATGGTTGCTCCACCAGCGCCGCAAGATCAGCGGAATTGCTCATCTAGCGTGCCATCACCGAAGTGATCGTCGCCACAAGCTCCTTCTCCACTACAGGCTTCACGACGTACTCAACCGCACCCTGTCGCATGCCCCAGATCTTGTCTGTTTCCTGATCTTTTGCCGTGATGATGATGATCGGGATATCCGCTGTCTTGGGATCCCGGGTCAATTTCCGGGTAGCCTGGAACCCGTTCATTCCCGGCATGACAACGTCCATGAGAATACAGTCCGGGCGCGACGCTCGGGCCGCTTTCAGGCCTTCTTCGCCACTATCGGCTACCAGCGTCTCGAAACCAGCTTTCTCGAGCATGTTCTGAAACAGGTGCAGTTCAGTGGGCGAATCATCAATAATGAGAACAACGGCCATACTCTGGTTCCCTAGTTAATCTGGTTGGAAATTGCGCCAAGCAGTTCGTCCTTGGTGAACGGTTTGGTCAGGTACTGTTCCGAGCCGACAATGCGGCCGCGAGCGCGATCGAACAATCCGTCTTTACTTGACAGCATGATCACGGGTGTTTCCTTGAATACCTTGTTGTGCTTGATCAGGGAACACGTTTCATAGCCGTCCAGCCGCGGCATCATAATGTCTACGAATATCAGGTCTGGCTGATGATCGGCGATCTTGGACAATGCATCGAATCCATCGATAGCCGTAAAGACCTGGCAACCCTCTTTGGTTAGCAGCGTTTCAGCCGTGCGGCGAATAGTCTTGCTATCGTCCACGACAAGAATCTTAAGTCCGCTGAAGGAGCGGGATGCATTACTCGACACCGAATTTCCCCACGATTAAAACCGACTTTTACCATATTGACATAAGTCCCGCTACGACGCTCGCCACGTTACGCAAAATCGTCGGAAATCGGGCGCTTACAGGCCTTTTCGCTGTATAGTTGGCCGCGTCTCGCTCTAGGCGCTGAAGTTCAGGAACAGATGGCTGCAACCCCACTCAAAATCGGCATCGTAATGGACCCGATCGGCTCCATCGTCCCAAAGAAGGACAGTTCTTTTGCAATGCTGCTCGAGGCAAAGCGCCGCTCTGCAGAAATCCATTACTTCGAACAACGCGATCTCAGTATGCTCTCCGGCAAGGCCTTTGGTCGCTCGAGACGCCTCGATGTGGTCGACGACCACGACGCCTGGTTCGAACTGGGTGACGCCCGGCAAATCGAGCTGGGCGAACTCGATGCCATACTCATGCGCAAGGACCCGCCATTCGACATGGAGTACGTCTATACAACGTACATACTGGATCGGGCCAAGCTGGCCGGCGCGCTCATTGTCAATGATCCGCAGGCGCTCAGAGACATGAATGAAAAGGCCTATACCGCCTGGTTTCCCGAGTGCACGCCGGTGACGCTGATAACGCGTTCAATGGGCGAAATGAAGACTTTCCTGGCGGATCACGGGCGAATCGTGGTCAAACCGCTTGACGGTATGGGTGGTCGCTCAATTTTCGTGATACAGAAAGGCGATAACAACGCCAACGTAATATTCGAGACCCTGACTGACTACGGCCGGCGCTTTGCCATGGCACAGGTGCACATTCCGGAGATAAGCCTCGGCGACAAGCGCATCCTCCTGATTGACGGAAATCCGGTTCCACATGCACTCGCGCGCATCCCCTCGGGCGATGACAACCGCGGCAACATCGTCGCCGGCGCGTCTACCAAAGGTCAGGAACTGTCCGATAACGACCGCTCGATCTGTGACCAGGTGGGCCCGGTGCTGCGAGATGCCGGCGTGCTGTTTGCCGGCATCGATGTAATTGGCGATTTCCTGACGGAAGTCAACGTTACGAGTCCGACCGGCATTCGCGAACTCGACAGAATGTTCCAGCTGAATATCGCCGGCACCCTGTTCGACGCAATCGAGAACAAGCTCGGATAAGCGCTATGTCGGCCATCGAAGTGCCGAGCGGTGACCTGGGTCTCATTCCTGACCCGGCCCGGCAATTACACTGGTCTCCCATGACTGTTTGCTTGTCACCGTAAACAAAAAAGCGGAACATTCTCGTGCGTATGGCCAATATCGCCCTGAACCCCGACCCTCTCGACGAGCTGTTGCTCGTCGCGCCGGCGGCGCCCGAACGGCTGCCCGCCATGCTGTTCCTTGCCGCCCTCGTGCACGGCATCCTGATTATCGGCGTCACTTTCAATGCACCGTTCAATAATCCCTTCGCCGATGCAATCTCGCTTGAAGTCACGATTGTTGCCGATCCGGACCAGCAGATCGATGCGCCGGACGACGCTGCGTATCTCGCACAAGCCAGCCAGAAAGGCGGCGGCAACACGACCGAACAAGTGCGGCCTGCGGCACCGCTGCAAAGCGCAATGCCTGTCGAGAACCCGGGAATGGAAGACGGCACAGGACTCATCGATGCGACTGCACATGAACAATCGGCCGACGAAGTGCTCGCGGCGGAGCACGAGAGCAATCGCGCAGTCGAGATCAACCCACGCA
>JAOTUU010000036.1 GCA_029863705.1 Gammaproteobacteria bacterium
AGTAATGCTTCCGGCATGTAGGTCTGCAATCCACCGAGAAAACCGTAAAACAGGTCGCTTGCTGATCCGTCCTTGTTCGAAAAAATGTTCTCGCCACCCTTGTCGAGAATGCTCTGGTGAATGTGCAATGCACTGCCCGCTTCTTCCGTCATTGGCTTGGCAAGAAACGTGGCGTGCATTTCGTGCTCGATTGCAACTTCCCGAACCGTGCGTTTGAACAGGAACACCTGATCGGCCAGTTCGATCGCATTACCGTGCAGGAAATTGATCTCGAACTGTGCCGGACCCATCTCCTGTGCCAGGGTATCGATACGAATGTCCTGTGCCTCGCAATAGGCATACAGGTCATTGATGAATGGATCGAAGTCGTTCATCGCATCGATGCTGTATGGCTGCCGGGCCCCTTCGGTCCAGCCCAGCCGACCCTCGGGAGCCTCAGCCTCGGCATTCGAATCGGAATGCGGTTTCAACAAGTAAAACTCAACCTCAGGCGCAACGACTGGCACCCAACCCCGTGCCTCGTATTTGCCGAGCACGTTTCGCAATACGCTACGCGGCGATGAATCAACAGTCGTGCCGTCGCTGTGGTAACAGTCTACAAAAACCGATGCCGCCGGGTCGGTCGACCAGGGGACAATCCTCAACGTACTCGGGTCTGGTCGCAGAATCATGTCCCGGTCTTCGACGTTCAGTTTGTTAGTTACGTAGTCGCCCGAAATTGTCTGGCCGAATATGGCCTCGGGAATTTTCATGGTGCTCGAACCGAACTTGTCGGCCGGCAGAACCTTGCCGCGTGCAGAGCCGGCCATGTCCGGTACAAACGCCTCTACGTCTTCTATCCCTCTTTCTTTCAGCCAGGGCTGAAACACTTCATCCTTACTCACGCTACACCTGTCGCTGGCAAGCGTACTCTCTGCACGCATCGCCAAACGCCTTGAAGATTGCCATGGAAAAATCGTTTTGTGTGGCTTGCCACTCCGGATGCCATTGTACTGCAAGTGCAAACCCCGGCACTTCGTCCACCCTGAATGCCTCAATCAGACCATCGTCGGCTACGGCCTCGACGATAACGCCGTCAGCAAGACGCGCAACTCCTTGTTTATGAAGCGAATTAACCATAACTCTGGCCTCCCCGGCGACCTTGTGCAACAAGCCGCCTTCCACCAGGTTCAGCTCGTGCGACGGACCATATTGGACGTCGAGGGGATCGTCAGGGTTTTCGTGATGGCTATGATATCCCGCAACTTCGTACACTTTTTGATGAAGTGTGCCACCCAACACGACGTTGAGTTCCTGGAAGCCGCGACAAACGGCAAACAGCGGTATGCCTGCATCAAGTGCGCGACGCGCCAGAGGAAGCGTAGCTGCGTCGCGGTGGGCATCATGTAAGGTGCCTGGCTCGCTGGGCTCGCCACCGTAGTGATGCGGCTCGACATTTGACGGGCTGCCCGTCAGGAGTATTCCATCAACTTTCCCGAGCAACTCATCGACATCCAGATGTTCTGCGAGCACGGGAATTATCAGCGGTAATGCATCGGCACCATCGATGAGGGCCTGGAGGTATTTCTCGCCAACCATGTGAAACGGATGAGGGTCAAGCTGTCGCCTATCCGCTGGAACGCCGATAACAGGTTTGGGATACATCCTCATAACGTTACGCCTTACGACCGAGATAACGCAAGACGCCAACGAGTATCGCTGCTCCAGCGACAATTGAAATCCACGGCGACATGCCGTAACCACCGGGAATCGTGCCAACGGCAACTGCGACGGCACCAACGAGCAATGCGTATGGCATTTGCGTTCGCACGTGCTCGATATGATCACAACCGCTCGCTATAGAAGACAGCACGGTCGTGTCAGAGATCGGCGAGCAATGGTCCCCCCAAACGGCACCGGCAAGAACGCAGGCGATTGACGAATTCATAATATGCATGCCGGACGCATCCGCCACGCCGCTAACCGTCATGACGGCCCAGGCGAGCGGCAATACCAGCGGCAGCAAGATACCCATCGTGCCCCAGCTCGTACCGGTCGAAAATGCCGTTACGGCCGCGAGTACAAACACCACAGCCGGCACAAGCTCTAGCGGCAGCGTATCGCCGAGAATCGAGATCAGGTATTCCTTGGCATTCAAGGCAGCAGTTACATCGGACATCGACCACGCCAATACCAGCACTATCATGCCGAACAGCGTTGCCCTCGCGCCGCCATACCAGGCATCGACCGTTTCGTGCATCGACAATATTCGCTGCCCTATCGACAACGCTGCAGCGACAAGCACAGCCAGAGACGACGCCCAGATCATCGCCACATACGGATCCGATGATCCGATAATGTCCCGGAGCGACTCGCCCTCGCCCGTAACGTACATACTCACGAGCAAGGAGATGACCAGGGTAATTATTGGCAGGAACGCGTTCACCGGGCGCATCGGTACATCCGGCTTAACCTCCAGTGCATCTCCGTCGACGGCTGGCAATTCGGTTTCTCTTTCGGACTCGACCATGCCCTGCCGTGCACGCAATTCCGCCTTGTACATCGGGCCAAAGTCACGCCCGGTTATGGCGACGGCCAACACGAACACGATCGCAAGTATCGGGTAGAAACTGTACGGGAGCGAGTTTAGGAATAGCGAATAGGCCGTCGTTCCGGCAAGCCCGTCGATACCTTGCATCGCCTGGTCGATCAAGCTCACTTGATAGCCTATCCAGGTCGTAACGAGAGCCAGGCAAACAACAGGTGCCGCAGTTGAGTCAACGATGTACGCAAGCTTTTCCCGTGAAATTTTCAGATGATCAGTGATCGGTCGTGCTGTGTTTCCGACGACCAGTGTGTTGGCGTAGTCGTCGAAGAAGACCATGAGGCCCATCAACCAAACAGATACCTGGCCGCCAAAAGGGGTCTTTGCCCTGCTGACCACCACGCGAACAATACTGGCCATGCCGCCATTGCGCGTAATGATGCCGACCATGCCACCAATCAACATTGTAAATACGATGATCGCGACACGACCAGAATCGCTTATCGCCTCAACGATGAAAACGGCAAATACGTCTAGAACTGCCTTGCCAGCCCCAAAAGCCGAGAAGCCGATAAGGGTGGTAGCGCCCAGCCACAATCCAAGCAAAAGTGCAGGAACGACATTCCGGATTAGCAAGGCGACAAAGATTGCGAGAAACGCAGGCATTACCGAAACCCAGCCCGGCAGCACACGAAGCTCAGCTGATGCCGTCTGCTCGCCGACAGAAACTGCGATTGTGGTTGTTCCGACAGTGGGCGTCGACAGGTCGGAGAAAACCGCGCGACCATCGTTATCCGCAATTATCGCGTAATCGATGCCGGCAAATACCATCGAGACCGTTGCACCTTCTGCGACGCCAGCGACGGCAATTTCCAGCGGCACCTCGGCCAAACCTATCCGCGGTGACTCGATTTCAATCGCCTGAGCCGCGAATGACCGGGTCAGCAATAAGGACAGCCAAAAAAGGCAGTAAAGGGCTTGCACGCTGCGTTTCTTGATATTTTTGTTCCCTGCGCGATGCTTGGCAGCATCTTACCACGCGGTACAATGGCCCAGCTATGACACAAGAAATGAAGAACATTATGCAATCTGAGCTGCGCCGCTTGCTGAAAAAGTACCCGAAGACCGAGTCGATGGAATTGCTGGCGCCGGACATGAACGGCATTTTCAGAAGCAAACGAATTCGTCGCAATGCCTTCGAGAAGGCTTGCGCGGATGGCTTTGAATTCTGCGCCGGCACAATGCTGCTGACGAGCCTGGGCGATATCGTCGCGGGCTTGCCCTACGGCACGGCAGACGGCGACCCAGACAGGCAGTGCCAGCTGGTTCCCGGCAGCCTGGCGCCTGTCCCGTGGGCGAACCGCGCGACAGCCCAGGCATTGTTTCGGCTTTACGATCACGATGGCACGCCATTCCACGGCGACCCACGCGCCGTGCTCGAAAGGTCCATTGCTCCGCTTAAGAAAATGGGGCTCAAGATAGTCATGGCGACTGAACTTGAGTTTTATCTGCTCGACGCGAAATCAGACCGGCCCAGGCAAAGGGCACCTCGTGTGCCCGGTATAGGTAGACCGCAACTGGGGCCCCAGGTTTATCACCCGGACGATCTCTGGGAAATCGAACCCTTCCTCGACGACGTTTATGCCTATTGTGAAGCACAGGGCGTGCCAGCAGATGCAGCAACCTCAGAATTTGCACCAGCGCAGTTCGAAATCAACCTCTTGCACATTGATGACCCCGTACTGGCCTGCGATCACGCGGTGCTCCTGAAACGGGCTGTGAAGGCTGCAGCGCGCAAGCACGGTTTCGTCGCCTGCTTTATGGCCAAACCGTTCGCCGAGGATTCAGGCAGCGGCTTACATATCCACATGAGCCTCGTGGATCGCAACGGCAAGAACTATTTTTCTCATGGGCGTGAAAGCCTTGCAGTACCACCTTTCTCTGCACGGCTGAGATATGCCATCGGCGGACTCTTGAAAACGATGGCCGAATCCACCGCTATATTCGCGCCCAACGCAAACTCGTATCGTCGCCTGTTGCCGGAGAACTTCGTCCCGGTAGAACCCAACTGGGGCGTAAATCATCGCGCCGTCGCTGTTCGGGTTCCTCAGTCTGATATGAAGAACCTGCGCTTTGAACATCGTGTTGCCGGTGCCGATGCCAACCCCTACCTGGTTACTGCCGCGATCGCCGCCGGTGTGCATTACGGCATCAAGAGCAAGTGTGACCCGGGCCGAATGATTGGAGAAGGCGAGCTTATAAAACTAAAAGTCGGCATCCCCGACCGTTGGGACACGGCCATCGATCAATTTTCAAAGAGCAAGATTTTGCCGGAGTATCTGGGCAAAAGGTATTGCGACTATCTCGCTCAGAATCGACGCAGTGAATGTCGCCAGTTTCACAACACGGTGCCGCCCACCGACTTCGACTGGTACCTGCGCGCAGTCTGACAATTCAGTCGTGTTCGTCGGCTTTCTGCAGGTCGCTGTCAATCGACTTGCCTGCCTGAAAATAAAACCATGCAGCAATCGGCAAAACGACCGCGCTAACAAGCAGCAGGCTGTAACGCATTGACTCCGTTCCGTACCCCGGCTCCAGTGCATCGCTGATCATCCCCGTAACAGGCGGCCCCATTGCCAGTCCGATAATGTTGATGATCAGCAAAACAAGCGACGAAGCAACAGAGCGCATACGCAATGATACGAGGCTCTGTGTTTGGCTCAGGACAGGCGCAAGATAAACGTTGGCCGTTGTTGCAGGCACGATGTACAACAACAAACACCACACGGGCGAAGATGTCAGGAACACAGTGATATTGAAGAACAATGTCACTAGCATCGCTATGGCGACAAATGACAACGCTTTGCGATGCCCGTCACGCCCGATATGGTCGGCAATGTATCCCCCCATAAAGAAACCAAACCCACCGGCGAAGCCGTAAATAAGACCTAACCACAAACCGAGTGATGCAATCTCTATCGTGAAGCTACGCACCATGAAACTCGGCATAAAGTTAATCATGGAGTAGCCAACAAATGAGCTCAGGCCTGCCGCCACTGCCATAAACAAGAACGATCGCCTGGCCAACAGGAACTGTACGACTGAGGCCATCGTCGGCCGGTGACCTGTATCGTGCCGGTTTTCTGACGCCCCGCGCACGGGCTCGGTTACGGTGAATCTCACGATCAGAGCCAGCAACAGACCCGGTACACCGACGATATAGAAAGCTTCACGCCAGCCGATGTTCTGCACGACCCACCCACCGGCGAGGTACGCCAGCATGACACCCGCTGAAATACCGAGCGTGTAGAACCCCATCGCGGCCGAACGTTTCTCGGGTGGATAGTAGTCCGCAATCATTGAATGCGCCGGTGGGCTGCAGCCCGCCTCACCGACGCCAACACCGACCCGCGCGAGTGCCAGGTACCATACGTTCGCAGCTAAGCCGGACAACGCCGTCATTGCACTCCATATTGCCACCGAGGCGGCGACAAGATTGCGACGATTGACTCGATCTGCAAGTTGTCCGATCGGCACGCCCAGAGCTACGTAAAACAGAGCGAAAGCGGTACCCGCCAGCAGTCCCAGTACTGTGTCTCCGACCTGGAACTCGTCGCGAATGGCCGGCAGCAAAATCGATAGAATTTGCCGATCGATAAAATTGAACATGTAAACGACGGCGAGTATGAACATCGCGTACCGTCGCGCGAATGGCGTCAGGTAAGGCGCATTCCGATTCTTCCCCAGCGGCATCTAGAGCTGTGGACGCGGCACTAGGGAAGAAACGTCTTAAATATGAAGAAGAATACGATCGAGAGGAACGCCCCGGCTGGAATCGTGACCACCCACGAGACGAAAATGCGTGCAACAACGCGAAGGTCGATCGCCTCGATTCCACGTGCGAGACCTACGCCGAGAACCGCTCCAACCAGTGTGTGCGTCGTCGATATTGGCATGCCGGTTCCCGACGCAATGACGATGGTCGTTGCAGCTGCAAGCTCTGCGGCAAAGCCGCGACTCGGGGTCAGCTGCGTGATCTTCTTGCCAACCGTTGCAATTACGTGGCGACCGAACGTGGCCAGTCCGACAACGATGCCACCACCACCCAGCGCCAGCACCCAAATTGGCAGCGCCGACTTCGCGGCAATCTCACCGGTCTGCGCAATACTGACAACAGCGGCAAGCGGCCCAATTGCGTTAGCGACATCGTTTGAACCATGTGCAAAAGCCATGCCGCAGGCAGTTATGACCATAAGGACGCCAAACACGCGTTCGACCGTGTAGAAATGCTGGCTTTTTTCCGCTTTCGGGTCGGGTTGGATACGCCGAATCGCGATAGATCCAATGATGGCAATGGCGATTGCTATCGCGGTTGCGAGCATATAGCTCTCTGCCAGGTCGATTGTGAGCCCTACATGCTTAAGGCCCTTGAGAATGGTAACCAGCGTGATCGTGAAGGCCGCAAAAAACATGTAGATCGGCACATATCGTTTAGCCATCGCAAGCGGATCGTCCTGACGCAGGATCAGACGTTGCACGCTTTGGTAGATCAGGTACGCAATGAACCCGGCGGTTAATGGTGACGCAACCCAGCTCATAACAATGGTTGCAACCTTGCCCCATTGCACGGCGTCGACCCCAATGCCTGCCGCTGCGAATCCAACAATCGCGCCAACGATCGAGTGCGTAGTCGAAACCGGCCAGCCATTTTTTGAGGCAATAAACAACCACGTGCCAGCCGCAAGCAGGGACGCGAGCATGCCGTAGACCAGAAGCTCCGGACTGCCCGACAGACTATCCGCATCGACAATGCCTTTGCGAATCGTCGACGTAACTTCACCACCGGCGAGGACCGCGCCAAGAAATTCAAAAATGGCGGCGACGAGTATCGCTTGCCTGATCGTGAGCGCTTTTGAGCCGACCGATGTCGCCATTGCGTTTGCGACGTCGTTCGCGCCAATACCCCAAGCCATAAATATGCCGAATAAAGCGGCAAGGGCTATATAGACGAGTTCTGCTTCCATCGAACGATTCCCAGGAGGCCGGAGTGGCCCTTATTACTTGTTATTAGTGTGAGAGCAACAGTTCGAGACGTCGGCCAACACGTTCCGCCATGTCGGCAATTTCGCCGGTCAACTCAATGACCTGGTACATGAATACAGCATCGACCGGATTCATGGACTCTTCGATTTGGAACAGCGATGCGCGAAGTGCAGCCTGCTTGTCGTCAGTATCGGTTTCAATACGGTCCAGCTCTTCGATGAGCGCTTCGACAAGTGCGACCTCTGCGCCACGAAAACCTGCCGTAAATAGCTCGTCGAGTTCGCGGACGCTTTTCTTTGCCTGTTTGGCCGCATCCACATTGCGGTCGACAAACTCCAGAAACTGATCGGCAATCTCCGGCGGAATCTTCATCTTACGGCCGAGGACAATACCGGACACATCCTTGGTTCGATTTGCGATCTTGTCCTGAACGAGCAGTAACTCCAGGAGATCCTCACGCGGCACCGGCATAAAAAGACTTTTGGGCAGACCAAGGCGAATCTTCTTCTTTAAATCGTCTGCCTCGTGCTCCAATCTCTCGATTTCACCGCGAACGGTCGTGGCTTTTTCCCAATTCCCTTTTATCGCGGCGGCGAAGAACGCATGCAGCTGCTTCGCACACCGAAATGCAATTCCGATGTGTTTTTCGAGTGGCCGCACTGGTGATGAGCCAAAAATATTCGCCAGCATGTTTGTCATTCGTCTGTCTCGCCAAGCACCGATTTCGGGGCGCAATGGTATCACAGCGACCCTCGAATCCAAGTCGTCATGATACACTCCGCAGCCCCTCAACACGGTGAAAATGGGACGCATCCTGATGGCATATTGGCTTATGAAATCCGAGCCCGACGTATACAGCATCGACGACCTCGAACGCGATGGCCGAGAGATGTGGGACAGCATCCGAAACTACCAGGCCCGCAATATGATGCGCGATGATATGCGCATTGGCGACAAGATTTTTTTCTACCATTCGAACTGCAAAGAACCCGCAATCGTCGGAGTTTCCAAGGTTGCCAGCAAGCCCTACCCGGATCCCACGCAGTTTGATCCGGAATCGAAATATTTCGACCCGAAAAGCGACCAGGAAAACCCACGATGGCTGCTCGTCGATGTTGAATTCGTCAGCAAGCTGAAACGGCCGGTAACGCTAGCCGAAATCAAAGCGAATCCGCAGCTTGAAGACATGATCCTCACGCGCAGAGGCAACCGCTTGTCTATCATGCCCGTCGACAAAATACATTGGGATACCATCCTCCGGCTCGCCCAATAGCTATGGCGCCGTTGCGCGAATCCACTATTGAACTATTAAAAAGCTCGCTGTCAGAATGGACGGTTAAACGGATATTTATGGAATTCCAGGAAATCATTATGAAGTCGAAAATCACAGCCACAGCGGCAATCTTTTTGGTCCTGGCGGCATGCGGCGATAGCCCGGTACCTGAGACAGAAGCGGTAGAGACAGGAACGATGCCAGCAGCCAACATACTGCTCGAAGACTGGGACACGCCTTTTGGTGTGCCACCGTTTGACCAGATCTCGTCTGAGGACTACCTGCCCGCACTACGTGCCGGCATGGAAGATCAAACCCGGAAGATTAACGAGATAGTCGACAACTCCGACGAGCCTACGTTTGCGAATACGATCGAAGCACTGGAGCGAAGCGATGACCTTCTGGACAAGGTTGATTACGTTTTCTCTGCCGTCAATTCAGCGCATGCCGACGACGTAATTCGCGAAACAGCGAAGGTGTTTGCCCCGGAAGAGGCAGCACACAAAGACAACATCAACCTCAACCCCGCGCTGTTTGATCGTGTCAATACCGTCTATGAACAACGCGAGGAGCTCGGCCTCAGCGGCGAACGACTTCGGCTGCTGGAGGAAACTCTCAAGCGCTTTGTCCGTGCCGGTGCAAATCTCGACGACGAAGCACAATCACGCCTGCGCGAAATCAATGCTGAACTCGCATCGCTATCGCAGAAATTTGACGAAAACCTGTTGGATGAGACCAACGATTTCGAACTGCTCGTAACCGATAAAGCGGATCTTGGAAATTTGCCAGCGAGCCTGGTCGCCCTTGCTGCAGACGAAGCAAAGCGGCGCGGCCATGACTGCGAGTGTTGGGTATTTACCCTGCAACGTCCGAGTATCAACCCGTTCCTGGAATTCTCGCCAAATCGGGAAATGCGCAAGGCCCTGTTCGAGGGCTACGCGAAACGCGGCGACAACGACAATGACTCGGACAACAAGGCGATTGCTGCTCGCATGGTCTCTTTGCGTGCCGAGAGTGCCGCTCTCATGGGGTACAAGAACCAGGCAGAATTCGTACTCTCCGACAATATGGCCGAGTCGCCCGAAAATGCCTATAAGCTTCTCGACCAAATTTGGGAACCCGCGATTCGGGTGGCAAAACAAGAACGCGCGGACCTGCAAGCTATGATGCAGGCCGACGGCATCGATGACCGTATCCGCGGCTGGGACTGGCGCTATTACACCGCCAAAGTCCGCAAAGCCAAATACGATATAGACGAGGATGCGCTACGGCCGTACTTCGAAGTTAACGCCGTGCGCGATGGTGTCTTTGCTCTTTCGACCAAGCTCTTCGGCCTGCAATTTGAGCAACGAGACGATCTGCCGAAATGGCATCCCGATCAACAGGTTTTCGAAGTCAAAGAGGCGGACGGTTCACATCTGGCCATCTTGTACATGGACTTCTTTGCTCGCGAGTCGAAACAGGGCGGTGCGTGGATGAACGCACTGCGTTCGCAATCGAAGCTCGATGGCGTCGTCACACCTATTATTACCAACAACTTCAACTATCCGGCCCCTGGTGCCAATTCGCCATCACTGCTGAGCCTCATCGAAGCCGAAACACTATTCCACGAGTTTGGTCATGCGTTGCATGGCATGTTGTCCGACGTAAGGTACGCTTCTCTGTCAGGCACCAACACGCCCCGTGACTTCGTCGAGTTCCCTTCACAGGTCATGGAAAACTGGATGCGCGAGCCCGAAGTGCTGCGTCTGTTCGCAAGGCACTACGAGACCGGTGAACCTATGCCGCAAGAGACCATCGACAAGATCACGGCATCTGCCAAATTCAACCAGGGATTTATTACGGTCGAGTACATGGCTGCAGCGTACCTGGACATGGCCTATCACACGCTGGATTCAACTGAAGCCATCGAGCCCCGCGCTTTTGAGAGTGCGGCCATGGCCGATATCGGTCTTATCGAAGAGATCATTCCACGCTATCGCACTGGTTACTTCGCGCATATTTTCGCCGGAGACTATTTCGCCGGTTACTACAGCTACATTTGGTCAGAAATTCTCGATGCCGATGCGTTTATGGCGTTCAAGGAGACGAGCCTTTTTGACCCGGAAACGGCGGCGAGCTATCGCGAAGACATCCTGAGCAAGGGCGGCACGCGCCCGGGCATGGAGTTGTATCGCAACTTCCGCGGTCGCGATCCGGTTATCGAGCCGTTACTCGCAAATCGGGGATTAAACTAAGGCGTCCAGGCGTTCGTGGAGTTCCGGTGAGCGCTCCAGGGCCAGCATGATGATCAGGTCGCCCGGCTCAGCCCATTCCAGGGCTGAGTTGAGCGACTCGATTTCTTCGCCGTGATGTTCTATCTGCTGTGCGTCTGCACCGCAGTTGAGTAGCTCGCCCCTGATCACCGCAAACACATCACCGCTTTCACGGCCACGATGGTATTTCGCCAGTTCCGATACGAACACTCGATCCAGACCAGACTCCCAGGCGCTGCGCGCGAACTCTCGTATGAGACCGTCCGGTCGATCGCCTGCTTGGCCAAAGCACAACGCCTTGCGCTTTGTCGCCAGCCTGCCGGCCATGGATAGCACCGCCTGCAATGCCTCCGGGTTATGTGCAAAGTCGACCAACACCGTAAAACCCTGTACTTGGTAGACGTTGCACCGCCCGGGATTCTCTTCCTGCGACATCGTCTTCAGGCCAGAGCCGATATCCTCGAGCGACACTCCCATACACCAGGTCAACGCGGCAGCAGCGAGTGCATTGGCAACATTGTGGCGCGCTGCGCCATCCAGCGTGATTGGAATCTGATGATCGTGACAAATCAGTTGCTTCTTGTCGCCCTCAGCGATCAACAGGTCTTGTCCGTCCAGTACAAACGCAGCACCACCCCTGCTGGTGTGCTCGCACACAACGGCATTGTCCACATCCATCGAAAACCAGGTGATATCGCCCTTGAATTCGGCCGACTTCTTGACGAGTAGCGAGTCGTCTGCATTGAGAACCAGCTTGCCTCCGTTTGAGACAGCGCGAGTAACGATCCACTTGCACTGCAAAAGCTCGTCGAGGTTCTTCGAGCCGAAATCACCAAGGTGATCCTTGGCAATATTAGTGATCAATGCCGCGTCAGCTTTGTTGATTCCCAGGCCGCGGCGCAGCAGACCGCCACGCGCGGTCTCCAGAATAGCCACATCGACGTCGTTCTCGCGAAGGACGTTACGTGCACCGCCCGGGCCGGACCAGTCGTCGCGATCGACGATGCGGTCGTTGACCGCAATGAAATCGGTGGAGCTGAAACCAACGTTGTGCCCCGCCGCCCTGACAATATGAGCGGCAAGCCGCACAGTCGTCGTCTTGCCATTGGTGCCGGTGACAATTCCCGTGGGCACGTCGTCGAAGGCGGCCCAGTCCAATGATTCCGGATCTGGCAACTCACGAACAGGCCAGGTTTGAGAACGTCGCCCCAGCCCAAGAGATGCTTCGTCGTCGTCCCACAAAAACGATACACCGTGCTCCAGGGCCTGGGATTCGAGTTTCAATAATTCCGGGTTGGCCTCTTCTGCCATTGCAGTGCGAATAGCCGTCACAGCCTCATCGAAATCCGCTTGCTCGACGCCATTAAGTTCAGCATCGCAGGCGGCGAAAGCCCATTCGTTAATCTCCGACGCTGCATACAGCGCGTCGATCGGCGACGTAAAGCCAAGACTGACTCCGCCCGACAACAGCAGGGACTGAAACTCGCAACTCTCCCAGGCCAATTCAGTCAGCATGCGCTCAACGTGTTTTTGCCATACCGGAATGAGTCGTTGCGCCTCGCCTTTGCTACAAAGCACATCGAGGATAGCGCCCGGCCCGTCAAATAACAGGCTTGGACCGGTCAGTCTGCGAGCATCGAGGAATTCCATGGATGCCGGCTAGTCGCCTTCGTCCCGCGCAATTCGCACACCGCGTTCATCGCTGATGATTTCGACTTCGTCATCGAACGTAAATTCGTCCGTCTGCGGCAGCTCAATCGCGACGGGTGCTTTGGAACCTGCTTCTTCAGCATGAGCGCCGGAGTTGAAGTAAATAATCTGCTTCCAGCTACGCTTGACGTTGTCACCAAGAACCAGCACGAGGTCATTAGTCGTTGCCATCTCCAATGCTCGTCGCGTGGCTTCCTGCTCATCCGGAATGACTTCGATTGCGCTGACCGGCACACCTTGCTCAAGCAGGGTTTCTTTCAGCATGACGGCGACCTCGTCGTGTCCACGGCCACGGCGATTGTCGTCACAGCGGCAAATGTAGTGGTCAAAATGGCCAGCCGCGATTGATGCAATGCCCTGGATATCCTGGTCACGACGATCGCCAGGTGCGGCAAGCACCACAATACGTTGACCTTCAACATCGAAACGATCGACAAGATCGCAAATTGCCTTTACGGCGGCGGCGTTGTGGGCGTAGTCGAGGATCACCTTGAATGGATGATTGTCATAAATATTCATCCGACCCGGTGCCTGGAAGAATGTCGAGTCAAATGTCCGCAGGCCGTGGCGAATATCCTCGATACCGATATCCATGTTGTATGCCAGTGCGGCGGCAAACATGGCGTTTTGCACATTGTGCATCGCGCGCCCTTCAATCGTCGCCGGGATCAGGTGTGTCCATAGCAGCGGCGTGTGCGCCTCGCCATCGTAAATCGTGATCATGTGGCCGTTCATTGCCTCTTCGAGAACGAAGGCCTGGCCACCAGCACGAATATGCTGTTTCACAAGCGCATGAGACGGGTTCATGGTTACGTAGCACACACGAGCCGCTTCGGTGTAATCCGCCATCTGCAGGCAGAGCGGATCATCGGCATTTAAAACAGCAGCATCTGTCGCGATTTCGATCGGAACGCGCTTGACCTCGGCGAGTTGTTCCAGCGTGTCGATGCCGCGCAGACCAAGGTGATCTGACGAGACGTTTAAACAACCGGCGACATTGCAGCGCCGGTAGCCCAGGCCGCTGCGTAACATTCCGCCACGTGCTGTTTCCATCACAGCTGCGTCAACTGACGGATCCCGCAAAATCATATGCGCCGATGTCGGCCCGGTCATGTCACCAGGAACCGTGAGCTTGCCGTCAATATAGACGCCATCGGTCGATGTCATGCCGACGGTAAAACCGGTCATTTTGAGGACGTGCGCGAGCATGCGCGATGTTGTCGTCTTGCCGTTTGTCCCGGTTATTGCGGCAATCGGCACCCGTTTTGGCGTATCCGGGGGAAACAACATGTCGATGACCGGACCTGCTACATCTCTGGGCGTGCCTTCGCTCGGCGCGACGTGCATGCGAAAACCCGGGCCCGCGTTAACTTCGCAAATTGCCCCACCCGCTTCGCGGTACGACAGGGAGATATCGTTCGTCAGAAAGTCCACGCCGCCTATGTCGAGTCCGATGGCCCGGATCGACCGAATGGCCATTTCACGATTGTCAGGATGGATGATGTCGGTAACGTCCAGCGCCGTACCACCCGTGGACAGGTTAGCTGTCGATCGCAGGTAGACGACCTCACCCTTCTTTGGCACGGTGTCTTTGTCATAGCCGCTTTTCTGCAGCAGCTGTTCCGCCTGATGGTCAAGCTCGAGGCGCGTCAGCACTTTTTCGTGGCCTACGCCACGGCGCGGGTCGTCGTTAACGATGTCGACGAGCTCAGCGATGCTGTGTTTGCCGTCACCGACAACATGACCAGGCTCGCGCTTCGCCGCGGCAACCAGTTCGCCATTCACCACCAGCAAGCGATGGTCGAATCCCTCGATAAAGCTCTCGACGATAATCGTTCGGCCGTGTTCAGCTGCTTTCTTGAAGCCGAGCTCGACTTCCTCATCTGTCTTGAGGTTGATCGAAACGCCACGACCGTGGTTGCCGTCCAGCGGCTTGAGCACCACCGGAAAACCGATACGTTTTGCAGCGCGCACAGCGTCACGGGCACGACGTACGATGATTTGCTCAGGCACAGGCAAGCCGAGGTCACGCAAAATGCCGTTTGTCTCCTCCTTGTCTCCGGCGAGCTCTACTGCGATGTTGCCGGTACGTCCGGTGGTCGTCGCCTGGATGCGTTGCTGGTATTTGCCATGGCCGAACTGCACAAGGCTGTAGCGATTCAGCCGAATCCAGGGAATGTCCCTTTCTTCTGCAGCATTAACGAGCGACGCAGTACTCGGGCCCAACGCACGTGATTGCGCGAAACGTATGAATTTGTCGCGCTCTTCCGCGAAATCCCATGCATCGTCCGGCCTGCCGTCTACAGCGATCTCCGCAGGCAACAGGCTAAGCAGCAACTTCAATGCCAACGCGCTCGACTCCCGGCCGACCGATTCGTCTTTGTACTCGAACACCATGTTGTAGCGGCCCGGCTGGCCATCGACAGACCGGGTTCTGCCGTACGTGACGGGCGAACCAGCGACGTTTTGCAGCTCAATGGCCACATGTTCCATAACGTGACCTAACCAGGTGCCCTCGTCGTCTGTGAGGCGGCGCACGAAGCCGCCCGGTTCTTTATAAGAGCAGCCGTGTTCATGTAAACCTGGCAGGGTCTCGAGCAGAGGTTTGATGAATGCGTCGCCAAGGCGGCCGGTGGGCCATTTCTCGAGTTCGCCGAGCTCGAGAATGTGGCGGATGACCCGGAAGTGAGCGAAAACGTTTGGGCCAACGTAAACGTTGGTGCTGACAATTCTCATCGTTGTAGTCCTGTCTGGCCTTATTCCGGCGAGGCGTGGCGCGACTCGATTTCGAAACGCCCGCCCGCGATCAGAATGTGTAGCTTGACGTCAATCAAGCTGACCGGCTCGCCACGGCGTGCCCTGTCCATGGAAGAATAGCTCAGATCTCTAGGATCGATCACGGTAATACCACCGCTACCCACGACCTCAAAGTCGTCACCGGGTCTGATGAACGCCGCCGTATCCTCGTCCAGGCCTATCCCAACGGCGAACGGATTGTAAGCCAGAGCGGTCAGCAGGCGGCCGAATCGGTCACGTTCCCGAAAGTGCTGGTCGATAATGAATTTATTCGTGAGGCCAAGTCCCGGCGCCATCGTAACCATGTCGGGGCTCGGTGTGCTGCCCTCGCGACCGCCCGCAATCATGTGTTCGGGCATGAATGCCGCACCGGCCGACGTCCCGGCAACATGCATTCCTTCGGCGTGGCGGCGGCGAATAAGCTGGGCAACTGCGGTACCACCAAGCGTCGTTGAAAGCCGCAACTGGTTGCCACCCGTCAGGAAGACGCCATCACATTTTTCGATGTACTCGAGATCAGCGCCCGACCCGCACTCTTCACGCGACTCGAATGGCAACACCCTGGTGTGCTTGACCCCGATCTCCCGGAACAGTTTCTCGTAGTTTCGCCCGGTGTCTTCGAGCTCTGACGCCGTCGGAATAATGCCGATTCGCGCTTCCTTGCCACCGCATACGTCGATAAAGCGATCGAGAATCTCGCGGTTGTGAAATTTTTCTTCTGCGCCACCGATCGGGATGATATATCCGCGGTCAGTATGGCTGGTATTGTTGGAGGGGCTCATGGGATGATTGCTCGATCTTGTAAGCTCAAAAAAACGGTCGATATTGTACCTGAGGAACGCGACGTGCTGCGGTAATTTGACCTCGAGCTACGTCGCGCACACCCAGCCCAACCCGGCAAATTGGCAGCCAAAATGACAGACGAATCACCGCTCGGCAGACGCAGTACATACCTTGAGCAATACTCGCCCGGGTTGCTATACGCGATCGCACGTACGGGCAACCGCGAACCCCTTGGGATCGGTGCCGACCTGCCATTTCATGGCGCCGATATCTGGAATGCCTGGGAACTGACCTGGCTCGACAGCGACGGCCTGCCACAGGTGGGGACGGCCGAGATTCGCGTGCCCGCAAGCTCACCGAACATCATTGAGTCGAAGTCCCTCAAGCTTTACCTGAACTCATTTGCGATGACGCGCTGCGCTGCCACTAGCGACGTAGCCGAGATGATCGAGCAGGATCTCTCGGACGCTGCCGGCGTTGATGTCGCCGTGCAGGTTCAACGGCCTTCGGAAACGGACGCCTCGACTGTTGCGCAGCTACCCGGCGACTCCCTTGACGATCAAAAAATCAGCTGCGATGCCTACGAGGTCGATGCTGCATTGCTGCAGGCCAACGCGGATGATGTCGTGACAGAATCCCTGCATTCGCATTTGTTGCGCAGCCTCTGCCCCGTCACCAGCCAGCCCGATACCGGCAGCGTGCTGGTCTCCTACAGCGGGCCACGCATCGATCCTGCCGGGCTGTTGCAATACATCGTGTCCTATCGACAGCACCAGGACTTTCACGAAACCTGTGTTGAGCGAATATTCCTAGACATCATGGAGCGCTGCAAAGCAGAGCAACTGACGGTATACGCACGCTACCAGCGTCGCGGTGGAATCGATATCAATCCGTTCCGTTCGAACTGCGAGGACGAGCCACCGAATCCACGCCTCTGGCGACAGTAAGACTCCTTACTGATGAAAAAGATACGCTGGGGCATCGTTAGTGCCGGAACCATTGCCAACACCTTCGCCGCCGACATGGTGCATGTCCCAATTGCCGAGGTCGCCGCGGTCGCGGCACGTAGCCTCGATTCGGCAGCAGAATTCGCCGACAAATATGGCATCGGCAAAACGTATCAAGGTTACGAGAAGCTGTTTTCGGATCCGGATATTGACGCTGTTTACATTGGCACACCGCACACACTGCATTTAGAAAACTCGGCGAACGCGCTGAGGGCGGGTAAAGCAGTGTTGTGCGAGAAACCGATCACGACGTCGGCCGCCGAGTGCCAGAAGTTGCTCGACGTAGCCAATGCGACGGGCGGTTACCTGATGGAAGCAATGTGGACCTGGTATTTGCCGGCCGTTCGTAAAGCAAAAGAATGGGTCGATAGCGGCCGAATAGGCGAACTACGACACATCAAGGCAGAACTGGGCTACCCAAAACCTTTCGATCCACGCTCCCGGCTTTATGATCCATCGCTCGCCGGTGGCTGTTTACTCGATATGGGCATCTATCCGATTGCGATCGCACGATTCTTCACCGAGAATGCCCCTGACACCATACACGTAGTTTCCCGTCACGCGCCCAACGGGGTCGACGACGATGTCGCCATGCTATTCAACTACGATAATTGCATCGCAACTTTGGCTACGTCGTTTCGTTGCAAGTTACCAAATACGGCCTACATCATCGGCACCGAAGGCTACATCGCGATACCGCACGGCTGGAGCGCGCGGGAATGTCACCTGTATGCGATGCACGAGCGGATTGATTCTTTCACGGACAATCGCCGTGGCTCTGGCTTCGAGTTTCAGATTGAAGCGGTCAGCAACGACATTCTGCAAGGTCGCAAGGAATCTGCAGTGGTGACACACGCTGCGAGCCTTGCGTTTCAACAGGACATGGATCGGGTCAGAGAAAAGTTTTAGCGGCGAGTCATTGCCGTGGCTGGTATACGCGCACGTAGTCGACCAGCATCCGCTGCGGAAATATTGAGTCGTCGATCGGCCCTCCGCCCTTGCCCCAGGCGCCGCCGATTGCAAGATTGAGGATCATGTGAAAGGGCTGGTCGAACGGCCACTCCTCCCAGCCGTTACCCTCGTTAATGTAGGTCAGGTAGACCGTGTCGTCGACGAAGATATCGATTCTGTCGGGGGACCACTCCAACGAGTAGACATGGAATTCGTTCGCGACATCGTCAACCAGTATGCGCCCCTTTCGCTGGTTCCAGACCGTCCAGTGGAAAGCCTTCGAGTGCACCGTCCCGTGGACGTGACCCATCTGGTAGCCGACGTGCTCCATGATGTCTATCTCGCCCGAATTCGGCCAGGCATCGCAGTCGTCGCTGCCCTGCCAGTCTTCGTAATCCTGGCAGGTCGTGGCGTAGGTGAAGGGCCGGCTCGATAACATCCAGATCGCCGGCCATGTGCCGCGCCCCTCGGGCAGTCGGGCCCTGACTTCAATGCGTCCGTAGAGAAAATCCGCCTTACCGCTCGACTGCAGGCGCCCGGAAGTATACTGCCCGCCCTCGTACTCCTCCTTGTGCGCCTCGATAACCAGGTGCCCGTCCTCGACGCGCACGTTGTTCGGCCGCGACGTGTAGACCTGGTCCTCGTCGTTGACGACACCCGAAGCCCATTCCTCGATGTTCCAGTTGGCCGGATTCGGCGCCCCGTCTTTGTCGAATTCATCGCTCCAGACGAGCTCACGACTGTCATCTGTCCTGGTCTGCCTGCTCACGGTGAGCGCACTCAGTATCGGGGAGCGCTTCTGCGCAGCGAACCCAATGTTAAGCGTGCCGTCGGCGACCTCAACACCTGGAACAGTAACTGTTAGCGCAGATCGCACTTTGCCATCGCGCCACAACATGACATCGATTGCTTTGATGATGGGCTGTTCTTCGACAAACACTGAAAAAATACGTTCGTCGCGCTCGAGATTTGCAGGCTCGGCAAAATGAAACGTTATATCGTAAATTCCATTGGCCAGCCGATGAGCTATTTCAATGTCACCTTCACGGTAACTCTGATAGAGCACCCGGTCCTGCGAACCTTTTACAACACTGATTTGGCCAACTGTGCCACCTGATACTGACTGCTCGGCTGCGTAACGCGTGCCTTCGACACCCAGGTAGGATGGCCCTCCGACATTCACGGCCCATTCGGAAATGGCGTCGGAATCCTCCTCCGCGCAACCGGACAGCATTAAGGCAGTTGCCATTATTAAAACAGCCTTCCTGTAAGAACTTGTCATGTCAGTTTTCTCGAGTGTTGTCGTGGACTTGTGGGATACTAATCGCATATGCAAGACAGGATTTCCAGAATAATTATAGTGGGTGGAGGCAGTGCAGGTTGGCTGTCTGCTGGAGTCATTGCAGCTGAACATCGCATCGACTCACAGGCACAGCAGCCGTTTGAATTGTTGCTGATTGAATCACCGGATATACCGACCATTGGCGTGGGTGAAGGCACCTGGCCATCCATGCGGGCGACCCTGCAGCGCATTGGACTGTCCGAGACTGACTTTATCCGGGAGTGTGATGCCAGTTTCAAAC
>JAOTUU010000244.1 GCA_029863705.1 Gammaproteobacteria bacterium
CGTTGATCTTAGCGCCCCTGCAGTGGCCAACGTATATGTCAAGCGGCTGGTTGAGTACAGCCCAGCCCCCAATGAAAGAACCCGGTTTCGCGTTGAAACCAGCTTCGGCTCCGCCGTAGTGATCGACCCGGAAGGTTACATTGTCACGAATTACCACGTCGTCGGAGATGCCGCCGAGATTCAAGTACAAATGAGTGACGGCAGGATCGTCATTCCGGATCTAGTGGGTGTCGACGCCGAGACTGACCTGGCGCTGCTCAAAGTCGATCTTGGAACCTTGCCGGCAATTCGATTTGGCAGTTCGGGTCATTTGCGCATCGGCGACGTCGTACTCGCGATTGGCAACCCGTATGGACTTACCAAATCGGTCACGCAGGGTATCGTCAGTGCTACTGGTCGGGGGCTGCTTAACCTCGCGACCTTCGAGAATTTCATCCAGACCGATGCAGCGATTAACGCCGGCAATTCCGGCGGCGCACTCATTAATGTCAACGGAGAGCTGGTGGGCATCAATACGGCAGTACTGGTGCAGGACCCGGGTACCGAGGGCATCGGCTTTGCCATTCCGGTCGACATGGTTCGCGGCGTTGTCGACGAAATCAAGTTGCATGGGCGTGTAATTCGCGGCTACATGGGCTTCCAGTCTGAAGAGCTAAGCAGCGCCGAGAGAACTGCATTGGGCATCGAACGAAACGTCGGAATTCGCCTGAGCCACGTTTATGCGGATAGCCCGGCAGCGCAGGGCGGGTTGAAAGCTGGCGATGTCATTATTGAGATTGATGGCGATGCCATCTATACGCAACGCCAGGCGCGACTGAAGGTTGCGGCAACCGACCCCGGTGACGAAATCCATCTGATTGGCATTCGAAATGGTACTCAGTTCGAAACGAGCGTTATAGCAGCCGAGCGCTCGAGCTCGCCCGACTAGCGACGCACACCGCCTTTTACGCAGAGCTTTTCCAGTAGTTTTTATGCGTTTGTCTGTGCCTGCCACTCGTCTGGGGTCATGGCTCGAATCGACAGGGCATGAATCTCATTGCCCATAAGCGCACCCAGGCACTTGTACACCAATTGATGGCGCACAATTGACCGCTTCCCCTCGAACTCTTTTGCAACGACCAACGCCTCGAAATGCGTATTGTCGCCACTCATGACCTTGACGATGGCGTCATCAAAGCCGGCTTCTATCAGGCTTGTTATCTCGACTGGATCCATATTGGCTATTCGTTACGTAATATTACCGGGGCGCGCAGTGTACCGGGAAAGCGCAGGGCTTCCCAATGCCGCACGCTGATTGTGTATGATAACCGGCTCGAGCCTGTCTCCAGACCGCTGTTATGTATTCAAATAGGGCGCTGGAATCGATTCGCTCAACAATACGAAAACTATGCTTGGAAATTTTTTTGAAGTCACTGCCGGACTAGTACTCCTTATTTGGGGTGCCGACCGGTTTGTTCATGGCGCCGGGGCAATCGCTCGCAACCTGGGCGTTGCGCCGTTGCTGATCGGCCTCACGGTAGTCGCATTCGCGACATCAGCACCGGAGATTTTGGTATCTGTTGTCGCGTCTTTACGTGGCGAGCCGGGACTGGCACTTGGCAATGCCATAGGCTCGAATATTGTCAACATAGGCCTGGTACTCGGTTGCGTAGCCATTATCCGTCCCATCCAGCTGCGCTCCGCAACGCTCCGCCGCGAAATGCCGGCATTGCTTGCTGTCTCGTTGCTCACAGTTTCGCTATTCCTCGACTCCTATCTGAGCCGCGTAGACGGCCTGGTCATGCTGACATCGCTTGTCATCGTAATGATCTGGCTCACTCGCCTCGGCATGAAGTCTTCGCCCAGCGACCCGATTCAGCAAGATTTCGAGGCCGAAATACCAGTAGGCGTCAACATGAAGCTGGCTATCTTCTGGCTCATCCTGGGAATCGGCACCCTACTGGTCGGCGCGCAGCTATTGGTCGACGGAGCAATACTCATCGCACGTGATATCGGCGTTAGCGAGGTAGTCATTGGCATCTTGCTGGTCTCATTCGGCACCAGTCTTCCGGAACTCGCTGTCTCTTTGGTAAGCGCGCTAAAAGGCGAATATGGGCTCGCCATAGGCAATATCGTCGGTTCCAATATCTTCAACCTGCTCGCCGTCATCGGCGTAGCCGGGGCGATTGCACCGACTGCAATGGCGCCGACCGTATTGTCGCTGCATATTTTTGTCATGGTCGCGTTCACTCTGGTGCTGTTCGCGATGACGTACGACTACGATGGCAAAAGCGAATTGTCCAGGATCGAGGGCATCGCGCTACTCGCTGCATTTATCGCTTACGATACCTACGTAGTGCTACAAAACGTTACAATGCATGAATGATCACTGGCCGAGGCATGCGCGTGCCGCAGAACCTGACATCCGACGAATTACTGGCCCTGGCCGGCGAGGTTTTTTCTATAGAGTCTCGTGCCGTCGATACGCTACGCTCGCGACTTGACGAAAAATTCATTGACGCCTGCAAGATGTGCCTCGAAACACCGGGCCGTATCGTCGTCACAGGGATGGGGAAGTCCGGCCATATCAGTGGCAAGATAGCTGCAACACTGGCGAGCACTGGCACTCCGGCTTTTTTCATGCACCCGGGAGAAGCCAGTCATGGCGACCTCGGCATGATAACCGCACAGGATTTGCTGCTTGCTATTTCCTACTCGGGCGAGACGGACGAAATCATCACAATCTTGCCGCTTGTAAAACGCATGGGTGCCCGGCTGATCACGATGACAGGCAACCCCATGTCCACGCTTGCCAAGGCCGCTGACGTACACCTGGACGTCAGCGTGGCCGAAGAAGCCTGTCCACTCAACCTCGCACCGACGGCCAGCACAACCGCCACCCTTGCCATGGGAGACGCGCTTGCGGTTGTCCTGCTAAAGACTCGCGGCTTTACGGCAGAAGACTTCGCGATGTCTCATCCCAGCGGCAGTCTCGGCAAACGACTGCTGCTCCGCGTTGCTGATGTTATGCGAACCGACGATGCCATCCCCAGCGTCAAACCGGACGTGAACCTTCGCGACGGCCTGATGGAAATGACGGAAAAGGGCTTGGGAATGACCGCGATCGTGGACGATGACATGAATATTCTCGGCATCTTCACGGATGGCGACTTGCGCCGAGCGCTGGACGCAGGCGTTGACGTACACAGCACCGCTATCCGCAGCGTCATGCACAGCGAATGCAAGACGACGTCAGAAGATGTGTTGGCCGCCGAAGCTGTGCGCCTGATGGAAGAGAATAAAATCACATCGCTGTTGGTCGCCGACAAGCAAAATCGTCTGGTCGGTGCCTTAAATGTCCACGATCTTTTTCGCGCAGGCATTATGTGAGCAATCCTGACGCCAAGACTTCGCTGACCGGAATTCGCCTCGTAGCTTTCGACGTGGACGGCGTATTTACTGACGGCCGTTTTTACCTCTCAAATGACGGTGTCGAATCAAAGGCATTCAATACGCAAGATGGTTACGGCATCAGGCAGTTACTGGAGGCCGGCATAGAAGTCGCCGTTATCAGCGGGCGCTCCTCTGCTGCCGTCGAACAGCGCATGGCTGAACTTGACGTTCGCCACGTCATACAGGGCTGCAAGGACAAAATCGGCGCTTTCGCCAAACTTACCAGCACACTCGGAATCTCTGACGCAGAGTGTATCTACGTCGGCGACGACACACCGGATCTGCCGCTGTTGCGCAAAGTCGGTTATGCCGTTGCGGTTGCGAACGCAGTAAAAGCCGTTCGCGAGCACTGCCACTACACGACCCATGCCGCTGGTGGTCATGGTGCCGTCCGCGAAATCTGCGACCTCGTCCTGGCAGCAGCCGGCGACACAGACTGATGGTAAGCCTCCGCACCGCTCTTTTGCTCATCGGTTTGACGGCAGGCGCATTGGGCAGCTGGTATCTCGCTCGCCAGGGGCTCGGCGATGGCGAGGCGATTCCCAGCTTCGACACGACGCAGCAAGGTTACTACCTGAAGTCAGCGCGCATTCTCGGCACCGGCCCGAACGGCGACCTGTTGTACGAACTTCAAGCCGAAGACGCAGAACAAAAGGAAGATGATCACGTTCTCTTTACCAACGTCTTGCTACATTACTCACCACAAAGCGCTGTGCCCTGGCGAGTCAATGCCGATTCAGCCATTATTCGACGAAATGAGGACCGTGTGTTGCTCAGTGGCAATGTTCGGGCCGTCAGCAGCGAAGGTTTTTCTGGCAGGGACACAGAATTGCGCACGCAATACCTTGAGATCGATCCGGACAACTACCTGGCAGAGACCAATGAACGAGTGCAGATTCGTATTGGCGCGCGCAGTTTGACGGCGACGGGCATGCTAGCATCACTGAAGGAAAACCGCCTGGAGTTGAAATCGAACGTCAGCGGGAAGTTCGCCCCCTGACCGGGAATGCAGATTCGATGATCACGCGTTTTATCGCATTGCTTTTTTTGTTGCCGGGTCTGGCCGCCGCCCAGGCCAGTGACCTGCGCCTGCCTATATCGCTGGATGCCGATTCAACAAATTACGATGGAAATAGCTCCATGCTGGTCTTCAAGGGACTGCGACTGTCCCAGGGATCCATCGGCATAGAGGCGGATGAAGGGCGTGCCACCAAGCTCGACTTCCAGGACAGCGTATGGCGGTTTGAAGGTAATGTCGTCATTGATGTCGATAATGGCCATATCGAGTGCGCATCAGCTGACCTGAAATTCTCTGATCACAAGCTGATCTTC
>JAOTUU010000245.1 GCA_029863705.1 Gammaproteobacteria bacterium
TGCTGATCGACAACAAGCGCTGGGCGGAAGTGCCAAGAATTGTCGACAACGACGGCGAAACCTATCGTTTCCTGCAGGGTTTCCGCGGAACATGGGGCGCCTGGGACTGGGATACGGCCTTCATCTGGTCCAAAGCGGAGAAGGAAGACATCACCCACAACCGCATCTCGAACACGCTGATGCAGGAGGCACTGAACGATACAACATCCGCGGCTTACAACACGTTTTCGGGCCGTGTCAATACCAACATCGAGCGGACGCTGATTGACGTACGGCGTGACAACGAGACGGAACTGAAGCTGATTGATTTCAAGCTGTCGAGAAATGATTTGTTCGAAATGCCAGCCGGACCCGTCGGCCTGCTGGCCGGCATCGAGTTTCGCGAGGAGTCGTTCGTCGACGACCGCGACCCGCGTCTCGACGGAACCATCAATTTCACGGACCGGACCGGCAACACCTATCCGTTCGTGTCCGACGTCATGAACTCGAGCCCGAGTTCCGACAGTCGCGGTAGCCGCGACGTGACGTCTCTGTTCACTGAGCTGCAGATTCCGCTGTTCGAAAGCGTCGATCTGCAGGCAGCGCTACGCTACGAAGACTTCTCCGACGTCGGCAATACAACAGTGCCGAGGCTTGCGGTCGGCTGGCGGCCGATTGAGCAGGTGCTGCTGCGCGCGTCTTGGTCGGAGGCATTCAGAGTGCCAAATCTCGTGACGGTCAACGAGGGCGACGTCGCGCGGTCGAATACCAGGAACGATTTCGTCTGTTTCTTTGCCGATCCTGGCGAAGACACGCTCGATTGCCGCTACAGCATGCAACGCCTGGCGGCGGGCAGCCAGTCGCTGGTTCCGGAAGAGTCGACGAATACATCTTTCGGCATTGTAATCGATCCGATCGAAAACCTGACGATTTCGCTGGATTTCTGGGAAATCGAAAAGGACAACACGATCGGCCTGTTCGGCGAAGAAAATCATACGGCGCTCGACCTGCTATTCCTGCTGCAGCAAGGCACGGCGAACTGCGCGACCCCGCAGGGCAATTCGGCGGTCATCCGGGAAGACCCGTCCTCATTGAGTGCAGCAGAGGCGCAGGTTTACCTGGACGCCGGCATCTGCCCGGTCGGCGCTGTTACACAGGTTGATGATTTGTACGCAAATCTGGATACGCGAACAATGCGCGGCTACGACGTTGGCATCTATTACAATCTGGACACCGAAATCGGTAATTTTGACCTTCGCTACGTCGGCGCGTTTCTGGAGAAATACACTCAGGTAGCTGGCGGCGATGCTGCGCTACTGATCGAAGCACAGCGAAATGGGACACTGCCTACCGACGTTCCAGTCGTAGGCTTTGACAACTTGGTCAGGCAGAACGGCAACGCGGAGTCCAAACATACGATTCGCGTGGGCTGGAACAATGGTCCTTGGGGCGCCGCGGTAACCGGTCTCAAACTCGGCGATTTCGTTCAGACGTCGCTCACCATCGATGATGGCAGCCCGACAGGAATCCTGTATGTCATACCGTCGATGACGACGTACAACGCATCGCTCGATTATCGATTCAGTTTGATGGACGCAGAGGACCTGAGAGTTCGTTTTGGAGTCAATAACATCACTGACGAACGTGCACCGCTTGCGGATGTGCGGTTCAGCTATTTCTCGGACATGCACCGCGACCTCGGCATCAACTACTATCTCGATCTGCGGCTGAAATTCTGATCTGTATTTCACGGATCAACATGGATTGAAAAGGGGGCCTCGGCCCCCTTTTTTGGAAAAGTAATGATGCGGCAGAAAGAGTCTCTCAACATGACTAGCTCGCTAAGATTGGTATTTGTATTCGTGCTAATGCCAATAGCGGCCTGCGCGCCGCTCAGCGTTGCGACTGACGCGCCGCCCGCAAAAGTGCTGTTCGTTGGCAACAGCTTCACGTATTACAACAACAGCCTGCACAAGCACTTTCGCAAGCTGACGTGGGCGTCGGGATTGTTTACACGCGAGAATTCCCGGTCACGCATCATGACCATCTCAGGCGGCCACCTGCCCGAGCACGCGGGTGGTTTCAAGAACGTTGTTTCGGCAGAACACTGGGACGTCGTAGTATTGCAGGGGCACAGCCTGGGCCCGATCAGCGAAGGCACGGCGGAGCCTTTCAGGAAAGCCGCGCATCACTACGCGGCCATTGCTCGCAAGCAGGGCACGCGCCCCGTGTTCTTCATGACCTGGGCGTATACCGGCAAACCGGAAATGACGGCACAGCTCGACAATGCCTATACCGACATCGGGCGCGAGCTTAATGCGCAGGTCGTACCAGTCGGGCTCGCCTTTGCCACGGTGACCGCGCAACGCCCGGATATTCCGGTTCGAATTGACGATGGCCGCCATCCGTCACTGGCCGGCACCTATCTTGCCGCCTGTACCTTTTTCGCCGCATTATACGACCAGTCACCGGAGGGCCTGCTATACGACGCGGGGTTGGGTGAGGGCACCGCCCTGTACCTGCAGCAGGTGGCCTGGAAAACGGTACAGGATTACTCCAAGCGCTGAACGTCGCCATTTGTCCGAATAAAGTAGTAAATGCTAATTTATAGACAACTAAATTAGTATCATCTATATTGGCCTGATCACAGCGATGCAGGCGGGTAGCGACGATGACTCCTGGAGAAAAAAGATCGGCAAAACAGGCGCTCGTTATTCCGCCGGCCAGCCAGATGCAGGCCCATGCGGCGAACGCCGCCGGCCTCATGAAAGCACTCGGCAACGAGAGCCGATTGATGATCCTGTGCATGCTCGCCGAAGGCGAGCGCTCAGTAAGCGATCTCAATGAGAGCATTCCGTTAAGCCAGTCGGCGCTTTCGCAACAACTGGCACGGCTGCGCCGACAAGGGCTGGTGAAGACGCGCCGCGAATCACAGACCATTTTCTATGCTTTGGCCGATGGGCCGGCGGACCAGGTAATTCGACTTTTACATGACATCTATTGTGGGACCGCCGTTTGCGCGGAAAAGGAACAACACTCATGAGCACCGAATTTGGATTTGGCAAATCAGTTGACCTGTCATTCGACGACGCGATCAGGACGGTCACGGCGGAACTCGACAAAGAAGGATTCGGGGTGCTGTCGGATATCGACGTTGCGGCGAAGATGAAGGCGAAACTCGACAAAGACATGCCGCCCTACCGAATTCTCGGGGCGTGTAACCCGGCGCTCGCCTACCAGGCGATCGCAGCGGTCGAAGACATTGGGTTGTTATTGCCCTGCAACGTCCTGGTTCGCGAAGACGCAGCCGGAAAAGTCCATGTGGACTTCATGGATCCGCAAAGCGTATTGTCACTGGTAGAAGATCCCCGTGTGGCAACGTTGGCCGTCGAGGTCAAAGGCAAACTGCAGCGAGTTCTTGCCGCTCTCTGAACGCAACCCTTGAGGAACCGGATACGTGACTATTTTTCGCACAATCTTGATTGCCCTTACGCTGCTACTAACCGCGTGTGCCAATCACGAAGGGCTCTATGAGCCAGGTTGCATTGCGTATGAAGGTGACCGGATCGAATTGAAGGGCGGCCGTTTCGAATGGCACAGGTTTACCGATGAACGCATCGTCGATAAAGACGGCACTGTCGTAAATTCGTTTCCGGACTTTCCGAGAAGGGGCACCTATCGAATAGCGTCCGGACGGCTGGAACTCGTCACCGATAAGGACCTGCGCCTGGAAGACTGGTTTGTTGCTGAACGCGACAATCAGCATTATTTGTTGACGTCCGGGCAGCATGAGACCTTTCTCCAAAGCGGCAAATTGCCGGATTGTGCGCTGCGGTTGACGGCTGCCGATTCCTAGCCAATTTTCGTCGCCCCGGCGAAAAGTTCCTGAAAATGAGAACCAGCGCTCGCTTTTTCGGGCTCTGTCGCCAATATGCGACGACGCATGACCTGTTTCGACACTGGAATTTCTGCAAAGCTGGAGCACTGACAAAAACAGCGTTTAGGTGCTCGGATGCGAACCTACAGTTTGAAAGTTGCGGCGGTTTTCGTCGGCTTGATGCCACTGCTGACAACGGTGCACGCGGATGACGGCATACGAATCGTGTACCAGGAGCCGCTTGACCAGGTTCGGATGGCGCACGGTGCGTCCGCGGGCCAGCAGAAGCCCGGCGCAGAGGCCCGGTCGATCAGCTTCGATGCTTTCGACAAGCGCTATGATATCAACCTCGAAGTAAACCGCGCCCTTCTTGCCACAGCGCAACGTGTGCAGCTGGACAGTCGTTACACTATCTATCGCGGCGACATAGCTGGCATTCCCAACTCGTGGGTACGACTGGTCATCGCGGATGGCGTACCTCGTGGCATGTTATGGGACGGTACCGAACTGCTGGCGATTGACGTCGAAAGGGATGTTGCGACCGGCAGAGAAAAGGCCTTCATTTATCGCCTCAGTGATTTGCAGATCCCGCCCGGCACATTGGGATGCTCCGAAATCGGGCCCGTAAAGAATGCCGCGGAACTCGCCAAAGCCGTAATCACCGAGGTGACGGGAGTCACGTCACAGGGCCCCGGTGCGACCTCTGCCATCGATCTCGCCATCATCGGCGACTACGAATTTACGAGGAATCAACTTCTCGACGCCGCGGCAGAACTCACGACCCGAATGAACAATGTCGACGGCATTTTTAGCATGCAGCTGGGTGTGCAGCTCAATGTCAATCGTGTCGATACTTATTCCATT
>JAOTUU010000246.1 GCA_029863705.1 Gammaproteobacteria bacterium
GGCGGCCAATGGCCTGCATCAGTGGTGCCGTGACCGATAATGCCGCAAGAGAAACGAAGCCCGAGAGCCCCATCCAGCGATCCGCCAAGAGGGCTCCGATGACGGCACCAAGCAGTGATCCGTAATACCCAAATGGTCGAAGCAGTCTGTCAGATCCTTCGACGACCTGGGCCCATATCCCTGCCGTGACAATTGAGCACAAACTGATAAAAAGAGCCGGCATCACATTCGCAGGGCCCAGGATCCCAGCGAAGACCAGGAAGCTAACGAACCCTGTTAGTCCGGCGTAAAAGCCGTGGTTGATAATACGCACGGGCCCGATGTGCCATTCGCGCCAGGAATTTGCGATCCACTCTGCGCATCTGCGAATCATGTCCCAGAGCCGACCATATGATGATGCCACGAAATAAACGAAAAGGGCTCCGACGATATCGAGGATGGCGTGCATTCCGCTCAGCCAGGCGCTGAGCGCCATGACCCAGGCCGATATCCAAATGACTGCTTTCGCTCTCGTAAACCGGTCCGCGAGTAACCGGGCCGCGAGGAATGTCCACGTCACGTGAAAGGCGGGAAATGCCGTTGCCGGATTGTCGATGCTGTGCTGCAGCACAATCAGCTCTCCCCAGATGGTGCTCGGCTCTATTACGCGAAATTCAGCGATGATAGGAATCGTCAGGTAAAAGGGAATCACCAGCGCGGTAGCGACGAGTCCCGCAATAGAAAACTCGCGTAGACTCCGCTTCGTTCGCGCGAAGAACGGCGCAAGTATGACAAACGGGTAGGTCAGGACGTAGGGAAGGCCAGCCAGATCATATGCGATCAGATTCTCTTCGAATGGAAGAGTCGACACCCAAACCGGTTCCACCACGCCGATATAACTCGCGACTCCCTCGTAGAAAAGCAGCCACGGCAGAAACACGAGGACGATAACGGATATGTAGTCACGAAGTTCGGGAGATGAGTCACGTGCGACAGGCAAGCGCAGCCAATGATCGAAATAGGCGTCGCCAAATTTTTCAATGAGATAAGGTCTCTCATACCCCCAGATTAGTGCCGCACTCGCCAGCGCGACAATCGGCGTTATCACCCACAGACCAGGGCTCGAATCGAATAGTATCGCCACGCCGGCACAGGCTATAACAAAACCGAGGTAGATTGGGTGCGACAACCAGAAGTAGATTCCACGCCGAACATAATGCTGTGGAGGATAGGCATTCATCGGCAGTCCATGTCCATGTTTCATAATGGCCCACATTCCCGCCAGCAGGATTGCCGTCCCTGCAATGACCAAGATTGGTCCGAGCGCGGGCACATTCGGCACGTCGGGCAAGGTGAGATGGCCCAGGCCAAGTGACCACACGATTAGATATCCAGGAACTAGAACAACAAATGTCAGGCCATAGAGAAGACGACCCGGGCTAAATTTAATTCTATCCCCAACTGACTCGTTCATGGATCACCCACCCTGTATGACTCGAACCATCCCCATATGTCAGCTTTCCACGGCTAACATATTTTTCTTCTCGACCGCCGAGAAACTCAACCGGAGCGCTTTTCAAGACCGACGGGAGTTTTGAAACCAGTGTTTCACCAATAGAACCCACGCGTATTGTGTCGCCACGCTCCAATAACAACTCGAGGTCGTCGCCTTGAACTTTGGCATCGGAAACTCTCGGATTCGCAATCTTCTTGCCATCGCATATGAGTAACGCCAGAGGGTGCTTTCCTTGCCATACTATCCATACAATCGAATGGATTTCGGATACAAAGCGTCCCCACAGGAGCGTTCGCAGACCCAAGTGCCACGGAGTAATAGTCATACGCAGGTACTCGACGTATCCGAGACCCTCATATGTATTCCCCGACGCTGTGGTCAATTGAGCATGGGCTGATGGTTGCACACAATTCCATTCGACAAGTCCATCATCCTCTCGATGCAGGACATGACTGTCGGCAGAAGAAAGCTGTTGCCAACGGCCATCAAATCCGAGCTTAGGTGCGCGCCAGGTTAGAATGGAGTCGTCCAGAACCGGAGCATCACGAGATGATAATGACGGGCCGTTTTTGACTCCGTCAATCGAGGGGTGATGAATCGTTGCACGGTAATTGACCTCGACGCCTAGCCAATTCATCTGCGCGGAGTAGCCAATAAAATAGTGGCCCTCCGAAGTCACGAAATCGACGTAGTACTTCCCCAGCGAAAAGTCGCGTCTAGTATTCTTGTCTTCGCGGTCGTATTGAGCCATCGAATCCCCCATGGCTTCTCAAAGGTAGCGAAGACCCGTTGACATGCTTCCCAGGCTTTCGTTGCGTATGCAGCTACTTATTATTGTGACTACAACTTATGAGCGATTTGGCCAACTCTCGTCAATTCGGGGATTTACCTAGACTAGCCTTCTAGTTAGTTGGAAGAGTGGACCAGGAACAGTTCGACAGTAAAGCGCCAACTATTCGGCAAAAGTTAAGCGAAGCAGCGAGGGGAGAGCGAGTGGCCGATTATTTCAGCAGCGGCCACGCTAGCGACATACTCTTGACGATGGCCCGGGCCTGCAATCGGCCATAAGGACCCAGTTCCTCCGCGGCGCCGCGCAACCAAGATGCGTATTGGCTCGAAAGACTTTTCACCGTCGCTACGCAACATAAGCTGGGGCGCTGGTGTGACGCACTAGCGAGCAATTGTGAAGCCGTACCGTCTCTTGCACGTAGCCCGCTGCTACGATACCCGCACACGTGCGACAAGGAACACCGATGACACGCGATCAAACCGCAAACCACCAGCGCGCTCTCGACGCCCGCCAGCCGGACCTTACGGTGTTGATGGACGCCGTGACCAAACCACACAACGTTTCTGCGATCATCCGCACGGCCGACGCCGTCGGAATTCAGCAAGTGCACACAACCTCGACAGGCGAGTTGGTGCGCCGTAATAACATGAGCTTGGGAGGCGCGAAGCACTGGGTCGCCGTGACGACGCACCGCTCGACCCGCGCAGCGCTCACGGCGCTACGTGCCGATGGCTGGCGGCTCGTAGCAGCGTACAATGGCGAAAGATCGCGCGATTATCGCGATGTCGATTACACGCAGAAGGTGGCGATCATGGTCGGGGGCGAGCGCGTTGGCCTGAGCGACGCTGCGCGCGCTGAGGCTGATGAGCACATAGCTATTCCAATGCACGGTCACGGATCGTCGCTGACCGTGTCGGTCGTCGTCGGCATCATTCTGTCCGAGGCCGAGCGACAGCGGCGCGCGGCAGGGCTGTACGACCAGTCGCGTCTGACGCCCGACGAGCGTGCTCGTACGCTGTTCGAGTGGTCGTATCCGGACATCGCCGAACGTTACCGTGCCCTGGGAAAACCCTATCCCGAGCTCACGGCTGACGGCATGATCGCGGCAAACCCGCTGATCGATATATCGACCGTCAGCGAGCTTGAGTGACGCTGGGCCGATTTCCGGTATGGGTCAGTAGCGGCGGCTATAGCGGAAGCTCCTCCAGGGAGTGGAGCCGGCCACGAGCTGCCTCCGAGACCCGAACGAGCTGGTCCGAAATAATGGGCCGAACCAGTGGGTCATTTCCTGCCGCGCATTCTAGCGCGAAAGTTGCCGTCCGAGCGGCTGGTAAGAGTGTGTGATTTCGACCGGTCAATGCAATACCTAAGCTCTAACTATAGAGCGCGAGGTGTTGATAATGAAGCAGAGAAGGTATTTCACCCAGAGCGAGATCGCAGAGGTCTTTGATGCTGGGAGAACGGCGAGAGGTGTCTGCCGATAGAATTTGAGCACCCGACCGCAATCGAGATACGCGAAGATTATTTCTTGGGTGTTCCTGGCCCGATAAAAAACCAGACAATCAAGCCGACAAGCGGGAACACGGCAACGATTAAAATC
Organism: Gammaproteobacteria bacterium; assembly: GCA_029863705.1. GTDB lineage: Bacteria > Pseudomonadota > Gammaproteobacteria > Steroidobacterales > Woeseiaceae > UBA1847. The sequence continues at coordinate 3,886 of JAOTUU010000246.1, forward strand.
CAGATTATCTTTTTAGTGGTGTCAGCGGAACTACCGAATATCTGTATTGCTGCGTATATTACCAACGCCAGATGAACCAATGGCCAAAAGCCTAAATCGCCCATTACTTTCCCCTTGCTCTGTATGCAACGAGATCTTACGCTAGAAACTGGGATTCTTGAAGACGCCGGACGTCCACTCTTGGCCGGAAGCAGCCAGTCGCTTGGTCTGAGGTAGAATGGCGGCTTTTGGCGCTCTGCGGCTGCTTTACCGGACAGCTGAGTGCAATCCGAGTTTGCGAGTTCCGCGCAGGAGAGCGAGACCGAAGAAAGGAACGGGCGACGTGACTGAGTCCAAAGACGAAGATTCGGAAACGGATGAGCAAGCGCCGTCGCACCAGTCCGGAGGTCTCTTGCGTTGGCTATTCAATCCAAAGCAGCGGCGATTCATCCTCCCCGCCACAGGCATGTGGGTCCTTGTATTGGACTGGCTGTTGTTCTCTTCGAACGTCCTTTCGGCTTGGCTAGCGACACCTGCCGTGATGGTCCTTGGCTTTGTGCTGGGCAGCGGGGGCGCCTTTCTGGCTCAGAGGAAGGCAGCAAACGATGCGTTGTGGAGTGCTACCTTGAAGGCGCTTCTGGCCGGCATCGTGGTCGGCCTTCCCTGGCCCATTGGCGGGACGCTCGTCGGCGGCTGGGTGCTGCTGACCTCGGGGCTGGCGGACGCAAGGAAAGAGATCATGGGCAAGTGAGTTCGCAGGTGTCGTGGGAAGAACTTTGCATGTGACGGTCTGCTTCTGGCCGAGGCTGTGTGATAACTCATCATAAATTACCGG
>JAOTUU010000002.1 GCA_029863705.1 Gammaproteobacteria bacterium
AACCCTTACAGACGAAATGCTCGCTGCTGCTGATATTCTGGTGACGGTTTGTGGTCACGCCGATGAGCATTGCCCTGTCATTCCGGAGGGAATGCGCAAAGAGCACTGGCCACTAAGCGATCCGGCCAGGGCGCGCGGTTCCGAGAAAGAAGTCATGGCAGTATTTGAAGAAAGTCGCGACGATATTCGAAAGAGAGTTGCCGATCTTATTGCGCGCATTGGCAGCTAATAGGGACATGGAACAATGGACGATTTGAAAAGTAGCAGTTCCCAAATGAATGTCTTTGAGCGCTACCTGACAATCTGGGTGGCGCTGTGCATTGGTGGCGGAATTCTGCTCGGAAAGTTCGCACCGGAGATCGCGCGCTCACTCGATGCCATGGCGATTACGGTTAACGGCGCCCCGGTCGTTTCGATTCCGATCGCCCTTTGCCTGTTTTTCATGATGTATCCGATCATGGTCAAAATAGACTTCCATGAGGTCGTGAGTGCGGGAAAGGCGCTGCGCCCGGTTGGTCTGACGCTATTCATCAACTGGTGCGTAAAGCCGTTTACGATGTATGCAATAGCGAGCTATTTTCTTGGCACGCTTTTCCTCGCGTTTATCGGGCCCGATGCTGTTGATCTGATCAAGATGCCGCTGGGTGAGAGCCTGATCGTCGGTGATTCCTACGGTGCAGGTCGAGTAGTCCTGGTCGATGGCATCAAAATGCTTGAGGTGCCGCTGTGGCGAAGCTATCTCGCCGGTTGCATTCTCCTTGGCATCGCGCCCTGTACCGCCATGGTTCTTGTGTGGGGCTATCTTTCCAAAGGCAATGATGGCCATACGCTTGTTATGGTGGCCATCAACTCGCTGACCATGCTCGTTCTGTTCGGGTTCCTGGGCGGTTTTTTGCTGGGCGTTGGCAGGCTGCCGGTTCCGTGGCAGGCATTGCTTCTCTCTATCGGTATTTACGTTGCGTTACCCCTGATTGCAGGCTACGCATCACGAAAATGGATTATCGCGGTCAAAGGTGAGCGTTGGTTCAAGGATGTGTTCCTGCACTTTCTTACGCCGGTTACGATTTCCGCGCTGCTGATAACACTAATTCTCCTGTTTTCGTTCAAAGGCGAAACAATCGTGCAGAATCCTTTGACGATCTTGTGGATCGCGGTGCCGTTGTTTGTACAGACTGTATTCGTTTTTGCATTAGGTTATGCACTGTCTAAGTTGTTGGGCCTCAGTTACGAAAACGCCGCGCCAACAGCCATGATCGGCGCGTCGAATCACTTCGAAGTCGCCATAGCGACAGCGGCAATGTTGTATGGCCTGTCATCCGGTGCTGCTCTGGCAACCGTGGTTGGTGTGTTGATCGAAGTGCCGTTGATGCTAATGCTGGTGAGGTTCTGCCTGCGCACACAACACTGGTTTTCCCGGTGACCAGGTTTCCTGATTCTAATTATGTGCGATCTGGCGCTTCCCAATTCACGCACATCGCGGTAGTCTTTTACGTACTTTGAATGCTGTCCAGATATCTCGAGACATCGTCCTCGAGCCCGCCGATAATAACCGCCTGGCTAATCTGTGCGGTCAGTTTGATGAAAACCTACGGCATATTGAACGCCGGCTCGATGTAGAAATTGCGAGCCGCGGCAACCGTTTTCGCGTTACGGGTCAACCCGGTGCTGCGCAAATGGGCAGTGATGTGCTGCAATCCCTGTTCCGGATGACCGATAGCGAACGTATTGATGCTGAGCGTGTGCACATGCTCTTGCAGGAGTCTGTGATGAATGATGGTGAGTCCACGTCTGCGTCGTCTGATAGCGATGAGGCCGGTATAGAAGATGTTTCGATTCAGACACCAGAAAAGCTGATACGTTCGCGCGGTGTGAACCAGGCTGCGTACATGAAAAGTATCGCCGAACATGATCTCGCGATTGGTATCGGCCCGGCGGGAACCGGAAAAACCTACCTTGCTATTGCCAGTGCGATCGATGCGCTCGAGAGTGAAAGTGTGCGGCGTATTGTTCTCGTACGCCCTGCAGTAGAAGCTGGCGAGCGCCTCGGTTTTCTTCCCGGCGACATGTCGCAGAAAGTTGATCCATACTTGCGCCCAATGTATGACGCCCTGTACGACATGATGGGCGCGGAACAGGTCACGAAGCTCATCGAGAAAAATATCATTGAGATCGCACCGCTTGCTTTTATGCGAGGCCGTTCGCTCAACGAGTCGTTTGTCATCCTTGACGAGGCGCAGAACTCCAGCGTTGAACAAATGAAAATGTTTCTCACGCGTATCGGTTTTGGTTCGAGTGCGGTCGTAACTGGGGACATTACGCAGATCGACCTGCCGAATGGACAAGAGTCGGGCCTTAAAAACGCAATGAGAATACTTGAAGGCGTCTCCGGCATCGCATTCACTATGTTCACGCCAAAAGACGTCGTACGCCATCCGTTAGTTCAGCGAATTGTTGAAGCATACGAATCCGACGACGAATGAGTTCAGTGCCTACGGTTGACGTGCAGGTCGCCTGCGACGGCGAAGTCCCGGCGGAAGCCGATATTCAGAAGTGGGTATCAGCTGCGCTCGGGCAGTCCGGCCGCGTGGTGGATCGTCCTTGCGAGATCGCCGTACGAGTTGTCGATGCCGAGGAAATCCAGACCCTGAATGAGCTGTACCGAAAGAAAGACGGTGCGACCAACGTGTTGTCATTTCCGGGCGGCGAGATGGCCGGGCTACCGGACGAGGCGACTCGAATGCTTGGAGATATTGTCATCTGCGCATCGGTGGTTGCTCGTGAAGCGGCAGAGCAGGACAAAGCGCTGGCGGATCACTGGGCACATATGCTGGTTCACGGCACGTTGCACTTACTCGGATTTGACCACAACACCGACACAGAGGCCGCCAAGATGGAGGCGCTGGAAACGTCGATTCTCGCGACCGGGCATGTACCGGATCCGTATCAGAGGTCGTAGCCACAAGCTGATACAATGGCTGGAATTAACTACGGAATGCCAAAACAGGTTCGATGAACGACAAACCGCCAAGTACCATCGGCACAGGCAGCACTGGATTGATTGCGCGTTTGAAGCGGGCGATCAAAGGTGATCCCTGGAGCCGCGAAGAAATACAAGACCTGATCCAGCAAACCGAGATTGATCTCGACGCTGAAGAGAAAAGCATGCTCACTGGCGTGCTTGAGGTCTCCGAAACGCAAGTTCGCGAAGTCATGATTCCTCGCTCGCAAATGGTCGTCATCGACATAGAGCAGGACTTCGACGAGATACTCGCTGTCATTATTCAATCTGGCCATTCTCGTTTTCCCGTCATAGGCGAGGATCGCGATGAAGTGCTCGGTGTGCTGCTTGCGAAAGATCTGCTGCGTTACTTTCACAGTGAAGATGCCAAAGACGTGCCGCTGAGAAAACTGTTGCGTCCGGCGTCTGTCATTCCTGAGTCAAAACGTCTCAATGCGCTGCTCAAGGAGTTTCGTGCCAGCCACAACCATATGGCTATCGTTGTCGATGAGTACGGTGGTGTTGCGGGGCTGCTGACTATTGAAGATGTCCTTGAAGAGATCGTTGGCGAAATCGATGACGAACACGACCCGGAAGAAATTGTGTTTATTCGTCCTGATAATGATCGCGATGGCAAACCGAGTTTTGCTGTCCGCGCCTTGACGCGCATCGAAGACTTCAATGAGTACTTTGAGTGTGAGCTTGCCGATGACGAGTACGACACTATTGGGGGCCTCGTACTGCACGAACTCGGTCGATTGCCTCGCCGCGGCGAGACGCTCGAGTTTGGCGGCTTCATCTACAAGGTCGTGATCGCGGACAAACGCCGAATTGATGCGCTGCAGGTCCAACGGATCGACTGACGCGTGGCGCGTAATTCTTCGATATTGTTGCTGCCGGCTGACCGACCGAAGCTAAGTCAGCTTCTGTTTTTCCTGCTTGGCTGCCTCGCCACAACCACTTTCGCGCCGTTTGCCTGGTACCTGCTGGCACCGATACTCCTGCTGCCGCTGCTATATGTCTGCCTGACGGTATCGCCGCGTGACGCCGCAAAACACGGCTTCTGGTTTGGTGTTGGCCTGTTCCTGACGGGCACCTATTGGATCTACATTTCAGTGGTGGTGTTTGGCCAGGCACCTGTGGTGATAGCTCTGTTCCTGATGCTAGGCCTTGTGCTGCTTATGTCCTTGTTCCTGGGGTTGACCGCCTGGCTCATCAGTCGCCTTGCAAGCGGTGAACCGTGGCTGTTACTGCTCGTAGCGCCGGCTGCCTGGGTGGCCGTCGAGTGGCTACGCGGCTGGTTTCTCACCGGTTTTCCCTGGCTAGGGTTAGGTTACGGCCATATCGATTCGCCGCTGGCCGGTTGGGCGCCGGTCGTTGGCGTTTACGGCATGTCGGCGTTGCTTGTGTTGAGTACAGCCGCGGTGCTGGTGGCATTGCTGACACGAAATCGCCAGCAGTGGATTGCACTCGCCATCGTCGTGTTGCCCTGGTTAGTTGGCAGTGCCCTAAAATCGGTGCAATGGACGCAGCCGGCCGGTGCTGCTTTTGTGAGCACGCTCATTCAGGGTGGTATTTCGCAGGATCAGAAATGGCTCGATGAGCAGCTCCAGCCAACACTCGACTTCTACCGCGAAGAAACGCAGCGTGTACCGAACAGCGCTATTGTCGTGTGGCCCGAAGTTGCAGTCCCATCGGTAACTGACCAGGTCGAGGATTACATCGCCACGCTCGAGGCCGACAGCCGGCGCAGCGGCCAGTCTATAGTGTTTGGAATACTCGAGCGTGTATACGAAAGGTCGGGTGAAGCCAAAATCTATAACAGCGTTGTATTGCTTGATGGCGAAAGTCGCCAGGCCTATCGCAAACGCCACCTCGTGCCGTTTGGTGAGTATTTTCCGGTGCCAGCGCAGGTACGCGAATGGATGCGCATGATGAATTTGCCGCACCGCGACTTGACGGCCGGAGCTGACATACAATCCTTGCTGGTTGCCGCTAACGGCGTTGAGCTTGCGGTGGCGATTTGCTACGAGGATGCCTACGGCGCCGAGCAGCTGTATGCGCTGCCAGAGGCATCACTATTAATTAACGTTAGCAATGACGCATGGTTTGGGGACTCAATTGCACCGCATCAACACCTGCAGATCGCGAGAATGCGCGCATTGGAGGCCGGGCGCTACGCAATAAGGGCAACGAACACCGGCATCAGCGCGTTTATTGACCCCCATGGCAAGGTTATTAAATCCGGGCCTCAGTTCAAACCTGTAACCCTGACGGCGACAGTAGAACCTCGCAAGGGCATGACGCCCTATGCCAGCACCGGCAACACGCCTCTCATCGGGCTTTGTCTGCTCATCATTGCCGCTTTCTGGCTGCGTACCCGCGCTTCTTGATGTAGGCTTGCGGCTTCTTTCAATAGCAACAATCAAGCCATCAATGAGCACCGCTTATCACCCCGAAACAGTCGAATTGAACGCGCAGGAATACTGGGCGAAATCACGCTGTTTTGAAGTCAGTGAAGACACCGAAAAAGAAAAATTCTATTGCCTGACGATGTTCCCGTACCCAAGCGGAAAACTGCATATGGGGCATGTGCGCGTCTTTACCATTTCGGATGTCATCGCGCGCTACCAGCGGATGCAGGGCAAACACGTGCTGCACCCAATGGGTTGGGATGCGTTCGGCATGCCGGCCGAGAATGCCGCCATCAAGCGCGGCGTCGCACCGGCAAAGTGGACCTACGAAAACATTGCCGATATGCGTGTTCAGTTCGACCGGCTGGGCTATGCCTTTGACTGGTCACGCGAGGTCACGACTTGTCGTCCTGAGTACTATCGCTGGGAGCAGTGGCTGTTTACGCGAATGTTCAAGAAAGGACTTGTGTATCGAAAAAATTCGATCGTCAACTGGGATCCGGTAGACCAGACCGTACTCGCAAACGAACAGGTTATCGACGGTCGTGGCTGGCGCTCAGATGCGTTGGTCGAGCGCCGCGAAATTCCACAGTGGTTTATGAAGATCACGGCATATGCCGACGAACTACTCGACGAACTCGACCGCATGCCGGGTTGGCCCGATTCGGTCAAGACAATGCAGAAGAACTGGATAGGCCGATCACATGGCGTAGAACTAAGCTTCGATGTTGCGGGCGATAATGAGCCGCTGACGGTCTTCACAACCCGGCCGGATACGCTGCTTGGCGTTACTTATATGGCGGTTGCTGCCGAGCACCCGCTTGCGGAAAAGGCTGCGTCGAATAATCCGGATGTTGCCGCCTTCATAGAGGAATGCAAAAAAACTGATGCCGCGGAAGCAACGATGGAGACGATGGAGAAGAAAGGCATGCCATTGGGTATCTCGGCCATCCATCCAATCACGGGCGACGATGTACCGTTGTGGGTCGCCAACTTCGTGCTGATGAGCTATGGAACGGGCGCGGTAATGGCTGTGCCAGGGCACGATGAGCGTGACTGGGAGTTTGCGAAGAAACACGACGTGCCGATCAAGCAGGTTATCGCGCCCGCCGATGGCAGCGATATTGATATCGAGGAAGCTGTTTTCACCGATAGGGGCGTACTCGTTAACTCCGGTGAGTACGACGGTCTCGACTACGACGATGCCTGTGAGGCGATCGCTGACTTCTTCGAGAAATCCGGTCGCGGGCGGCGCACAACAAACTACCGCCTGCGTGATTGGGGCGTGTCGCGGCAACGTTACTGGGGAACGCCTATTCCAATTATCTATTGTGATGATTGTGACGCGGTGCCGGTTCCTGAAGATCAGCTTCCGGTCATATTGCCTGAGGACGTCGAAATTTCAGGAAAGGGTTCACCGCTAAAGGACATGCCGGAATTCGTCAACGTGAGCTGTCCGCAATGCGGCAAAGACGCGCAGCGTGAGACGGACACGTTTGATACGTTTGTCGAGTCGTCCTGGTACTTCGCACGATATGCCTGCCCCGACAACGACGAGGTCATGCTGGATGAACGTGCGGCCTACTGGACGCCGGTCGATCAGTACACGGGCGGTATCGAGCACGCGATCCTTCACCTGCTGTATTCCCGCTTCTTTCAGCGCGTCATGCGCGATGAAGGTTTAACCGACATTTCGGAGCCGTTCACGAACCTGCTGACACAAGGCATGGTTCTCAAAGACGGCGCGAAGATGTCGAAGAACAAAGGTAATACGGTCGACCCCCAGGAGCTCATTGAAAAATTCGGCGCCGATACGGTGCGCTTGTTCATGATGTTCGCGGCACCCCCCGAGCAGGCGCTGGAATGGTCGGACGAAGGCGTGCAGGGCAGCTTTCGTTTTCTTCGGCGCTTCTGGAATGCGGTGCAGATCCACACGGACGGCGGGCCTGTGGCCGGGATTGATGCGGCTTCGCTGAATGCCGCGCAGCAGGATTTGCGACGCAAAACTCACCAGACGATCGCCAAGATCAGTGATGACATTGGACGTCGCTATACCTTTAACACGGCGGTCGCGGCCTCAATGGAATTGCTCAATTCAATCAACCGCTTTGACGACGAATCCGAGGCTGGCCGTTCTGTGAAGCAGGAAGGATTGGAGGCGGTCGTGCTGTTGCTGTCGCCGATCGTGCCGCACATTAGCCACGCTCTTTGGGCAGCACTGGGCCACGAGACGGCCTTGATCGATGTGCCGTGGCCGAGCGTCGATGAAACCGCTCTCGCTGAAGATCTCATTGAAGTCGTCGTGCAGGTCAACGGTAAACTGCGCGGCCGTATATCAGTAGCTGTCGATGCGGATAAGGACACACTTGCGGCTGCAGCGATGGCAGACGAAAACGTGCAGCGTTTTATCGATGGCAAAGAGATTCGCAAGACAATCGTTGTCCCGGGTCGCCTGGTGAACATCGTTGTCTAGAGTTCTCGCAGTTATCGGACTCGCCATGCTGTCTGGTTGTGGCTTTCAGTTGCAGGGTGCGCTGACGATGCCTGCGGAGATGCAACGCACTTACCTTGATCCGGTCGACAAGCACAGCCTGTTCCATCGTGAATTGCGATTACAGTTGCAGGCGGCCGGCGTGGAGTTGGTCGATACGCCTGACAACTCGACCGCCATTTTATCGATTCGTATCGACGAGACGGATCAACGGGTGCTGTCGGTTTCAGGTCGCAACGTGCCGACCGAATATGAGGTTTATTATACGGTCGAGTACTCAATAGCGAGCGGTGAAAAAATCCTGCTCGCACCTCAGGACATCACGCTGACTCGCGATTACACCTACGACACTACGAAGGTACTCGGTAAGTCTCGGGAGGAGGCAATTCTGCGTGAGGCTGTGGTGAAAGATCTCGTACGAACCGTACTCAAGCAAATTTCGTCGTTGTAACAATCTGTCTGCGAAAAGCGAAAAAGTACTGCTTGTCGCCGATCTGCCGTTGGTGAGGCTGGAGAGACTGTTGGCGAAGTACGGCCTGACACTCCATTTGCAACCCGGTGACAAGTCGATCACTGGAAGTTTCTGGGGCGAAACGGAGGCGGGCATCGTCGGTCGTAACGTTTACGTGCGTAGCGATACGCCCATTCACTCGCTGCTGCATGAGACCTGCCACACTATTTGCATGACGCAGGAGCGCCGTGATCGGCTCGACCGCGATGCCGGTGGCGATGACCTCGAAGAATCAGCGGTGTGCTATCTGCAGATCGTGCTTGCCGACGAAATCGATGCAGTTGGCCGTAATCGGCTCATGTCTGACATGGATGCCTGGGGATACAGTTTCCGGCTTGGGCGCACGCAGCTGTGGTTCGAGAGCGATGCCGAGGATGCACGTAAGTGGTTGATCGACAACCGCTTGCTTTCGAAGAGCGGTAGGCCGCTGTTCAGGTTGCGCGCCTGACCTGTTATATAGTGACGTATGGTCTGGCCACGCTACATTCTGTACTTCGTTGCGGTCACATTGGTGATATGGATGTTGACGCAACTTGAGATCGCCTTTCCCGGCAGCCTCAAGCTATACGTTGTGGTAGGAGAAGAAATTCCGATCGGGACCAGCGAATATTCTCCAATCGAGATCATCCAGCCATTAATTCTTGGAAGCTGCGGTCTGCTACTGGCCTGGGTCGCGCAATATTGTCCGTCGCAGCGACCCATCGCGTTTCCTTTCGGCGGTCTCGCGCTAGCATTTCTAATCCGCGAGTGTGACTACATTCTGGATTTCTACGTGATTGCCAACCTCTGGCAGGTACTGATCGCCGTCGCGCTCGCGTTCGTAATTGCCTATACCTACCGGGCGCGACGTCGCCTCAAGATTGCCTGGGCGAGAATCTGGCCGTCTCCGGGTTTAGCGCTCTGGTTTGCTGGCGCCGTGATTGTATTTTCGTTCGTGCCGCTTGTTGGCCAGGAGTCATTGTGGATGTCGCTCCTGGGCGACGACTACCGGCCGATCGCCAAGCTTGCGGTCGAGGAGTTTTTTGAGCTGATGGGCTATATCCTGTGGCTAATCGGAACCATCGAATACACGTACCAGGCCCGAGCGATCGCGTACCGCGAACCAATTCCGGCTGCGCAGCGCCTGCGGCAGAAACGGCGGCACGAAAAGGAAGGACGGTACTAAAGTAGTCAGGGCCGCTCAGAGGATCGTCGGATTCGGCGCGTCGCCGTAAACTTCCTCGGGGTCGAAGACCTTTTCGGTCTCAGTCCATTCCAGACGAATATCGCCACCGGACTGCTGTTTTTCGAACGCCTCGCCAACCGGAACGCGCCGGTAGAAGCAGCTGCGATAGCCGACGTGACAACTCGCTCCGCCGGTGACGTCGACGCGCAACCAGATACAATCCTGATCGTCGTCGACGAGCAGTTGCCGAACTTTCTGCACCAGGCCACTCGTCGCGCCCTTGTGCCAAAGCACCTGGCGGCTGCGGCTGAAGTAATGTGCTTCACCTGTCTTGATGGTCAGGCTCAACGCCTCGGCATTCATATAGCCCTGCATCAGCAGCTCGCCCGACTCCGCGTCCGTCGTGACCGCGGTAATCAGGCCGCGGTCGTCAAACTTGGGCGCCAGATCGCTGCTTTCTTCGACCTGCTCAATCGATTCGCGGGCTTGAAAATTGACCGTAGCAGCAGACATTCGTAATTCCTCAGGAAATAAATGCAACGGGCGGCAGAATACAAGGCGTAGCAGCGCGCGGCAATGTTGCTATCATTCGCAACCATGACTATTCAAGTACACGACACACGCAAGGGTCGCAAAGTCCCATTCGAACCTCTCAACGACGGTGAAGTGACGATGTACCTCTGTGGGCCAACGGTTTACAACTACGCCCACATTGGTAACGCGCGACCCGCTGTGGTCTTCGATCTCCTGGCTCGCGTGCTCAGGCGCAGTTACAAACTGACTTTTGCTCGCAACATCACGGATATCGACGACAAAATAAACGCGGCGTCGATCGAAACCGGCAAGCCTATCGAGGAGATTACAGCCAAATACATTGAAGCTTACAACGATGACATGGGTGCCATAGGCGTCCAGCGCCCGGATATTGAGCCGCGCGCGACGCAACACGTTGCCGAAATGATCAGCATGATTGGCGAGCTGGTCGACAAGGGTTTTGCCTACGAAGCCGAAGGACACGTGTTGTTCGACGTGGCTAGCCACAAGGGTTATGGCGAGCTTTCCAAGCGGGATCTTCGCGAAATGATCGCAGGCTCGCGGGTCGAAGTCGCACCCTACAAACGGGCTGCGCAGGACTTCGTTCTGTGGAAACCATCGACGCCGGAGTTACCGGGCTGGGATTCTCCGTGGGGACGTGGCCGGCCGGGGTGGCATATCGAGTGTTCGGCCATGGCGGCAAAGCACCTGGGGCGCACGATCGATATCCATGGCGGCGGGCTTGACCTCGTTTTTCCACATCACGAGAATGAACTCGCCCAGAGCTGCTGCGCGCACGACGGCGACGATTTCGCGCGCTACTGGGTGCACAACGGTTTCCTGTCGATGGATCACGAGAAGATGTCGAAGTCGCTCGGCAACGTCGTACTCGTGCACGAACTGATTAAGACAGTACCCGGTGAAGTCATTCGTCTGGCACTGTTAAGCGCGCACTACCGGCAACCACTCGACTGGTCGACGGCAACGCTCAAGTCGGCCAAACGACAGCTCGACAGGTTGTACGGCGCAATTCGCGGCATTGATGTCAGTGATGAGGCTCGCGCAAAAGCAGAAGTGCCGGAAGCGCTGGTGGCTGCGCTCGAGGACGATCTCAACTCACCAAAAGCAATGTCGGAGTTCTTCGGTCTGGCCAAAACGCTGAACAAGACCACAGATCCCGACCAAAGGCAGCAACTCGCGGCTGCGATGCTTGCTGCGGGCGATTTCATGGGCTTCCTGCAATCAGATCCGGAAGCCTGGTTTTCGGGCCATATTGAGGGCGAGCTCTCAGCTGACGATATCGAAGCCTTGATAGCAAAGAGAAACGAGGCACGAGCCGCCAGGGATTTCGCGGCCGCAGATGCTGTTCGGGATCGGCTGGCTGAAGCTGGTATCCAGATAGAAGACGGATCGGGTGGCACGACCTGGAGGCGAATTGACTAACGAAGTTCAAGCCGCACAGGATGAGCTGATCGAGGAGTTCCGGTTTTTCGACGACTGGATGGATCGCTATCAGTACCTGATCGACATGGGCCGGCGTCTGCCCGAATTCCCGAAGGCCGAGCAAACAGATGCGAACAAGATTCGCGGCTGCCAGTCGCAAGTCTGGTTCGTTGCCAGCGAGAAGGACGGCAGGCTTTATTTTCAGGCGATTTCGGACGCAGTGATCGTGTCCGGGCTCATTGCACTGTTGCTGCGGATTTACAGCGGCAGACTCCCGCAGGATATCCTTGATACGCCACCGACTTTCGTGACCGCACTGGACTTTGAGCATCACCTGAGTGCGACGCGCAGCAACGGCCTGTCATCGATGCTCAGCGCTATCCGCACATTCGCCACCGAGGCGTTGCAGTCCACGTAATGTTCAGCGCACTGGGACAGCTGCTTGCCTGGCCTCTGCTCGCACTCGTCTGGTTGTATCGCTACACCATTTCGCCGTTTCTCGGAAACAATTGCCGCTACGACCCGAGTTGCTCGGCCTATGCTATCGAGTCGTTGCGCAAATACGGCGCCTTTCGTGGTACCTGGCTGGCGGCGAAGCGAATCGCGCGTTGCCACCCGTGGGGCGGGTCAGGCTATGACCCCGTACCCGAGCAGCAGGTTGATGGGATCCTTTCGAGGGAGCGAACCGTCGTACTCAATCATGCCTATGGTTTTATTAGCCGCGGCAATCGGGACGGTGGTTTCAAACATCTGTATGGCCACCTCGATCGTGACCCCGAGCCTGATACGGCATGGCAGTGGTTCTTTGAACAGATGCTGGGCTGGGAGGTTCAGGAACCCGCGTTGCTTTTCGGGCAGGCATATCTGACTCGCCTGTTACACGATGGCAACGACGTCGTCGCCGTCAAACTGATGATGCGCTGCCGCTTGATCAACGAGGCATTCAAGCCATTACCTGAGGACAGGGAACGGGCGCTGATTGCCGCGGAGAACTGTCAGAACGACGAGTTAATTTCGATCTTACGATGAATCGCAAGCTGCCTGTGCACGAATGCTATTGAAATAATGTGCCGTTGCCAGCGTGAGCGAACCGCAAATAGTGAATGCCCGGTCGGCCATCAGCCCCAATTGGGCATGCGCGACGGTTGCGCCAATAATCAACAAAATCATGCCGACGAAGCCGGCAAAAAGGATACGGCTGTTTCGATGGCGCCGATACCCAATCCCGAGCGCAAGGGTGCTCAGCGGCAGTACAACGACCAGCATCTGTAAATGCAGGTGACCTTCCGCGAATTGCGCGAAAAAAGGCACGCCGATAACGATGAGTGGCAGCGCAAGACAATGGACCAGGCACAGGGCGGAGAGCACAACTGCAGCTCCGTCGAGCCAGTTAGTCTTATTCGGCGTGTCTTGGTCCATCATGGGGTGCCGTTATGCCGCGCGGTGTTAAAAACAGGATACCTCGGACGCGCGGGGGAGCGAAGGATATAGTATAATTTTCGCACCTTCAAGTATTTAAAAAACAAGCACTTATGAGCATTCACGCACGGAATAGACATGGATAAACGACTACTTTCGATACTCCGCTGCCCGGTGACACACAAAGGGCTGTCGCTGGCCAGGAGTGCGGTGCTCAAAAATGTCAACGCAGCGATCGATTCCGGCAAGCTTTGTAACCAGGATGGCAAGGTGTTGGCGGAGCCAATGTCCGAGGCTCTGGTCACCGACGATGGTAAAGTGCTGTATCCAATTTCGAATGGCATACCCGTTTTGTTGCAAGGCGAATCGGTCAATATGGAGCAGCTTGGTTGAAGATCAAAGCTAACCAGCTGTCTTCTCATCTAAAGAACAATCTGGCGTCCTGCTACCTGGTAACAGGGGATGAGCATTTGCTCGTTGACGAGGCGCTTGATGCCATTCGTGCGGCGGCGCGGGAGAAGGGATTTACGTCTCGTGACCTGCATGTCGCGACGACAGGATTTGACTGGCAGCAGCTTCACGATTCCGCGTCTAATCTCTCTTTATTTGCCGAACGCCGCATCATCGAACTTCGATTGCCAACCGGTAAGCCGGGCCGTGCGGGTGGGCAGGCAATAGTTGATCTTGTTGGGCAACTGGATGCGGATCTGATGCTGATCGTCAGTGGGCCGAAGCTCGATGGCCGTATTCAATCGTCAAAATGGGTGAAGACCCTTGAGGCCGAAGGCGTCAACATTCCGACCTGGCCCATAGACGCGCGTGAATTACCGGGCTGGCTTGCCGAACGCATGCGGCGGGCGGGTCTGCAACCTGATCGTGGTGCTATCGCCCTGATAGCGGATCGTGTTGAAGGTAATCTGCTGGCCGCCGACCAGGAAATCGAAAAGCTCAGGCTCCTGCTGGGTGAAGGCAAGGTCACGGCCGATGACGTGAGCTCGGCCGTTGCCAACAGCAGCCGGTATGACGTGTTCAAGCTCGTCGATGCGGCGCTGGGCGGGGATGCGAAGCGGTCGCTGAAAATTCTTGCAGGCTTGCGAGCGGAGGGTATCGAGCCGGTCATCGTCGTCTGGTCGCTGGCGCGAGAACTGCGTACTCTGGCAAGCGTGGCGGACGATATTGCCCAGGGCATGGATCTGGCGAGCGGCATGCGCAAAGCGCGTATCTGGAATAACAGGCAGTCCCTGGTGCGTAGTTGTATCGCACGACACCAAGCGGGCGATTTTCACCGGCTATTGAAAGCGACCAACCACGCGGATCAGGCGGCCAAGGGGCAGACATATGCCGACCCCTGGCAGGTAGCGACCGAGATCGTCCTCGGGCTGTCACTCGGGCGCAGGAAAGCAGCGTGACCGGAGTTGATGCGAGGGTGGCCACACGATGAGCCCAATCGGGATTTTCGGCGGTACTTTCGACCCAATTCATTACGGACACCTGAGATCAGCATTTGAGATGCTGCAGGTATTGCGATTGAGTGAAGTCCGGTTTTTTCCGAGCGGTGATCCACCGCACCGCGGCAGCACATATGCAACGGCACAATTGCGTCTCGAGATGGTGCATGCCGCTACCGCCGGGCAGCCGGAGTTTGTCGTCGATGACAGGGAAATGCGACGAGACGGACCGTCGTACACAATCGACACCCTCATTTCGCTGCGCAAGGAACATCCCGACGCTTCACTTGGTCTGATTGTCGGTATGGACGCATTTCTTGGCCTGACAAGCTGGCATCGCTGGGACGAGTTGCTGGATCTCGCACACATCGTAGTCGCGCACCGCCCTGGCTGGCGGGCACCGGATATCGGCGTGCTCGGTGACATCATTGATCGACACGGTACGCACCACATTGATGATTTACATGACAATACCCACGGGCAAATTCATATCCATGCCGTTACGCAACTTGAAATATCGTCGACCGAAATCCGCGACATCGTCGCGGCGGGTCGCGACCCACGTTTCTTAATGCCCGATGTCGTGCGCGACATCATCGTAGACAACCACTGCTATACCTGACAGGAGATCCATTTGAAATATGCAGAGAAGTCCACATGAACAGCGAGCAACTAAGTACGCTCATCGTCGACGCTCTCGAGGAAGTCAAAGCAAAGGACATCATTGTGCTTGATGTTCGCGATATGACCGAAGTCACCGACTACATGGTAGTCGCGAGTGGTACCTCGAATCGGCACGTCAAAGCGCTAATCGAAAACGTTACTGAGAAAGCGAAGGCTGCCGGCCACAGGCCTATTGGTGTAGAGGGCGAGGATGGCGGCGAATGGGTGTTGCTCGATTTGCAGGACGCATTGGTGCATGTCATGCAGCCCAAAGTTCGTGAGTTCTATAACCTGGAGAAACTCTGGTCGCTGGGCGCAGCTGGAGATCTTGTGGCTACTGACGGCTAAGCCTTGCATATTAGACTTATCGCTGTCGGTGATCGTCAGCCATCCTGGGTTGACGAAGCTGTCGGTATCTATACTGGCCGATATCCACGCGAGTGGAAATTCCGTCTGGATGCCATCTCAACTGTTCGACGCGGAAAAAGTGACAAGTCAAACAACGCCCGTGAGGCGGAAGGCGAACATATCCTCAAGAAGCTGAGTTCGAACGAGCAGGTCGTATTGCTCGATGAGCGCGGCAAACAATTGACCAGCCAGAAACTCGCAACGCGCTTGTCCGATTGGCAAAGCGACGGTCGGAATCTTTGCTTCATCATAGGAGGTCCCGACGGCGTATCTTCCGCATGTCGGGAACGCGCGGACAGTGTCTGGTCATTATCTGACCTGACCTTGCCACACGGTCTTGCGCGTGTGCTGTTTTCAGAACAACTGTATCGTGCCTGGTCGTTGCACTCGGGTCATCCGTACCACCGCGAATAACACCAATGGCTGATCCAAAGTTACATCTCGCATCGCAGTCCCCTCGACGACAGGACATCCTAAGATCCCTCGGCCTCTCATTTACCGCCGCTGGCGTTGACGTTAACGAGCAGCGTTTGCAGCGGGAACTACCGGAGGCAATGGCATTGCGGCTATCTCGCGCCAAAGCAATGGCGGCGGACGTCGATCCTTCTCGAATAGTGATCGGTGCGGATACACTGGTTGTTCTCGAGGACATCGTATTCGGCAAACCCAAAGACCGCGACGAGTGCCTTGAGATGCTCGCAAGCCTCTCAGGCCGGACGCACTGCGTATTGACTGGTGTTGCGGTACTGGCATCGGGAAAGATCCAGACAGTTGTATCGATTACCGAGGTTAAATTTCGGGAAATCAGTCCTGACGAGGCGCTGGCTTACTGGCACAGTGGAGAGCCTTGCGATAAGGCTGGTGCGTATGCCATCCAGGGGCGCGGCGGAATTTTTGTAGAGGCGATATCCGGCAGCTACTCAGGTGTTGTTGGATTGCCCGTATTCGAAACGTCGCAGTTGCTCCGTAATGCCGGACTAAGAGTGTTAACCGAATGACAGACGAATCACCAAGAGAAGAAATACTGATCAACGTAACGCCTAGCGAGGTTCGTGCGGCGTTGCTCGAGAACGGTATTTTGCAAGAAGTTCACGTCGAACGTTCGGCGCGCCGCGGTGTTATTTCGAATATCTACAAGGGTCGCGTCTCGCGCGTGTTGCCCGGGATGCAGGCGGCGTTTATCGATATCGGGCTCGAGCGCACAGGGTTCTTGCACGTATCCGACATTGCCGAGCCTCGCAACGGCGCCGATACGGACGAAGAGTTGCCGAGTATTCGCGATCTTGTTCGCGAGGGGGCCGAGGTCCTGGTGCAGGTCGTCAAGGATCCGCTCGGCAACAAAGGGGCTCGACTGACCACACACATCACGTTGCCGTCGCGTCATCTTGTGTTATTGCCCAAAGGCGGGGGTGTTGGCGTGTCGGCGCGCATCGAGGACGAAGAAGAGCGCGAGCGGCTGCGGGGCCTGGTGACCGGGATGCTGGCGGAACACGACCTCGAATGCGGCGCTATTGTAAGAACAGTTGCAGAAGGGGCTGAGGCCGACGAGCTGCATGCCGACCTCAAATTTTTGCTAAAGCTTTGGAGCGTCGTTCAGGAACGGTGCAGCAAAGGGAGTGTAAAAACACTGGTACACGATGATCTGTCGCTGCCGTTAAGGGTTCTTCGAGATCTCGTGACGACTGATGTTGGGCATATTCTGGTGGATTCACAGGCGGATTTTGATGCGATGCGCGACTTTGCGGACACATTCTTGCCGGACGTAGTCCCAATGATTGAGCACTATCGCCGCCGGCGACCCATTTTCGACCTGCACGGTATCGAAGACGACATTGGCAAGGCACTTGATCGGAGTATTCCTTTAAAATCAGGTGGTTACATAATTTTCGATCAAACAGAGGCGATGACGACGGTTGACGTCAATACGGGCGGCTTTGTCGGACATCGCAATCTCGAGGAGACGATATACCGCACCAACCTCGAGGCTGCCGTCGCCATCGCGAGGCAACTCAGGCTGCGTAATCTCGGCGGTATCATCATTATTGATTTCATCGATATGGAGCTGGAAGACCACCGCGACAACGTCTTGCAGGTTTTGGAGCAATCGTTATCGAAAGACCACGCCCGGCATCAATTAACGCCCATGTCGCCGCTGGGTTTGGTGGAGATGACCCGCAAGCGTACCCGCGAAAGTTTGCAGCATATTCTCGGCGAAGACTGTCAAACGTGCGAAGGTCGTGGTTTTGTCATGACGGCAGAGACAGTGTGTTTCGAGGTATTCAGAGAGATAATTCGCCAATCACGGCAGTTTGAATTCAACGAAGCGATGGTGCTGGCACACCAGAATATCATCGAGTTGCTGCTGGACGAGCAGGCACCAAGCCTGGCGGAACTGGAGGAGCAGACAGGCAAGTCCATACGCTTACAGCCCGAGGCTTTGTATTCGCAAGACCAGTTCGACGTTGTCCTGATGTGACGCCCGTTACGATGCATAGTTTATGAACAAGTTTTTTAGACGCCTGATCAAGTTCGCGTTCTACCTGGCCGGCGGCCTTGTGATCCTGTTGGCGATAGCCGTCGGCTTGTTTCGCTTGTTCTTGCCAAGGCTCCCCGAATACCAGGACGACATCAAGGAATGGGCCAGCGCCGCCATTGGTTTGTCTGTCGAATTTTCCGGCATGGATGCGCGCTGGGGGCTCAGTGGGCCGGAAATTGAATTTTATGACGCGGAGTTAATGTCTCCTGACGATACGACGCGACTCGTTGCGGCGAACGAAGTCAGTGTCGGCATAGGCCTGGCGCGATTAATTTTCGACGGACAGTTGGCCCCCGATCAGGTCGCCGTACGCGAGACGAGTATCGAGGTTCGGCAATTAGAGAACGGCGAGTGGTGGATCCAAGGCAACCCGCTCAATCAGTTGCTCCCGGAGCGCACTGGCAGCACGAATGGTGGCATTGGCCGCATCGAAGTTGTTGGTGAGGATATTGAGCTGCTGTTTCTGCAACCTGGAGATGAGCGACCCAAGAAGTTCCTGGTTTCCAGTTTCCTCGCACGTCGTGATGACGTTCGTCTGTTTGTCGATGCAACTGTGGAACTGCCGCAAAAACTCGGTCGTCGACTGACCATTGCTGCGACCCAGTTACTGTCGCTACCTGTTGAAGAGCGCAGTTGGAATGTCACTGTCGATATTGAGGACATCAAGCTAGCAGGCGTTACGGCGATGCAGCCGGCACAAGCCGCGCACTTCGATTCGGGCAGCGGCGACATCGAGTTATCGCTCGAATTTGCTAACAAGAGAATCAACAGTGCGACAGCCGACATCGATATCGATGACATTGCAATCGCCGGACTAGTCGATCTCGCCTTAAGTGGCAGGCTCGAGTTTCTTATGGATGACGATGGCTGGCTTGTCGCTGCCAACGATCTGCGGGCAACAACGCCAGTCGGCAAGTGGCCCGTCTCGACGCTGCGCCTTGAAGCCAGCACGGATCAGAATGGCAAGATCGTCATGATCGATGCACAGGCGTCTTATCTAAACTTCGCACATGCCGCGATAGTGATGCCATGGCTCAACGAAGAGCACCGCGCAATGGTTGCAGACGTTGATCCCACTGGCATCGTGCGCAACCTGGCATTAACCGTAAGTGATCTCGATGCCGACGTGCCGAACTTCGATATTTCGATGGAGTTGCTTGATGTGGGTGTTGCGGCAAGCGGCAATCGCCCGGGCATACGCGGCTTCTCTGGAAGTTTGCGATCGGATCGATCGGGTGGACGGTTGGAGATCGAGACCGGCAACCTGGTTGTTACGGCTCCGCTTATTCTCGGTAAACCGCTAGGGTTCGATACGACATCGGGCACTATAATCTGGCGCAGGAGTAACAACCGTACAACGCTGCTGTCAGACAGCATTGTTCTGCAGAATGACTTTTTCGAAAACGAGACCAGCGTAGAAGTATCGTATGTAGACGGTGATGCGGCACCGGTCGTTGATATCGAGAGTACATACAGTATCAGCGACATCGCGGTGGCAAAACGATATATCCCTTACATGGCGAAACGACCACGAATGAGCCAGTGGTTTCAGGAAGGATTTGTCTCTGGCCGCATCCCGCGCGGTAAGGCTCGTCTCCACGGACCGCTCGATAAGTTCCCGTTTGACGAGGGAGAGGGTTTGTTGCTGATCGAGGGCAATGTCCGCGATGCCGTACTTGTTTATCAACCGAAATGGCCAGCCGCTGAAGTGATTAGTGCCGACGTCGTCGTTGAGAATATGCGCTTGTACTCCGAGCGCAGTCGAATTATCAATGCGGGTAACGAGATAGTGAACGGCAAACTGGAAATCGCGAATTTCCGTCAGCCTGTACTTACGCTTAGCGCGGTGGCCAATGGCACGCTCGAGTCACTCCATAACCTGGCGATCAATAGCCCCATCAACGAATTGGTCGGAGGTCAGCTGGATAACGTTACTGTTAGCGGTGCTGCGACGGCCAGTCTGGATCTCAGTGTCCCTATTCGCGATTGGGAGAGCTTCGAATTCACAACGCAACTGCAAACGAGTGACGGCAGTTTTGAATTTGATGGATTTAGCGCGCCCCTGACAGAGCTAAGTGGTGTCGTAACGATCGAACGAGAAGATGTTAGCAGTGAGTCACTGCGTGGGCAGCTGCTGGGCCGGCCCGTTTCAATTGAACTCATGCAGGCACCTGAAACCATGCCCAGCTATCGCGTAATTGCGAACGCAACCGGCGCAGTGACTGCCGAAGCGCTAATCGAGGAGCTTCGACTACCACTTGCAGGCCGCATATCCGGTGAAGCCGCATACACAGCCAGGCTGTTATTTCCACGCGGCAATATCGAAGAGCCGTCTTCTTTCACGGTCGAAATCGGCAGTGATCTCGTAGGGCTTGCGTTCGATTATCCCGAACCGCTAGGCAAACCAGCCGAGGACAGCATCGACTTTTCCGGCGACATCTACCTGCCGCGCGGCGGTGAACGAATTGACAGTAAGGGTAGCGCCGGTGACCTGTTGTCCTGGCAAATCGCATTTGCCAAGGACGAGGTCTGGGATCTCGATAGCGGCTTGATTGTGTTTGGCACAGAGCCCGTGAGTAGCGCACTTCCGGACACGCGGGGCCTGCATTTGCGAGGCAATGCCGACTACGTTTACGCGCAAGACTGGTTTGATATGGCCAAAAATGCCGAGACCAAAGTCGGCATGGCGGAGCGTATCCGCTCCATCGACATGTCCGTAAAGGACTTGCATTTGATCGGTCAGCACCTCGTTGATCACCGGGTTCGGATGGATCGAAGTGCACAGGACTGGTTGGTACAACTGGAGGGTGAAAGCATTGTTGCTTCAACGTTCGTGCCATACAACTTCAATTCCGGGCGCGCCATCGTCATCGAGGCAGAAAAGCTGTTGTTGCCGGGCGACGATGACGATGCAGATCGACCGCGCACGCAGATCGATCCACGGTCGCTGCCGAGCATCACGGTAAAAGCGGGCGAACTGGCTTTTGGCAATCGGCACCTTGGTGCGGTCGAGGCGACGTTTGAGCGAACCGCAGATGGCCTTGTGTCGGATGCGATCATCGCCGAAGATCCAACGTTTGAAATTGTTGGTAACGGAAGCTGGGTAGTCGATGAGAGCGACCCGATCGGTCATCGCAGCAGAATAATTGCAACACTGACCAGCAGCGACGTTAAGACCACAATGACGCGGCTCGGCTATAATCCCGGCATCGTCGGCGATGAACTGTCGATGCTCCTGGATCTCGGTTGGTCCGGCGGCCCGAGTGAAGACCTGATGGAATCGCTGGACGGCGAAGTGACTGTCAAAATAGGCTCGGGGCGGCTTGAAGAGGTCAAGCCTGGAGCCGGCCGGGTATTTGGCCTCATGAGTGTGGCCGCGCTGCCGCGACGTTTGGCACTCGATTTTCGCGATGTGTTCGGCAAGGGATTCGCATTCGATAAGATCAGTAGCACGTTTACTCTTATCGACGGCAACGCGTATACCTGCGATTTGGCACTGGAAGGACCGGCGGCCGATATTGTAATTGTCGGCAGGGCGGGACTGGTGGAGCGCGATTACGAGCAGATCGCTGTCGTCAGCGCAAATTTCGGCAATGCGCTACCTGTTGCAGGCGCGCTTGTAGCAGGCCCGCAAGTCGCCGCTGTATTACTCATTTTCTCTCAGATATTCAAAAAGCCCCTCAAGGAAGTCAGCCAAGTCTACTATGACCTCGGCGGCACATTTGATGAGCCTGTTGTCGAGACAGCGACTGAAGAGACGTTCGGGCTACTCGCAGAAAAAACCAGCTGCGTTAAAGCGGCAGAATAGGGGCAGGCGTCAGGGAATAGCATGCGGGTTGCAGCAATTCAGATGAACAGTGGCGCGAATGTAGACAATAATCTACAGACCGCAGATCGCCTATTTGCTGAGGCCGCAGAAGACGGATGCCAACTCGTCGTTCTACCAGAAAACTTCGCGCTTATGCCCCGCAATGCGCGCGACAAGGTCGCGCGCGCCGAGCAGCTGGGCAGCGGGCCGATCCAGGCGTTTTTGGCCGATGCTGCACGCAGACACGATTTCTGGATTATTGGCGGCAGCATGCCGATGGTCTCGCCCGAGGCCGAACGTGTTTTCGGTGTGTGCCCGGTCTATGATTCAAAGGGCATCGAGCAGGCTTGCTACCGAAAAATCCATCTATTTGACGTGAAGCTGCCGGACAGCGATGAGGCCTACCAGGAGTCCTGGTCGATGTTCCCCGGTGACGATCCACAAACCGTCGCTACGCCTATTGGGAAAATCGGCCTGACGATATGCTACGACCTGCGCTTCCCGGAGCTTTTCAGATGCCTGGTCGATGATGGTGCGACGGCTTTTACCGTGCCGGCGGCCTTTACCCGGGTGACCGGCGGGGCACATTGGCATACGTTGTTGCGTGCACGCGCTATAGAAAATCTGGCGTATGTGATTGCGCCCGGGCAATATGGTGAGCATCCTGACAAGCGCCAGACCTATGGACACTCGTTAATCGTCGACCCATGGGGCAAGGTTCTTGCGGAGCAGGCTGAAGGCGAATGTATTGTCGCAGCCGATATCGATCCGGAATTGCCGGCAAAATTGCGAAGAGATTTCCCGGTGCTTGCTAACCGGCGTCTGTAGTCCAACCTGTCACGGAAAACCATCTTGAGCGAAAGCAACGATACTTCGACTGTTTCTGTAATGTCTCGCCTGCTCCAGCCGGCCGGACTCGATGAAGGACATTTAAACAAGACGCTAGGTTCGATGATGCGCGGCGGAGTTGACTACGCCGACCTGTATTTTCAGGTGAGCCGGCGGGAAAGCTGGACTGTTGAAGACCGCATTATCCGTGAAGGCAGCTTCAGCATGGATCAGGGCGTCGGAGTGCGGGCGGTTAGTGGTGAGAAGACCGGTTTCGCGTACTCGGACGAATTGCTGTTGCCTGCGCTCGAGCAGGCGGCAGGCGCCGCGCGTGCTATCGCCCATACGGGCGGGCAGAAGGCGTTGCAGGCATGGAAGAGGACAGAGTCGTCGCTGCTCTATCCGGTCACGGATCCCACGACGAGCATCACGGACGAACAAAAGACAACGATGTTGGCGGAGATCGAGCAGGCGACGCGCGATCTTGATAGCCGCATCGAGCAGGTCATCATTGGCCTATCCAGTAGTCAGGACCTCGTTCTGGTGGCTGCATCGGATGGCACGCTGGCATCGGATGTAAGGCCGCTCATTCGCCTCAACGTAAGCGTAATACTCGAGCAGGATGGACGACGTGAGCAGGGCTATGCCGGGGGCGGCGCCCGATCCGACCTCAACTACTTCCTGTCTGGTGAACTGCCAATAGAGTACGCACGAGAAGCTGTACGACAGGCGATCGTGCAACTCGAAGCAAGTGCGGCACCTGCCGGAATGATGCCCGTTGTGCTCGGCCCGGGTTGGCCTGGCATCTTGCTGCACGAGGCAGTTGGACACGGCCTGGAAGGCGACTTCAACCGCAAAGGTACCTCGGCTTTCTCGGGCAAAGTAGGGCAGCAGGTCGCCGCAACAGAATGCACTATCGTTGACGATGGCACTTTGCCGAACCGGCGCGGTTCGTTGTCTGTCGACGACGAAGGTACGCCAGGTCAGTACAACGTGCTGGTGGAAAACGGTGTGCTCAAGGGTTACATGCAGGACAAGCTCAATGCCCGCCTCATGGGTGTCGAACCGACGGGTAACGGTCGTCGCGAGTCTTATGCCCACATGCCCATGCCGCGCATGACCAATACCTACATGCTGGCCGGACCGCACGAACCTGGCGACATCATTGCCTCGGTCGATAAAGGAATTTACGCGCCAAACTTCGGTGGTGGCCAGGTGGACATTACCTCTGGCAAATTCGTGTTCTCTGCGAGCGAGGCGTACCTCATCGAGAACGGCAAAATCACGACGCCCGTTAAAGGCGCAATGCTCATCGGCGATGGTCCCGAAGCATTGTCGAGGATTTCGATGATCGGCAACGACCTGAAACTTGATAGCGGCGTTGGCACTTGTGGCAAGGAAGGCCAGTCTGTTCCGGTTGGCGTCGGTCAACCGACGCTCAAGATCGACGAACTCACCGTTGGCGGTACCGCCTGAGTGCAAATCTTCTTTACATAAGCGCGGTTTTGCGAGTTTCACGCTTCGCACTGTGAAATTGTTCACTCAATTCAACATATGTATTCGGTAATGTTCGCCTGTCTCCCAAAGGAACATGACGATGGCATTCGAAAACACAATCACAGAGAATGATCTGGACGCCAACTCGCAACTATTCGTGCAAGGATTGCGCAGTGAAAGCCATGATTTTGAGCCGGATCTCACCGTTGACGGCTTGTCGGAGTCGATTTTATCGCGGCTATTGGGCTTGTTCGGTATGGGCCGCTCATAGCACAGAAAGCTGCAGGGAGCTGGCTTCCCGCCCCATTTTCGACCCTTTCTTCCCGGCCATTGGCCGGATTCGCCGCTGTGCTGACTGGACGCGCCGCCGCTGGCTATGGACAATGAGTGCAGGCTGGTAATAACAACAGAAACTATGTGGGTCTCAAGACCAATCTACGAAAGCTTGCCGTACATGTATTTGCTCGTCGGTGCAATATCGCTCTGCGCGTCGATGTACGTGAATCATTGGTACTGGCCGACGATATGCTTCGTCACCGGATTGGTTTGCCTTGTTGCAGGGCTGGTCGTGCTCTTGAAGCGCCGTGACTACCGCGTAACAGATCGCCGCGGCTGAGCCAGGCTACTCTCCGACGACTGAGGCCTCGTCGTCATCAATCTGCGCATGGTCATCGATTTCGTTTGCAGCAGTGTCATCAAAGGCGTCCGACTGGCGAAGATCTGTGTAAATGAGTTCGTGTACGCCGAGGGACACGGTGTCGCCATTTCGTAGCCGATATTTCTTAACCTGCTTTTCGCCGAGAAACACGCCATTTGTGCTGTTCAGGTCCTCTATAACGCAACCATCGTCATCGCTTACGAGTTGTGCGTGGTGGCGGCTGACAAATTTGCTCTTGATGTATATTTCGTTGTCCGGTGAGCGACCAACGATAATGCGACCTAGCGGGAACGACTGTACCAATAGCGATTCGCCCTCAGAGCGCACTTCGATTTGCGTTGCATGATTCTTCGGGCTACGACGTCGTTCAGATACCTGCTGCAGTTTTTTGTGCAGCCCCGTATTGCTGTCGTGTTCTTTCCAGTTCAGCTCGGCGACAGCCGACATGATGTCATCGGCACTCACGGTTTCTTTTTCGTCGGCGAAAGCACACAGGAGCGCTGTGTCGCAGAGTGTGTTGATGAGACGGGGCACGCCACCAGAATATCGATGGATGATTTCGAAAGTAGAATCATCGAATAGATCATCGATTTCCCGGCCCGCAACATTGAGACGGTGCACGATGTACTCGCGCATTTCACGGGAATCCAGTGCGCCGATGTGAAAACGCAGGCGAACACGCTGCACAAGTTGTTCAAGCTTGCGTGCTTCCAGAGTTTCCTTGAGTTCCGGTTGTCCGGCGAGAATGATCCGCAGAACCTTCTCCTTGTGGGTTTCTATGCCCGACAACAAGCGAATTTCTTCCAAGACCTTCTTTGTCAGGTTTTGCGCCTCATCCACAATGAGTACGACCTTCTTGCCGTTCGAATATTGCTCGATAAGGAACATGTTGAGCATGTCCAACAACTCAACTTTGTGTTTGTTGAAGGGCTTGAAACCAAATTCTGTGAGTACCGATTGCAGGAATTGCGTTGGTGTTAGTTGTGTCTGGGAAACGACCGCGTAGACGACATCGTCATCGAGCTCGGCCAGAAATGATTGCAGCAAGGTCGTTTTTCCTGAGCCAATGTCACCCGTGATAATGACGAACCCGTCTGCCAACCAGATCGTCGATTCCATATATGCTTTGGCGCGCGCATGTTGCTTGCTCCAGTACAGGAAGTCCGGATCAGGCGTCAGCCGAAATGGCTGCTCTTTGAGTTTGAAATGCTCGACGTATGACATATCGCTTTCTATGTAACCGCCTGTCAGGCCGCGGTTTTCAACCAGTTTACCCGGTTTTTCGTTCTACGGGCTACGTCTCAGTTCCTCTCGGGGTGGTCGAACTCGTCACAGAATCCTGAATTTCGGCGAGCAGGCGGTCTCGATCGGTCTCCGACGGCGTGACGACGGTTATGTGGCCGAGTTTTCGACCCGGTCGCGGTGTCTTTCCATAATCATGCAGGTGACCATGAGCAAGATGCCGGGCAGTGTCTGGAACCTGGCCGATCAGGTTGATCATTCCGGCGTAGCCTCGGCATTTCGTTGGCCCTGGCGGCTGATTCGTGATCGCCAGCAGGTGATTCGCGAACTGGCTGGTTTCGCAACCTTCTATTGTCCAGTGCCCCGAGTTGTGTACGCGAGGTGCGAATTCATTTGCAAGAAGTTCATCTCCGATAACAAACAACTCGAGGGCAAGTACGCCGACGTAGTCCAGATGCTCGAGCAAGTCGACGATGTATTGCTGTGCCTGCTCTGTGAGGCCGTGGTTTTCAACAGGGGCACGCGATGTTTGCAAGATACCTCCCGCATGCTCATTTCGTGTCAGGCAGTAGGTTGCACTTTCACCATCGACGTTACGCACACCTATGGCCGAAACCTCGCAGTCGAACGGGACCCATTGTTCTGCGACGAGGTCGCGGCCGCCCAGTGATGCCCAGGCCTCGTCGATCTGCTCAGCATTGTTTAAAACGAATTGCCCTTTGCCGTCGTAGCCCATGCGTCGCGTCTTGAGTACCAGTGGAAGGCCTAGCGAAGTGACTGCGGCTTCGAGGTCCGTTGTTGAGTCGATCGCCCTGTATTGCGCCAGTGGAATTGCCAGGCGTTCAAACAGTTCTTTTTCCGCGAGCCGGTCTTGCGCATGTCGCAGTGCCGCGGGTGGAGGATAAATCGGCACGAGGTCGGCGATGTCCAGTAGCGGCTCTACCGGGACATTTTCGAATTCGTATGTAACGACGTCGCTCTTGTCTGCGAGTACGGCCAGGGCGACTCGATCGTCGAAGTTGGCTCGAATGACCGGTCCAATTTCTCGGGCAGGCGGGTCGTCCGAGGGGTCGAGGAAGCAGCAGCTGTGGCCGAGATTGCACGCGGCAAGTCCGAGCATTTGGCCAAGCTGGCCCGCGCCGATAATGCCTATACGCATTCGTTACTTGCTGGGATCTTGGTCGGCGAGAACCTTGTCTGTTTGGTTCTTGCGATACTGATCCAATGTGATGGCGACAGTACTGTCATCGTTGGCAAGAATGGCGGCCGCGAGCAATGCTGCATTCACGGCACCAGCATGGCCGATTGCCATGCTGCCGACGGGTATGCCGGCCGGCATTTGCGCAATTGAGAGTAGGGAATCCATTCCGTTGAGAGCTTTGGACTGCACCGGAACACCCAGCACAGGTACTCGCGTTTTCGCCGCGGCCATGCCGGGCAGGTGCGCCGCACCGCCGGCTCCGGCAATGATGACTTTGAGGCCGCGATCAACGGCGGCTTCAGCATATTCGAACAGAAGATCTGGCGTGCGGTGTGCCGATATAACACGCACTTCGTGATTCACACCAAGCACGTTTAGTGTCTCGCTGGCGTGCTGCATTGTTTCCCAGTCTGACCGGGAGCCCATGATGATGCTGACTCTTATGCTCATTTCGCGATTTTAACCAGAATCTCGTGAATACGGCGGAATATCTGCCGTCGAATTGACTTTTCTTTTCTTTCGTCCAGCACGACATTGAGATCGTCCAGCAACTCTCGTAGCTGGTCGTCCGAGTTGCCGGTCGCTTCGCTGAATGCCTTGAAAGCAGACGCTCTGTCCTTGAACAACTGGTCTCGCCAGCGCTCGGCCGCCGCAAACACCTTCTTGTTTTCTATTTCATCGGCTTGCAGCAGCCTGAGCCCGAGCCGAATGGGTTCGACATCCACGCTTTTCATCAGCTTGCCGATAAGTTGTTTCTGCCTGCGCAGGGCGCCGTGTGATTTGATGGAGCGCGCAGCCTGGACAGCTCGTAGCAAGCGTTCATCGATTGAGAGTGCGGCAAGTTCGGAATCAGTCAGGGCGATAAGTTGCTCGCCGAGTTTCTGTAGTGCGAGGTGCTCTCGTTTTCTCGCGCTTTTGCTGGGCTTTGAATCGGTCACCGGCTAAGCTTACCTCATGGAACGTAAGGAACTAGAAGCCCTTGTACACATGGCGCTAGATGAGGCCAGAAAACAAGGCGCCGATCAGGCGGAAGTTGGCGTGAGCATTGAATCAGGGCTGTCGGCTACGGCACGTCTTGGCGATGTTGAGAACCTCGAATACACCAACGATCGTGGCATTGGCATAACCGTATTCAAGGATTCCAGAAAGGGGAGTGCAAGCACCACCGATATCAGCGCCGGAGCCATACGCGAGGCGGTGACCAAGGCGTGCACATTTGCGACCGTTACTGCAAGGGACCCGGCCTCGGGGCTCGCAGATGCTGACCTGATGTGCACTGATGCGAAAGACCTGGATCTGGATTACCCCTGGAGCATTGATGCGTCCGATGCCATTGCGATGGCAATCGAATGCGAAGCGCAGGCATTAAACTTCGACTCGCGCATTACGAATTCCGAAGGCGCTTCTGTGTCGAGTAACCGCGGCACACGTGCCTATGGCAATTCGCATGGTTTTATTGGCAGCTTTTCGAAAACCAGTCACAGCATCAGTTGCGTTGTTCTCGGCTCTGCCGATGGCGAAATGCAGCGTGACTACTATTACAGCTCCGCCCGCGATCCGGCGGAGCTTGAAAGCACGGAGCTGATCGGCGAGACGGCGGCAAAACGCGCAATCAGCCGGCTCGGTGCACGCAAAATCAAAACCACGCGAGCGCCGGTTTTGTTCATTCCGGAAATGGCACGTGGTTTTATCGGCCATTCGATTGGTGCCATCATGGGTGGCGCACAATACCGCCGCGCATCCTTTCTCCTCGATGCCGTCGGTGAGAAGATATTTCCCGATTTTGTAAGCATCGAAGAACGCCCGCACATTCCCAAAGCACCGTCGAGCACGCCCTACGATGCCGAAGGCGTGGCGACGTACGATCGCGACATCGTTGCGGGTGGGGAGCTGCTGGGCTACGTACTGAGCAGCTACTCTGCGCGCCGGTTGGGGCTGCAGACAACGGCAAACGCAGGCGGTGCACAAAACCTTAATGTCCCTGGCAATGCTGGTGACCTAGAGGCGCTCATCAAACAGATGGGTACTGGCCTGATCGTCGAAGAACTCATCGGTCAGGGTGTCAATGCGGTTACCGGCGACTACTCGCGCGGCGCAGTCGGGCAGTGGGTAGAGAACGGTGAAATTCTTTACCCGGTCCACGAGGTGACTATCGCGGGAAACCTGCGCGATCTCTATGGGCGTATCGCTGCTATTGGTACAGACCAGGACACACGAGGCGGCATCCGCTGTGGCTCGTTGCTCGTTGAAGGAATGACGATCGCCGGCGCGTAGGCTTACTGCTCGCCTTTATCCAGCAGGTCGGCTAGCGTCTGCTCGCCGACTGTCGATGACACGGCTGCGTCCACCTGTTCGCCCAGTACGGTAATTTCATCAGCCCATTCGGGGTCCCGGTAAGACCCGGTTTCGCCCCTGTCGCGAACGACGGCAATCACATCGTTCAGCAAAATGCGCGACATTTCGCGACCAGGTAGGAGGTCCTCCTGCTCCGTTGATGTTAGCAAGCCGGCACCCTCAAGCCCGGCAATGATCGGCGTCAGGGTAATCGACGGAATGCGCAGCGCGCGGGCCAATTCACGCACCGAGATTGTTGTATCACCCTGACGAAAGGCGCGACCAACAAGCATCATGGTATTCAGCGCAAGACGCTCGCGCATAGCGTTCGATAGCCGCGGTTCGCGCCGGCCAATGCGCAGGAACGCGGGGTTCTGATGGTAGAAAGCGAGTTGTGCCCCAATGAGCAGGATCAGCCAATTCAAATACAACCAGATCAGCGTGGTGATAGCGACCGCAAAGCCTGAATAGATCAATTGAGTGCGTGTTGAGTAAACGACAAAGGTAGCGAAAATAACGCTGATAGTGGCCCAAAATGAGCCGCCTGCGATGCCGCCGACGAGCGCGGAACGAAGACGTACGCGTGTATTCGGCATGTACATGTAAACGAAGGTGAAGACGCCCGTGACAAGCACGTAAGGCGTTAACTTGCTGGTTGCCAAAAAGACCGGGCCGAGCAATTCTGACGTGACGAAGAGTTGCACGATCGTATTACTGCGCAGGGAAGCGATCAGCCCCAGAGCGACGACGATGACAACCGGCCCGATGAGCATGACGATCATGTATTCAATAAAGCGCCGCGCGAAATTTCGCCGCTTGGCCACGTACCAGACATAGTTGAAGCTCTCTTCGACCTTTTGCACCATCGACACAGCGGTGTAGATAAAGAACGCGAGAGAGATGCCGCCCAGGACACCGCCTTTGACGTTATCGACGAGATCGATGATTTGCTGGGTAATTTGTGCGCCCTGCTCACCGAGTGGCTCAAGCAGTTTGAAAAGCAGCGGTTCGAGCTCGTTGTGGACGCCCAATCCTTTCAAAACCGAAAAACTGAAAGCAATGAGCGGCACGATAGCCAGCAACGTCGTATACACGAGGCTCATTGAGCGCAGCGTCAACTGGCCCTGGACTACGTCGCGGACCAGCGCAAAGACGTAGCGCAGCACTACCGATAGCACATGACCGAGTATGCCGAAGCGTTCCTCCAGTATGTCGCTCCAGATGAGCGTGTCGAGCCTTGTGCGTAGCGTCGGGATCATGCTGGCCTGCTACTTCGCGCCTGTTAAACGGGTATACGCCTCATGGTACTTCGCGCTGCTTCGGCTTAATACCTCGCTTGGCAAGTCGGGACCGGGTGCTGTTTTATCCCAGTCGAGTGTATCGAGGTAGTCGCGCACGAATTGTTTGTCGAAACTGGGGGGGCTTGAACCCGTCGAGTAATCATCGACGGGCCAGAACCGCGACGAATCCGGGGTCAGCACTTCATCGATCAAATAGAGTCGGCCCTCATCGTCGAGGCCAAATTCGAA
The DNA here is from genome assembly GCA_029863705.1 of Gammaproteobacteria bacterium. Taxonomy (GTDB): domain Bacteria; phylum Pseudomonadota; class Gammaproteobacteria; order Steroidobacterales; family Woeseiaceae; genus UBA1847. Next base: position 31,128 of record JAOTUU010000002.1, read on the forward strand.
TTTTGTGTCGGCAATAATAATGCCGCGCTCCAGTGCGTAGTGCGCGGCGCGTTCATAAATTGCGATAGACAGATCGCGGACTCGCTGCGCCAAATTCTCACCGAGCATGTCGACGACTGCCTCATAGCTGATGTTCTCATCGTGATCTCCCGCCTCCGCTTTGGTTGCGGGTGTGAACAGCGTCTGTGGCAGTTGTTCGGCTTGTTTGAGGCCGGAAGGCAAGTCGATACCGCAAACCTTGCCGGTATCGAGATAATCGCGCCACCCCGAGCCGATAAGGTAGCCGCGCACCACTGACTCGATCGGCAGCGGCTTGAGTCGTTTGACGACAAGTGACTGATCGCGCAGCTGGTTCGCGACTTCGGTATCGCTGATAACGTCATCAATAGTCAGTTCCGTTAGTTGGTTATCGACCAGGTCGGCCATCATTCGGAACCAGAACAGGGATATCTGAGTCAGGATACGACCCTTGCCAGGCATACCATCCGGCATGACCACGTCATAGGCCGACAGGCGGTCGGTCGTCACAATGAGCAAGTGATCGGGGTCGATGCTGTAAATGTCACGGACTTTGCCACGACCAATTAGCGGCAGGTCGGGTAATTGGGACTCCAGCAGCGCGTCGGCTGAATCCATCGTTTTTGGTCTCGTTCGTTTAAGACACGGTGATGATGGCCGTTCGGCATGTTTCAGGCAAGCGCCGGCATAGGAAAGCGTGCCCGCAACCGTTAGGATTGCACCACGGCTAATCGTGAGAATTTGGATTGTACTGGGGCAAAATCATCGGCACATTGGCGGGCCTCGCAACCTTAAAGCCATGGTTTGCATTGCTCGGCCTTTTTCTCGGTCATCAATTCGACCGTGGGTTCGCCAATAAATACCGCAGCTTCGAGCAGCAGGGTCAGCGTATCGACCGCTTGCCAGATGACTTTATCAAGGCGCTTTTCCAGACTATGGGGCACCTCGCCAAGTCTGACGGCAGGGTAAGCCAGCAGGAAATCCGCGCAGCGCGATCCATCATGCACCGGCTCGGCCTGGGGCCCGCGCAAGTCCGTCACGCCATCAACTGGTTTGACGAGGGCAAACTAGCCACTTTTCCGCTGCTGAAAACTGCTCGACAATTGCGGCGTGTCGGCGCGCGCCGCGCCGACTTGCGGCTGTTGTTCGTTCGCTTAGTGCTCGAGGTGGTGTTGGCGAAAGATCGGCTGCACCAAAAAGAACGCGCGATGATCTGGACAGTTTGCACGGAACTGGACATTGGTCGCGTGGAGTTAGCACAGCTCGAGGCAATGATCCGCGCACAAAAAGGCTTTCGCCGCTCTCCGGCCGGCGACGCAGATGCTCGGCGTATCCGGCAAGCCTACCGGAGGCTCGGCATTGGATCGTCGGCGACCAATGACGAGATCAAGACAGCTTATCGACGGCTCATGAGTAAGAACCACCCGGACAAGATCGCATCGACCAACCCTGATGCTGCCGTCGTTGCCGAGGCCGATAAGCGCACGCGCGAAGTTCGCAGCGCGTACGAAATGCTCAAAGCCCGCCGATCGATACGATGACCACTATTCGTCTGCACTTAGCTCAGGTACATTCGTCACTACACCGGAGGGAAACGCCGTGACGCCCTTAATAGCCCCATCAATTCTTTCTGCAGACTTCGCCCGATTAGGTGAAGACGTTCAGGCTGTCCTCGATGCCGGAGCCGACATCGTTCATTTCGACGTCATGGACAACCATTTCGTACCCAATCTGACGATCGGTCCGCTAATTTGCGAGGCATTGCGCAAGCACGGCGTTGAAGCGCCAATCGATGTGCACCTGATGGTCGAGCCAGTCGACCGGATCATTCCGGACTTCGCGAAGGCCGGAGCGAGCTACATCACGTTTCACCCTGAAGCGAGCCGGCATATTGATCGGTCGCTGGCACTGATTCGGGAACAGGGCTGCAAAGCCGGGCTCGTTTTCAACCCGGCAACGCCGCTCGATTGCCTGAACTACGTCATCGACAAAGTCGATATGGTGCTGCTCATGTCGGTCAATCCCGGCTTTGGCGGGCAGAAGTTCATTCCGGCGGCACTCGACAAGCTGCGCGAGGTGCGCAAGATTATCGATCGGAGCGGCCTGGATATCCGTCTCGAGATCGACGGTGGTGTCAAAGTGGATAACATCGGCGAGATCGCTGCGGCGGGCGCGGACACTTTCGTGGCGGGCTCAGCTATTTTCGGCAGCGACGACTACGCCACGACGATTGCCGCGATGAAAGAGAATATCGCGAAGGCATCGTAGCCGCGATCGCGGCCGCGGGCCGCTCCTACAGTTTGCGGTTGGGTCTCGCGCCGTAGACCACGATCGTCTTGCCGCTCGCCGTGACAAGTCCTTGTTCTTCGAGGACTTTCAACACTCGCCCTGCCATCTCGCGTGAGCAACCTACAAGGCGGCTCAATTCCTGACGACTGACCTTGATTTGCATGCCGTCCGGATGCGTCATTGCATCTGGCTCATTGCAAAGATCCATGATGGCGTGGGCGACACGGCCGGTGACGTCGACAAATGCGAGGTCCCCAAGTTTACGGTTCGTGCGATCGAGGCGAGTCGCCAGCTGTGTAGCAAGTTCGAAGACCAATCCAGGGCTCTCGCTGGCGATCTGGCGAAAACGCGGATAGGTCATCTCGGCAATTTCGCACTCGGTGCGAGTCCTGACCCAGGCGCTGCGGGTGGGCTGCTCATAAAAGAGCCCCATCTCACCGAAAAACTGGCCTTTGTTGAGGTAGGCAAGAACCATCTCATTGCCGTCTTCGTCTTCGATCATGACCTCGACTGATCCATCGACGATGTAATAGAGCACGTCAGGCAGATCGCCCGCATGGATCATTACCGTTTTCGAAGGAACAGTCCGTACGCGGCAATAGCTCAGGAATCGATTTATCGCCGGTACATCGCTCAGGGTCTTGGCAGTCGTTTGCATAGGTTGGTCCTCAACGCAGTTGCGGCCTTTCTTTTAATACAGTTCGCCCAGAAGGGCAAGCTAAGTCCGTGTTTCTATTGATTTCATACCCAATAGGCTGTTTTTGTCATCACCTTTGCGGTGACTCGCATCAGATGGTGTACGGGGCCGGGCAATTCTGCGGCGCCCGCATCTTTAGCGTTTTCTCCGTGTTCCTGCTCTTCGTCTCGCATAGTTTCTACGATGGCGCGGCTCTTCACGTCCTCATCCGGCAGGGCGGCAAGGTGGCTGTCGAGATGCGCACAGACCTGGCGTTCCGTTTCGGCGATAAAACCGAGGCTCCACTTGTCGCCCAACACGCCGCTGACGGCACCGATGGCGAATGCGCCGGCGTACCACAACGGGCTTAAGCGGCTTGGCGCTGCGTCAAGTTCTTGCAGGCGCTGCTCACACCAGGCGAGATGGTCGAATTCCTCGTCGGCGGCCTTTTGCATCTGATCTTCAATGGCCGGGTCCCGGGCAACGGTTGCGTGCCCCTGGTATAAGCCCTGGGCCGCAACTTCGCCTGCGTGGTTGACCCGCATGAGGCCGGCCGCGTGGGATTTCTGTTTGTTGCTCAGGTCGGCATCCGGTATATCAACTGCCGGGTTTTCGCGAGCGCGGAGCCCCGCTGGGGCAGCTACTGTGCGCAAGGCATTGTTGGCACCTGCCAGGAGCTTATCCAGTGGGGTCAGTTGTCTACCTTGCATGCCCGGGAGTATAGCAATGCGGCGCGCTGTAACGGTATACTCCGCGGCCACCAAAATACGGAGATGGACGATGAGATTGCGAGACGTTGCCATAATGGCGCTATTGCTACTTGCGGCACCTTTTGCTGCAGCCCAGGAAGAAGCAAGCCCGTGGGCTGGAACAGCCAAGCTGGGCTATCTGGCGACATCGGGTAACACCGACAATTCGACCCTCAATGCGGGGTTCACTGTCAGCTACTCTGTCGATGACTGGAAGCACTCATTTGCGGCGGTTGCGATCGGCTCTGCGCAAGGCAACATAACTACTGCGGAGGCCTATGAGGCCGGCTGGAAGAGCGAGCGAAACCTCTCCGAGAAGAGCTTCGTGTTCGGCCAACTGGACTGGCGCAAAGACCGCTTTAGTGGTTTTGCGACGCAGTTTTCCCAGACAGTCGGTTACGGCCGGCGATTCATCGATTCGGAAGTTCATAAACTTAATGGCGAAATTGGCGTCGGTGCGCGGCAATCGGAGCTCATAGACGGAACGGATGAGAGCGAGTCCATAATTCGCGCCGGCCTGGATTACAAGTGGCAACTGAGCGAGACAGCGGCATTTACCCAGGTTCTGACGGTCGAATCGGGCCAGGAGAACACCTACATGGAGTCGATAACCGCGCTTTCCGCCCAATTGGTCGGAAACCTGGCCTTCGTGGCTTCATATACGATCAAAAACAACTCGGATGTGTTGCCTTTAATCGAGAAGACGGATACCTACACGGCAATATCGCTGGAATATACATTTTGACACAGCTAAGCATTTGAAATGATTTGGAAAAAGGCGCCTCACGGTAGGCGCCCTTTTTTTGCTGAAATAGCCCGGATTGTTTGCATTGAGGCCTTCCCTCAAGTAGAATTTCGCGCCTTTCGACCCTCCGGCATTTCTGGGTCCGAATAACACTATTCCCGATGGAAAGAAGATAATGAAGACGTTTTCTGCCAAATCAGCAGAGGTTCGCCGCGACTGGTTCGTGGTCGATGCGACAGGCCAAACCCTGGGTCGCCTGTCGACCGAGATTGCTCGTCGCCTGCGTGGCAAGCACAAGCCTGAATACACGCCGCACGTGGATACGGGTGACTACATCGTCGTTGTGAACGCGGAAAAAATCCGCGTGACAGGCAACAAGATGAAGGACAAGATTTACTACCGGCACACTGGCTACATTGGCAACCTGAAGTCGATAACGCTCGAAAAGTTGCTCGATGAGCATCCGGAGCGCGCCTTGCAGAACGCAGTCAAAGGCATGATGCCGCGCGGATCTTTGGGCCGCCAAATGTACTCCAAGTTGAAAGTATTCAAGGGTCCTGAGCACGATCACACTGCTCAGCAGCCTATCCCACTAGAAGTGAACGTATAAATGAGTGACACAAGCTTTTACGGAACAGGCCGCCGCAAGACATCTACGGCGCGCGTTTTCATGCAGCCCGGGAACGGTTCAATCACGATTAATAATCGGCCGCTGGACACGTTCTTTGGTCGCAAGACCGCACAGATGATCGTCAGGCAGCCGCTCGAATTGATGCAGCTGACGGACGCGTTTGACGTCAAGGTTACGGTCAAGGGCGGTGGCACGACAGGACAGGCTGGCGCGATTCGCCACGGCCTAACCCGTGCACTGATGCAATACGACGAATCCTTGCGACCTGCATTGCGCAAAGCTGGCTTTGTTACGCGCGACGCACGTGAAGTCGAGCGTAAGAAGGTTGGTCTTCGCAAAGCACGCCGCGCCACGCAGTACTCCAAGCGCTAAGCAGGAGCTGCGGCCCCGACATTTGGGGGATCGTCTAGCGGTAGGACTGCGGACTCTGACTCCGCCAACCCAGGTTCGAATCCTGGTCCCCCAGCCAAAAAACAGATGCCCCCGAAAGGGGGCTTTTTTTGTACGGGACATCTTTGTAACGGATGTACAATGTCGCCGAGTATTATTTTCAGGTTAACAGCGGATACAGGCGACCAATATGATTCGTGATGCCAAATTCTGGATATCGATGGCAGTGTTCCAGGTTTTCTTCGGTTTTGCGGTGTTTGCGATTACCCGGGATTATTATGCAGCCGACACGCATGAAGTCATCTCTCAGTCGCGGCCGGTGGCTGTCCAGTCAGGCCCGGCTTGGCCAAATGCCATCACGGCAGCCGAAATCGATCGACTCAGTTTGCCGGCACTCGGCGACCTGGCCCCGCAGGATCCCGTCGAAATATATCGACAGGCGAACGAGTTTTTTGCCAACAAGCGCTACGAAAAAGCAGCGGAATATTATGAACAGCTGCTGGCATTTAGGCCAAACGATGCGGAAATCCATAATAACCTGGGTATAACTTTGCACTATCTCGGCAGATCTGATGAGGCACTTGAACGACTCAACAAAGGCATCACGGTCGACCCGGAGCACCAGAGATCCTGGCTGACACTGGGATTCGTCAACAGCCAGTTGGGCAACACCGGGCAAGCTCGCTCGGCTCTGACAAATGCCACGCAGATTGGGACCAATGAATCGATCCGGCAGTCCGCTTTTGAAATGCTGGAAAGTCTCCCGTAAATGGCCATGGTTTCGCAGTTGTTCAAAGAGTTGCGCCGCCGCGGTGTGCTGGGAACTGCAGCGATTTACGTGGTCGCCGTCTGGGTTATCGTGCAGGTCGCCAGCGAGACCTTTCCTGCGTTCAACATTCCTGATTATGCGATTCGTTACGTCTGGTTTGGTGCCATAGCCGGCTCTCCTCTGGCCCTGATCGTCGGATGGATGTACGACATTTCCTCACGAGGAATCAGCCGAACGTCTCGTGCAGGAAGCTGTGAAGATGAAGAAACGCCTCTGACCCGTTTCGATTTCATAGTGTTGTCAGGCATAGCCGCTGTGGCCATTGGAATTGTCATCACTCTGCTCGGCGAAATTGTGGTGCTCGAGGAGCCGGGTCGTTTGCAAACGACAGTCAGAGATGTTGACCCAAACTCAGTGGCGATATTGCCGCTGGATAACTTCACCGGTGATCCGGACCAGGAGTATTTTGTCGCGGGCCTTCATGAGGCTCTTACCGCTGGCCTTACGAGCATCAGCGCGCTCAAGGTCATCTCGAGGACATCGGCCAGCGTATTTGCCGGTTCGGACAAAACTCTGCCTGAAATCGGCCTCGAGCTAGGTGTCGCCAATATCATTGAAGGTTCGGTGTTTCGTAGCGGAGATCGTGTCAGAGTCACCGTGCAGTTGATTAATGCGCAGACCGACGAGCACTTGTGGGCTGAGAACTATGAACGAGAGTTAGTCGACATGCTGGCTCTGCACGGGGAAGTAGCACGCGCGATTGCCCGGCAAATTCAGGTTGCGCTGACCCCGGGGGAAGAATTGCGGTTGAGCGATACAAGAGAAGTAGACCCGGCCATCTACCAGCAGTATCTCAAGGGTATGTATTTCCTCAAGCAATACACGCCTGACAGCATTGAGAAAGGCTTGCCTTACCTGCACCAGGCGGTGGAACTTGATCCTGCAAATGCTCGGGCCTATGCCGGGCTCGCGCTAGGCTACAACACCATAGGACACGGTATCGGTCGTGACGCCTTTCCGAAGGCACTGGCCGCTGCTCGTCAGGCTCTGGCGATCGACGAATATTCGGGCGAAGCCTGGGCTGCCCTGGCGGAAGCACAGCTCTACTATGACTATGATTGGGCGGGGTCCGATCGTTCATTCAAACGGGCGTTGCAATTAGCTCCCAGCCTGGATCACGCTCACGCTCACTATGCCTATTTGCTTGCTTTGCTCGGCCGCTGGGATGAGGTGTTCATTCACGCTGAACGAGCCAGCGAACTGAGTCCACTCGACCCCACCTGGCCGTTTTTTGCTGGTTGGCTATATATGGTTCGGCAAGATTTCGGCAGAGCCGAAGAGCTCATGCTGGAATCGCTGGAGCTCTCCCCTGGATTTCCGTTCGGGTTATACGGACTCGGGGACGTGTACAAAATGCAGGGGCGCATTGAAGAGGCCGTTGCTATTCAGGAAAAGATACCAGTCGGTAATCCGGTGAGAAACTGGGCTCTCGGCCCGACCTATGCCTTAGCCGGTCGCGAGGCAGATGCCCTGCTAGCTGCCGCTACAATGGCTGTGGATCCGGGCCCCAAGGACAGGATGTTTTTGGCTTTTACGTACACCGCCCTCGGAGATTTCGATGCGGCTATGAGGTGGTTCGAAATCGCCTTCGAAACTCGTACAGACTGGCTGCCATGGATCGTGCTGGATCAATCCTATGGTGGTGTACTGGGAGATATTCGAGATGATCCCCGCTTCCAGTCCTTGATCGAGAGGCTCGATCTGCCGTAAGCGATTTATCTGGCCGGCAGAGGCATTATCGTTGTGCTGCGATTATGTGGCCACGAATCCTTGCCGCTACATTGCCATTTCCAAAACGATCCGCAATTGTGGCGGCGGCACGTTCGGTGACGTGCTCAAGATGATCCGCGTCGCGCTGTTCGATTTCATTGCGCAGGGGTGTGCCTTGGCAATATGCCACAGCAGGATCGCGGGGAGATGGTGCGGAGCTAATCGCGTCCAGTGACTCGTAGCTCATGTCGGCGAATTCGTTCGTTTCAATACGATCCCACACATTGAAAATCAGTGTGCCGCCGGGCTTAAGCACACGATAAGCTTCAACATATCCAGAAAATCTGTCTGGATAAAACATGACAGCAAACTGGCACACAACGACGTCGAACAACTCATCCTCCTCAAATGGGAGTGCCATGGCGTCGGCCTGGCGCCACGTAAGCCGTGGATCTGGCGCTTGCTTGCTGGCGGCATGGTCAAGCATGGGCTGATAGAGATCGGTGATGGTATATCGAGCGTCAGGCGATATGGTCGACACCAGGGCACGCGGTGCGACACCGCTACCGGCAGCTGTTTCCAAGACTGACGCCGGGTCAAGTGCTCCTACTCACTCGGTCAAATCTTGCGCATACGTCTCGAAAATTAACGGCACCAGGCAGGTGTCGTAAATTTAAGGAATTGATCCGACGAAGTCCTTATCGTGCTCTGTCACTTTGGTGCTCTCCCTTGGCGTCGAGCCCGGTACAACAAAAATATCCCAAAAGGGGTCCGACTCGCTGTGATCCGGCTAGTGATGCTCTCGATGTAATTTTGCGTCATGCGTTCGGAAGTGATCGCCGAACCAGCGCTCGAGGTCGGTGGAAAGCCGCGCTTCATCGTATTCGCCGTCGTCTTCAACCTCATCCATGATGTCGCGAAGTTCGTCGAGCAATGTCTCATGGTCTTGTTTGTGCTCGAGGAACTCAGGGTAGAGTGATGCACGCATCATTTTTTCTTCGAGCGCGAAGTGAGAAGCAATCTGAGCGAAGATTTCGCCGAGTGATTCGATGACTGCATCGCGGCCTGCGCCGGGTCGAGTGGAACCGTGCAGGCTGTTTATCAGTTCTATCAGCTCTCTGTGTTCGAAATCGACTTCGGCAACACCGACGCTGAATTCTTCTTTCCAGGTGATCAGGCTCATCGAATACTGAAGCCCCCTTTCTCGGGTTTGAACGTGATTGTACGATAACGTCCGGCGGCGAAGGTAACGTCTTCTTCGTAAACGTAGTCCCATCCGTCGGTACGTGCCGTATACCGGATTCGTGTGTTAATGCGATGTTCGCCCGGTGGTAGATCAAAGCGCTCATACACGGACGACAAGCCATCGCCCCACAGCCCGGATGGCAGTGCTTCAATGCGCAAGGCCGTATTGCCATCGACATCAAGTTCAAAAATTAATGGCAGGCGCTGCCGCTCGCAAAGCACAGAACGTCGCATATTCGGCGCGAGTTCAGCGATTTGCTGCGGTGTCAGTTTTATACAAGGTTCGACGTGGTTGGTCGCGTGACTCAGAGAGACCTTCACGACGGCCATGTCAGGCGACGCGTAGTGGTAGCGGGGCCAAAAGGAAAGGTAACCGACCACGTACGCAAATCCTGCGTACAGGGCGATCTGCAGAGCTGCTCGGGCGACGTTACGCATTTCGCGAGCCTCGCTTCGGTGGTCGCGGCGGTAGCTTGCTCAGCGACGCGGCAAATTCCGCGAATTCCTGTTTGCGCCGCCGCGCGCTGCCTTGTGGCAGCCAGCTAAGACTCAGCCGCTCTCGTTGTACCCGTTTGCGCAAATAGGGATCGCGTTCACCGGCGACGCGTTGTTTTGTCCAGCTGTCGCCCAGGCGATAAAAGCAGTCGCCCTGGGCACAACCAGCGAGCATGACGCCGTCGGCCAAGCCGCGCGAAAGCGCGAAATCGATGAATGCCGGCGGCAGCATGGCGACGCAGGGCATGGAGATTACCTGCGCACCCATGTCACTGAGTGCCGCTGCGTTGGCGGTATTGCAGGTGTACACCAACACTCGTGAACCGTCCCCGAATCGAGCGGAAGCTTCTAGCGTGCGTTCTCGCAATTCAGACATCGGCTGATCCGGTAACTCAATGCCTGCCACGATGGCTGTCGCGCGTCGGAACGGCGTGGCGGTCGGGCATGCGCCGACACAAAGTCCACAACTCATGCAGTGACTTTCATTGACGACAGCTTCAGTGTCATACGCCGCGCCGTCACTGCGTGGCTCCATGGTGATAGCACTGAATGGGCAATCTTCAGCGCAGCGGGCGCAGCCGTTGCAGTTGTCTAGATTGACCACAGCCGGTGGCGTCGACTTTTTCGGTGGTATCCAGGGAAGCAGTGACAGGAATATCGAGCCACCAACCAGAATCAGCCACAGCTGGCCGCCCGGAATGAAATCGAGAATCGGATATGCGGCGAGGTAATACCAGTCGAGGTTAAGGGCTGCGGGAACGACGTCGAGGTCGGCGGGCCCCTGGCTGACGGCCGGGTAGACGAGGGAAAGGACGAGCAGGCTTATCGCAGTACCCAATGCAAGTGGTCGTGGTGGATTCACCCGAGCCCTGGCGTGTCGCTGGATATGCAGCCACATCAGAAACAGCATGAACAGCGGCGCGAAAATGTGCATGAACACCATAAGTGTGAAAAACCGACCACCAAGGGTTGTGCTGTTAAGAAAGTTGTTCGCGATGGGCTCGCCAAAAAACGGCAGTGTGTCGAACCACTCGGTGGTCGCAATGGCAATGTACTGGGCCAGCTTGTCCCACACCAGCCAGTAGCCGGTGATACCGCACATGTACACGAACCAGATCAATGGCACGCCGGTTATCCAGGCGAAAAACCGCCTGCCGCGCAGCCGGTCCAATGAAAATTCACGGAGTATGTGCAGGAACATGACAATAACGAGCGCATCGGAAGCGTAACGGTGAAGGCTGCGCATGACGCCAGCCGCGTACCATTGGTCGTGCGTTATATATTCGACGGATGTGTACGCGTCGGTGATGCCGGTATCAAAGAACAGGTACAGGTAGATGCCGGTAGCCGCGACTATCCAGAAGAAATACCAGCCCAACGCCCCCAGATTGGCGAGCGGGCTGTTGCGCTGCCCGAAGCTCCAGTCAAAGACCGTCTCGGCGCGCGCAAACAGTAGTCGAATAATGCGTTTCAGGAACGCCATCTAATGCCAGTCATCGCGCGCGGCGCCACTCGGTAATGACAAATAACAGAATGGCACCGAGGCAGAGCGCGCCTACCAGTATCGTCATGAAAATGGAGTAGTCGAATTTGTAACGGCCACTATTGGGATCATAGACCGTACAGAATAACTTAAAAGTGTCCACCCAGTGGTCGACAATGCCCGCGTCTCGTGGCGTGTCGAACACCAGCTCTTTCAGCGGTTCCACAAATGAAGGCGCGTCGAAGTCCTGGCCGTATATCTGCCGGTACACTTTGCCGTCTGCATCGACAATGGTTGTCTGTGACAAATGGTCAAAGCCTTTGGCCGTCGCGAAGAACTGAAACCCTACGTCCTTACTGATGGCCGCAACGGTCGGTTCGTCAGAACTCAGGAAGTGCCAGTTGGGCGTATCAATGCCTTTTCCCGATGCATACATGCGCATTCGGTCCGGAGTATCCACCTGCCAGTCGAAACCGATGGAGATAATCGAGAACGCGTCCTCGCCAAGTGCTTCATGGGCGATGTCGGCGTGTTTTTCGATATTCGTGGTAATAACAGGGCACACGTGGTGGCAACTGGTGTAAATGAGACTGATGACGAGTGGCTTGCCGCGCAGCGACTGCAGGGAAAAAGTCTGACCTTTTACATCCCGAAACGTGTAGTCGCCGATCGTATTACCGAGCGCGCCCTGGCTGATGGCCAGGGCGGCTTCTCGGTCGTAGTCCTGCTGTGCTGCTATCGGCGCTGCCACCCCCGCAAGGGTGAGAGCGCCGAATACGGCAGCAGCACGCGTTCTGGTCAGCTTTCCGGCTAGCTTAATGGCCAGATCTCAGACAGGTACTTCCAGTTCACGAAGTAATACAAGACAAATGCTACAAAGAAGATTGAGACCAGGAATACCGTGCCTGGAATCTTCAACGACTCAGTACTGCCATAGTGACTTACTGCGGCAGACTCTGGTGGAACTTCGGGATACTCGGGCTTCTCATCCTCGGCGAGTTTCTTGCCGAAAAAGACTGAGCCAACTACAACCACGACATACATGAGGCCACCAATTGCCGCCATTATCGCGAATATGCCGTTAAGGCCCATCATCAAATAGGCCGCCGACGGATAGTCGAACGGCAATATGGCATCCGCGAACGTCATATCCCAGTGTCGTCGTGACACACCGAGTGTTCCCGCACCCATCATGAATATTGAGATGCCTGCAACACCGATACCGAATACATACGGCTGCCACCTCGCGACTCTCTTCATTACGAGTTCACGGCGGAAGATCAATGGTACGAGAAGGTACGTTATCGCCATGAATGCGAGTGTCGTTCCCGCCACCACGGTGCCGTGGAAGTGACCCGGTACATACAAGGTGTTGTGCATGATCAGGTTGATCTGTTCGGTACCCATCACGACGCCGGAAATACCGCCAATAAAGCCGAAGAACACGAGCGACATGAACATGCCGGAAAACGCAGGATTACCCCATGGCGCCTTGCGCAGCCACTCGAACATGCCCTTGGTGAGCCCGCGCCCACGCTGCGCCGCCTCGATCGCGCCAGGTACGCTCATGCCGTGAATCATGCTGCCAAGTACAGCCAGGTACATCGCATAACTCGTGTTGAAAATCTTCCATTCCGAACTCAGTCCCGGCTCGACCAACAGGTGGTGAGCACTCGCGAGTTGCAGGAACAGGATGTACATGAGGAACGCCATGCGGCTGATCTTCTCTGACAGTGGTTTGGCGCCAAACACCATCGCAGCTATCGCATACCAGACTGAAACATGTGCAGCGACGTTAATCTGTTGTGATGAATGCCCCATCGCCCACCAGATGGTCTTGTAGACCAGCGGGTCAATATGGCTGACGAGGCCGACCGACCAGAGAAATGTCGGTATCAGAATGATGGCACCCGAGGCGATCGTGAACACCGCAATGATCGCTGCAGTTAATGCACCGAACGTAACCAGCGGAACTGACCCTTCATAGGTCTTATCCCGTTTCGCGATCACAAGAGTGCCGAAGAAGACACCGCAACCGATCAGCGCCCCGACCGCAAACAAGATGATGCCCAGATAGAAGCCAGGTTCCGCCATCATCGGCACATACGAGGTGAACATGACGCTCGACCCGCCTTGCAAGACCACGACATTCGTAATCAATGCACCAACAAGCATCATCCCGAACCCGGCCCAGGCCCATTTGGGACCGGCCAATCTTGAGTTCAAGAGTATCGCCGAGGCGAAATACAAAACCGCCATTTCGAAGAAGATGCACCAAACCAGCAGTACGTCAAGGCCGTGGGCAGTCAGTGCCAGGTAAAACCAGTCTGCTGGAAGAAAATGAACGGCTGGCCAGCGAGTCAATGCGACCGACAGGCCAAACAGCCCACCGATCGCAAGAAACACGACAGCGGCGACGGCATTTGCCTTGATAAGTTTCTCAGCTGCCCGGTCAACTTTCAGACCGGTTGTCGGGCAGGTACGATAATCGAAAAGTTTGCTCATGATTTCTACCCCTTACTCGACAACGTAGATTTTACCTACCATCGTGTGGTGGCCGATTCCACAGAATTCGTTACAGACAACACCAAACTCACCCGTTTTATCGGGCTTGACCGTCACGACTATGTCGTACCCGGGGTGAACCTGAACATTGATATTGATGGGCTGTAACGAGAATCCGTGTTGCCAGTCCATTGAAGACATGTGCAAGCGGTAGCTCTGGTCTTTTTCCAGCTCCAGAATTGGCCACCATTGCCACAATCTTGCTATTAGATATACGTCACTGCCGGGTGGCGGATGAACGACCGGAAAACCAGCTTCCTCACCTACCTGGAATTCATCGATCATTTCCTGCGCATGTTCGGCAAATCGCTGCGGTTTGATCTGATAGGCCTCACTGGAGAGATTTTGCTCTCCAGCCCCATGCCAATAGATCATCATGAAGAACATGGTGAGGCCCCAAAGGAAGGCGACGACTATCCAGATCAGCTCGACCTTGGCGATAGGCTGACGCCACCAGATGCGTTCACTCGGCGGTGAAATGGCCATGATGTGGTCCCCTTAATCCGCTATCGGAATTTGGGTAATCTCGATGATCCCCCAAATGATATAAAACACCGCTGGCATAGCGATGCCAAGAACCAGCAGCAAAAACGGGTTATCGAGCACCCGTTGCATCAATGGAATTTGCTCCTGGTCGGGATCCGGCGATTGGTCTTCGCCGGTATTGTTATTCTCGGACATCGTCAGTCTCCCCTGGTCGACTGTGGCAGGCGTGAGTACCGAATATCCCCGTTCGGCAGGCACACCGTTGCTGGAAATTTAAACCAACTCAATAATATTGTAAATCAGTGGTTTCCCGTATATACGCTAATCAGCTTAAAACTCACCAATGCGAGGGTTAGGAGGATGCCGAAGAAGAGCAGCGAACGGTATTTGAATCGCCGGCCCGCGGCGATTTCGATGCGATCAACGATCCAGTTGGCCCCGAGATACAGAATCGCGGCGACAAGCGTGAAATAGACTATTTGCAACGAATCGTCCGCGAATCAGGCGCGCAATTCCCGAATGCCGCTATCGTCCGCGATCAGGAGGATGTCAGCAGGGCGGTGTGCGAACAGACCAACGGTGATAATGCCGGGAATTTGATTTAAGCGGGTTTCCATCTCTAGCGGGTTACCGATGTGCATGTCGTGCACATCGAGGATGTGATTACCATTGTCAGTAACGAATCCCTCACGCCAGATCGGCTGTGCTCGTAGCTTGACAAGTTTACGGGCGACGAATGCCTGAGCCATCGGCAAAACCTCAAGAGGCAAGGGGAATTCGCCCAGCATGCCAACTATTTTGGTCTCGTCCACAATGCAAACAAAACGCCTTGCCGCGTTTGCGATTACTTTCTCGCGGGTCAAGGCGCCGCCGCCGCCTTTGATCAGGTGCAGGCGTTTTGTAGCTTCGTCAGCGCCATCGATGTAAATGTCAACGTCGCCAACTTCGTTCAGCGTGGAAACTTCAAAGCCCTTTTGCTCCAGAAGTGTCGTCGACTCCCTGGAACTTGAAACCACTTTGTCGATGCGGTCGGCTACGGTCGGCAGTAGATCTATTAGCTCGTTGACAGTTGAGCCGGTGCCGACTCCCAGGACCACCCCCGGTTCAATAAACTCGAGTGACGCTCTGGCAGCGCTGCGTTTTTTCTCTTTGGCGTCCATATGAGGTGCCTAGTGTATACCGAAATGGGTCAACAAATTTAGACGTGTCGCACACAAAAGTGCCCGCAGAAGCGGGCACTTTGTGTTTGCTTGGAAGAAAACTGACCTTCCCAGCAGCTGAAGGCTAACGTTTCCGTTTGCGGGAAGCCTTTTTCTTCGTCTTACGTTTCGTCTTACGCTTGGCTACCTTCCTTTTAGCCTTTTTCTTCGTCTTACGCTTGGCTACTTTTTTCTTAGCCTTTTTCTTCGTCTTACGCTTCGTCTTACGCTTGGCTACTTTTTTCTTAGCCTTTTTCTTCGTCTTACGCTTCGTCTTACGCTTGGCTACTTTTTTCTTAGCCTTTTTCTTTGTCTTACGTTTCGTCTTACGCTTGGCTACTTTTTTCTTAGCCTTGCGTTTGGTGACTTTCTTTTTCGTCTTACGCTTGGCTACTTTTTTCTTAGCCTTGCGTTTGGTGACTTTCTTTTTCGCTGCGCGTTTCTTAGGTGCAGCTTTTTTCCTTGCTGTTACTTTCCGCTTCTTCGCGACTTTTCGCTTAGAAGCTTTTTTCCGTGACTTCTTCTTAGTAGCCATTGTGTTTCTCCGTGTCGGGTACCCGGCGTTGAGTATATACAACAAAACCCAAAAATCCAGCGACTTAGGTGACGCTGTTAACGTTTTTAGGAATTCGCGAAAAACACTGTGCGCGGCTGAGAAAAGAACGATTCGCTACTTTACGAAAAAAAGTCGCGGGTGAATTCCAGTTACGCTTAATATTTTTGGCACAATTGCTTAGCGATTTTTTTCCGGGTGCATTCAAAATAGTGTCGCGCCCAGAATCGGACGTACGTTATCGGATGCAGAAAAATTCGGGGCAAAAATTACGCTGACCTGGGTCTGTTTGCGTCGATGCGTCGCGCTATTGGCTGTCTGTTGTTACGCTGTAAAGCCGTATATCCCAAGGGTTTGGCTCAATTTTCTCGATTTTTTGGCAATCAAAAGCGACGCCCATCAGTTTCGGCCGTAACCACTGCCGTCTGTGCTTCAAAAATGAGAAGCAGCGGTCGAAGTAGCCGCCGCCCATTCCAATTCGATGACAATCATCATCGAATGCAACAACTGGCGTGACGACAACATCAATTTGACCGGCATCTATTCTCGGGCTGCCAACAGGCTCCCAAAGATCGAAACGACTCTTCTCAAGGAGCGTTTCGGGCAGCAACTGCCGGAAAAACATGCCGTGCTTGTCTGCAACAACCGGAGCAAAAATGCGCTTATTTGCGCGCCAGGCGCGCTCAATGATAAAGCTCGTGTCAACTTCGTCGTAAGAGGACAGGTAGCAGGCAATCGTGTTGCAGGCCATAAACTCGTGTGAATGAACGATGCGTTCTGCAATAACTTGCGACGCGTGAATGCGAGTTTGATCGTCAAGGAGGCGACGAGCGCGCAATCCGCGTTTGCGTAACCGTGCGGTTGCATTAGTTGCCTGAGTCAAAAGCGCCTCCCGCCTGTGCCGTTACAGACCGTCGCTCTCGAACCGGAGCAACAGGTGGGGTCAGCCGTGACAGCAACAGGCTTGCCGCGATAGCGGCCCTGCTCAAATGCTGCCAACAGTGCGCGACCCCGAGGTAAAAATTTAGGGTCGAAAGGTATCCAGGTCGGTATCGAACACTGCAGGAGGCGCCAATTTGGTTTTCCTGCCGAGTGCGTCAGAATTCCAGCTGTTGAGACTCGCCCAACACGCTCTCGACGCGCTCGGAAATAATCTTTAAACGGCCACTAAGATCTCCATCAAGCAACCGGTCGCGAGCTTGTGCATGAATAAGATCATTGGCCATGTTTAGTGCGGCCATGACGGCAATACGGTCGAGCCCGACAACTCGGCCACTATCGCGAATTTCACGCATTTTTGAATTCAGTATCTCGGCGGAGTCGAGCAGGTCAGTGCGTTCACTTGACGGACATGCGATCTGATATTCCTTATCAAGAATTCTTACACTGACCTGGGCGTTGAGGTCTTTCATATTCAGGATCCTTGCTCCATAGCTTTAAGCCTGCCGATCATTGCCTCGACTCGCGCCCGCACCTGTTCGTTCTTCTGCAGCAAGCTGGCGCGCTCAGACGTCAGGACATCCTGGCGCTGTTTCAGAGACTTGTTCTCGTCCTGCAGTTGATCACACACACGGACGAGCGCATCCACGCGCTTTTCGAGTCGCTTCAATTCGTGCTCAAACGTTACATTGATATCGTCAGCCATAGGCTCAATATAGACACGCGATCACGCAGAATCAATCGCGATCTTTGCAGGATGCTGACGGCATGGCCTGATTGCGCGTTACGTGGGATCATTACGCTCTTTTTACACTGTTCGGATTGATCCATTATGAGCCTTGGAATTGACCACGATGTGCTGGATGATGCGCTCAAGCGCTGTGGGGCCACCTGGGATGCGGCCCAGACGCACGGGCTATTGTCGGGGCGGCTTTCCATTGCAGGCGCGGATGCGGGATTCGACTGGTTATCCCAGGTGCTGGAGGGCACAGATGACGCTGATGCGCTGCGCGCCGAGTGCGAATCCATGCTAAGTACCCTGTTCGAGTCTACGTTTCGTCAACTCTCGGAGCGGCTGTCCGAGTTCGAGCCGTTGCTGCCCGACGATCAGGAGAATACATCTGTGCGCACAGATGCGCTGGCGCGCTGGTGCGAAGGATTTTTGCACGGGCTTGTGTCGAGCGAGCACGGCGAGGTCCTGAAAGAACGGCTCGCGGCTGAACCACTTGCCGACATCATTAAGGACATGCTGCAGCTAACGCGCGCAGTCGTTGAGGACGACGGTGACGACGAATCGGATGAAGAGGCTTACGCGGAGCTGGTGGAGTACCTTCGCGTTGCCACACAATTGACGTATGAAGAGCTTGCCGATTTACGGCGGCCGTCCGGCGATGATACCGAAGAGGCTGAAGCGGAGGTTTTACATTGAATAACAAGGAGTTTACTCGACGCCGCAAGCAGCTGATGCAGATGGTTGGAGAAGGCGGCATCGCGATCTTGCCGGCGGCGCCGGTTCGCAGCCGGAGTCGTGATGTTGAATACCGGTTTCGCCAGGACAGCGACTTCTTTTACCTGACCGGATTCGCGGAACCGGATGCCGTCGCGGTATTAGCGCCTGGGCGTGACAGCGGCGAGTACCTGTTGTTCTGCCGCGATCGCGACGAGCTGAAGGAGCGCTGGGACGGACAACGTTGTGGTCCGGCTGGTGCTATTAGCGAACACGGTGCGGACGATGCATTTCCGATAGACGATATTGACGACATCCTGCCGGGAATCATGGAGTCCTGCAGTCGTGTCTATTACACGATGGGTCAGTACGCAGAGTTCGATACGCGGATGGCCGACTGGGTTAACTCTCTGCGCGCGCACTTGTCACAGGGCACACACACACCACAGGAATTCGTTGCCCTCGATCATTTGCTGCACGATATGCGTCTATTCAAGAGCCGATCCGAGATCTCTGCGATGCGCAAGGCGGCCAAGATTTCGGCGAAAGCACACATACGCGCAATGCAGGTCACGCAGCCCGGGATGTTCGAGTACGAGGTCGAGGCTGAGTTTATCCACGAGTTTCGTCGACACAATGCAGGGAATGCTTACAGCCCGATCGTCGGAGCGGGCGCAAACGCCTGTACGCTGCATTATGTGGACAACAATGCGCAACTTGAGGATGGTGATCTGCTGCTGATCGATGCTGGCTGCGAGCTTGACTATTACGCGTCAGACATCACACGAACAATACCGGTTAATGGCCGCTTTAGTCCTGAACAGCGCGCTGTGTACGAGATCGTTCTTGAAGCACAACTTGCTGCGATCGAGATGACGCGCAAGGGCAACCATTGGGACGAGCCACACAATGCGGCGGTCAGGGTCATTACCAAAGGCCTGAAGAAGATTGGGCTGCTCGAAGGCCCATTGCCGAAGTTGATCAAAGACGGTGCGTGCAAGGAATATTTCAACCACCGCACTGGCCATTGGCTTGGCATGGATGTGCATGACGTCGGCGATTACAAG
The DNA here is from genome assembly GCA_029863705.1 of Gammaproteobacteria bacterium. Taxonomy (GTDB): domain Bacteria; phylum Pseudomonadota; class Gammaproteobacteria; order Steroidobacterales; family Woeseiaceae; genus UBA1847. The sequence goes on from JAOTUU010000002.1 coordinate 50,644, forward strand.
GTTGGTGATGAGTGGCGGTTGCTCGAGGCTGGCATGGTTACAACTGTCGAGCCAGGTATCTATATTCCGGCAAGCCGCAAGATTCCCAAGCGCTGGCACAATATCGGTGTTCGTATCGAAGACGACGTTGCGGTTACCAGTAACGGGCCAGATGTCCTCAGCAAATCGCTTGTGAAAGACCCTGACGACATCGAAGCTCTGATGCAGCGCTAATGGGCAACGCGCGCTGCGACAACCACTACGATATCGTCATCGCTGGCGGCGGAATGATCGGTTCGAGCCTTGCACTGGCGCTCGAGCCGCTGGGTCTGCGTGTTGCGATCGTCGAGCCGGTTGCCCGAACATCAATGTCGCAACCCAGCTTCGATGATCGATCAACGGCGCTGTCGCGCAGTACGCAACGTATGTTTAAGGCTATGGACCTGTGGCGCGAAATCGCCGCCGCTGCGACACCGATTTCGAGCATTCATGTTTCCGATAAAGGGCGGTTTGGTTTCTCTCACATCGACGCAGAGGAGCAGGGCGTAGAGGCGCTGGGCTACGTCGTTATTAATAGGGTGCTTGGTGGCGTATTGCAGTCCGCCCTTGAAAATGTTGCGTCGCTGGAAGTTCTCTGTCCCGCCCGCATAGTCGCTGCTAATTCCGGCTCCGGCACAGTATCGGTCACCATCGAAGACGATTGTGGCAAGCGTGGCGACATATCATGCAACCTTCTCGTCGCCGCAGATGGCGCGAATTCAACGGTACGCGAGATGCTTGGCATCACGGCGAAGCACGTCGCCTACGGCCAGCGCGCGGTAATTGGTAATTTGCTAACAGAAAAGCCGCTTAATAATTGTGCCTACGAGCGATTCACGGCCAATGGACCGCTCGCGTTGCTTCCGGTTGTGGACGAACGGGCGGGATTCGTCTGGACCGTGTCGGAACAAGAGGCCGATCGTGTTCTCGGGCTCGACGATCAGGTGTTCCTGGCAGAGATGCAGCAAGCCTTTGGTTATCGGCTCGGGTCATTTTCCAAAGTAGGCAAGCGAGCGGCATACCCACTGGTGTTGAGCAAGGCATTGCGACTCACTGCGCAACGGGCTGTCCTGGTTGGCAACGCGGCGCATGGTCTTCATCCGGTCGCAGCGCAAGGATTCAACCTGGGCTTACGCGACGTTGCGGCGCTATGCGATTGCATTGCAGATACGTTGCACGAATCAAGCAACACGGCGGACATCGGCAGTGCCGAATTGCTCGGGCGGTATGCGAAGTGGCGTAGTAGTGACCAGAAAAAGCTCGTGGGTTTCACGGACGGTATCGTTCGCCTGTTCAATAGTTCCAGCCCGCCCGTGCGCCTGTTACGCGACGTTGGTATGGTCGGGTTTGACCTGGTTCCCGGCGTTCGGTCGCTGTTCGCCAAGCATACGATGGGACTTGCAGGCCATTTGCCACGACTGTCGCGTGGGGTACCGCTGTCGTGAACAAGACATTCGATGTCGTAATTGTCGGCGCCGGTATTACCGGGCTGACCGCTGCTGCTCTACTTGCGAAGAGCCCGCAAAGTAACCGGCTTCGTCTAACCGTAATTGATGCCGCGGCCAGGCCAGTTTTCAGCGCGGACGATGATGTTGCCTTGAGAGTATCGGCTGTTGCGCTGGGTTCGGCTGCGCTCCTCGAGTCAGTCGGCGCATGGGAGTTCGTGCAGGGCGCCAGGGTCGGTGCTTACGATCGCATGCGCGTGTGGGACGAGTCTGGTCATGCTGATAGTTCCGCTGCGCTCAGTTTCGATGCTGCGGAATTCGCTGTGCCGCAGCTGGGTTTTATTGTCGAGAACGTGCTCTTACAGCAAGCGCTGCTCAATGTGCTCGACAACAGCGACGCCGAACTCCTTTTTGAAGCACCAATCAGTGCACTAGAGGAAAACGGACAGAAATACCGCGTTGCAATCGAGAATCGAAATTTCGACGCCGACCTTGTTATTGGTGCCGATGGTGCGCGGTCTTTCGTGCGAAAGAGCGTTGCCATATCTACGCGTGACTGGCCCTATGGACAGTCTGCAATCGTTACACACCTCACTCCCGAGAAACCTCATCAAAATACAGCGTGGCAGCGGTTCCTGCGGGATGGCCCGTTGGGTATGTTGCCGCTTGCTGATGGGCGCATTTCGGTCGTCTGGTCGACCGGTCAAGACATAGCCGAACAGGCTTTGACTGCCACCGATGAAGAGCTGGGTGAGATGCTGAGCGCAGCATCTGATTACGTGCTGGGTGCATTAACCGTAGCGGGACCGCGCGGGGCGTTTCCGTTGGTCGCACGACATGCGGAAAAATACGTGCTGCCGGGCATCGCACTGATAGGCGATGCGGCACATGCCGTTCATCCGCTGGCAGGGCAGGGTGCTAACCTTGGGCTTCAGGATGCGGCGGTTCTTGCGCAGGTTATCAGTACGGCACTGGCTAAGGACGAATGTCCTGGCGATCGTCCGGTGTTGAGGCGCTATGAGCGTGAGCGTAAGGGTGAAAACGCGCAAATGATGCATCTTATGACTGGTCTCAATCGTTTGTTTGCGACAGACTCCACTCTGGTTCGGGAATTACGCGTAATCGGAATGCGGCTTTTCAATAACAGCGGTCCTGTAAGAGACCGTGCCGTAAAGGTTGCGCTTGGGGTTGGTCGATGAAGCAGCAATACGTGTATGGCCTGGCTGCATTCTTTGCGATCGTTGGCTTATCGATTTTCGGCTACAAGTGGCAGGTGCTCGGCTTTCCTGTAAGCAAAGACCTGCAAACACCGGTCTGGACGATCGAATCGTCAATTGGTTTCGATAGCGGCCCGGGTTCGATCAAAGTAAATCTGCATATCCCGACGCTGACACCGGGGTTTCGCATGCTCAATGAGAACTCGGTATCACGTGGCTACGGTTTCAGCCTCAACTACGGTAGCGGTGGGCGCGAAGCTCAATGGGCTATTCGACGCGCAGACGGCCAGCAGCGCATTTACTACCGAATTTCAGTTTACGAAGACTCCAGAAGCGATCAGTCAGACACGACACCGCCATTCCCACCGCCACCCGTTATAAACGAGCCATTCAGGACCGCGGTCGATGTCATCGTGGCCGATGTAAAAGAACAGTCGGCCGATACTGCATCATTTACTGCCGAGCTCTTGCGGCGGATGAACGATGCGTCGCCGGGACCGAATATCGAGCTGTTGTTATCGAATGCGGATACGCGTGCCGAATTTGTCGAAAGCATGACGACCATTCTTGCGTCGGCGCGAATACCAGCTCGCATGATTCATGGTTTCGAGCTGCAGGGTCGGTTGCGCAGCGCAGTTCCGATAACATGGCTTGAGGTACATGATGGTGACCGCTGGCGCTACTTCGATCCGCTGACTGGCGAAGAGCATTTGCCCGAGCGATTCTTTATATGGTGGCGTGGCAACGAACCGCTGATTAGCGTCGAAGGTGGCAGTAATGTCGAGGTGGATTTTGCCGTTCAGGAAAACCACCTCGCTGCTGTCGCGATCGCTGAAACTCAGGTTGCGCAGCAAGGCGCGACGATGATCGACTTTTCGCTGTACAGCCTGCCTATTCAGACGCAGGCGGTTTACAGCGTGCTACTCATGATTCCAATCGGTGCTCTTGTCATGGTTGTCTTGCGCAACATGGTCGGCATCGATGCGTTCGGTACCTTTATGCCGGTTCTGATCGCGCTTGCGTTTCGCGAGACTCAACTGCTCTGGGGCGTCATTTTGTTCACGTTGCTGGTGACGCTGGGGCTGAGTATTCGTTTCCTGTTGGAGCGACTGCGTTTGCTGCTTGTGCCGAGGTTAAGCGCCGTACTAATTATTGTCGTAATCCTGATGTTGATGATCAGCCTGGTATCGCATCGGCTCGGCATGGAAACCGGGTTGTCGGTCGCGTTATTCCCGATGGTCATTATCGCAATGACCATTGAGCGCATGTCAGTCGTTTGGGAGGAGCGTGGCGCAGTTGATGCGATGCGCGCTGGTTTTGGCAGTTTGATTGTTGCTGTCGCCGCGTACGTGTTTATGGGGTTCTCGTGGCTCGAACATCTTTTGTTTACCTTCCCCGAACTGCTTCTCGTTGTGCTGTCGCTGGTAGTGCTAGCGGGTCGCTACACCGGCTATCGTCTGTTGGAACTCAATCGCTTTAAGGCATTGATGGAGCATTGATGTTTGCAACGGCCAAGAAACTAAGGGCGGAGGGCGTGCTAGGGCTTAATGAGCGCAATGCTGACTACATCATGCGACTCAATCCGCGCCGTTTTTACCCGCGCGTTGACGACAAAGCGTTAACCAAAGAGCTCGCAACTGAGGCCGGAATGGCCGTGCCTGAGCTTTACGGCATGATTACCAATCAGGGAGAAGTCCGGAATTTCACCGACATTGTTGGCGAGCGCAGTAGCTTCGTTGTCAAGCCAGCGCAGGGCAGTGGTGGAGACGGCATTCTTGTCGTGACGGGACGCAGTAGCCGCAAGCGAGACTCGTTTCGCCTCGCCAGCGGCGTGTTGATATCCACAGCCGAAATCTCCCACCACATATCCAATATTGTCAGCGGCCAGTACAGCCTTAGCGGTAATCCGGATAAGGCGCTCATCGAATACTGTGTGAACTTCGATCCGATTTTCGCCGAAGTGAGTTACCAGGGCGTGCCGGATATTCGCGTTATCGTTTATCGAGGTTATCCCGCCATGGCAATGGTGCGCTTGCCAACGCGGGCATCTGACGGCAAAGCCAATCTGCATCAGGGTGCGGTAGGCGCGGGCATCGATATGAGTACCGGGGAAACACTCGCTGGCGTACTGCAGAACGATATTGTGGAAGAGCATCCGGATACCGGCGCGCTAGTCGCGGGACTGTCTATTCCTCACTGGGATTTCATACTTGAGTCGGCGGCACGTTGTTACGAAGTTACGGAATTGGGCTACCTGGGCGTCGATATGGTCATCGACCGCAGTCTTGGGGCACTTATTCTGGAAATGAACGCGCGACCCGGCCTGAACATCCAAATCGCAAACTGCACTGGTCTGGCGACACGGATAGCACGTATTGATGAGGTCTTCGAAGCAGACGCGGCGCCACTCCAACGAGCACGACTGGCACGCCGAGAGTTTGCGTCTGAGCGGCAGACGTCTTTGGCGTTCAATACGTAGACGACTTCGGCAGCAAGCTACTGCAATTGTCCTTGCAACCACGCATCCATTCGTTGTTGCAGGATGTCGAGCGGTAAAGCGCCGCCACCAAGCAATTCGTCGTGAAATGCGCGCACGTCAAACTTATCGCCGAGGGCTATTTCCGCGTTCTGACGAAGTGACTTGATCTTCAGCTGACCGATCTTGTACGCAAGCGCTTGCCCGGGCATGGAAATGTAGCGATCGATCTCATTAATAATGTCGAGTTCAGTCTTTGCCGCATTGTCCATAAAGAAATCGATGGCCTGCTGACGTGTCCAGCCTTTGTAGTGGATGCCAGTATCTACAACGAGCCTCACAGCACGCCACATTTCGTAGGTTAGTGCACCGAACTCCGAGTACGGGTCTTCATAAAGGCCGAGGTCGTAGCCCAGGCTCTCGCTGTAGAGTCCCCAGCCTTCGACGAAAGCTGTGAAGCCGGCGTAGCGTCGGAAGTTCGGCAGGCCACGGAGTTCTTGTTGCAAGGCAATCTGCAAGTGATGGCCCGGCATTGCTTCGTGGACGGTCAGGACCTCGATCTCATACTTGGGACGCACTTCCGGCTTGTAGAGGTTTACCCAATACGTGCCAGCGCGGCTGCCATCAGCCGCCGGGCGAGAGTAATAGGCAGTTGTCGTATCTGGCGCAATCGCATCCGGAATCGGCTTAACGCCGTAAGGCATCCGTGGCAACTTCCCGAACTGGGTCACGAGCTCCGGGTCTATACGCTTGCTTGTTGCGAGATACGACTCGTAGAGGTCTTCCGGGTTATCAAAATAAAATTGCGGGTCGGTACGCAGAAAAACGAGGAAGTCCTGGAAGCCGCCACCGAAGTCCAGGTCGTCAATAATGACCTGCATTTCATCGCGTAGTCGCTTTACTTCAGATAAGCCGAGCCGGTGGATCTCGTCCGGCGTCATCCTTGTCGTTGTATATCTTCGCGCCTGCGCTTCGTACCATTTCTCACCATTCGGCAAATCAGACAAACCGATGCTTTCGCGGCTGGCAGGCAAATACGTCTTAGAAAAATAGCGGGCGAGTTTGCGGTACGCAGGCAAAACAGTTTCATCGATCGTGCTGCGTGCTGTTGCCTTCAGTCGGGCCTGATCGGCGGCCGGGATGGTGTCAGGCAACTCCTCAAATATCTTGAAAAAAGGGCTTGCTTCGGCGTCGTCCACAAGCTGCGCTGCGATCTGTTCCGGGATACGTTGCATCAAAATCTTCGGCGACATGTAGCCGGACTTGCGACCTTTTTCGGCCCGGGCGATCGTCTCGTCGATTACGTCATCGACTTTGCCCATACGGGCAAGCCAGTCGTCATAGTCCTGAATCGTTGAGAACCTGAGATAGGAGGTCGTGTTTTCCAGGTTCTGAACGCCGCCGCGCTGGCTGAACGGCATCAGGTGGCCATTGAAAGTTGCCAGGTCGATGCTGTCCTGCAGTCCGCGCCGAAACAGATCGTGGTTAAGCTGATCGTCCGCCGAGAGCGCGGCGCGGTCGATTGCATAGGTGCGATTCAGGAACTCGCGAGTTTCTTTTCGCCGGGCCTCAATTGCCCCAAGACTATTGTCCGGCCATTGATCGTTATAGCGACGATCCCCAAGTTGCGATGCCATCGTCGGGTTTTGTGCGAGTTGCCACTCCCATGCCTCATCGAGTAGGGCCGAGAAGTCCTCCGCGGCTGTTGCATGCACAAGTTGTGCGCAGCCCAGAATCAGTGTGATGAAAGCGATGCGAGCGATGTTCATGCCTTTTCCCAGAAGCAAATCCCTTGCGCATTGTCACTGGCCGCAAGCTGGCTGGCAACCGGCGGTCGCATTGGCTATGATTGCCCGCACCAATCAATAGCGGCTGCAGAAGAGACCTCGTCTAGAACGGGGCGCCGAAGGCGCAACTCGCCCGGAAACGCTCAGGCAGAAGGACTGTCATCGCTGATTGGCTCTGGAGAGTGGCCTGAAACGGGCCCACCGAAGGGGTAAGTGGCTAGATGCCATTGATCTCTCAGGTTTTGAAGGACAGAGGGGCGGCAGGCCGTAAGGTCTGCCGCCCCTTTTTTATAGGTCCGAGAGAAATGTTATGGGATCAAAAACGCCCTTGTACGATAAGCACGCAGAGGCTGGTGCGCGGATCGTTGATTTCGGTGGTTGGGATATGCCATTGCACTACGGTTCGCAAAAAGAAGAGCATCACGCGGTCAGAAAACGCGCAGGAATGTTCGATGTTTCCCACATGACCATCGTCGATTTGCGCGGCGAGCGTGTGCGTGACTTCCTGCGCAATCTGTTGGCCAATGATGTCGCCAAACTTCAGGTTCACGGCAAGGCGCTCTATACCTGCATGTTGAACGAGCAGGGTGGTGTTATCGATGACCTCATTGTCTATTTCCTCGGCGAGACCTGGTTTCGCATGATTGTGAACGCGGCAACGCGTGACAAAGACCTCGCCTGGATTCGAAAACACGCCAAAGGATACGACGTAGAGGCAGATGAGCGCGCGGAACTCGCGATGATAGCCGTTCAGGGACCCGAGGCCCGTGAATTGGCTGCAACTTGTATCGATGCGCAGTGGCGAGAACAAGCACTCGCGCTTAAATTATTCACTGGCATGGAAGCCGGTGATTTGTTTGTTGCCCGAACCGGGTACACGGGCGAGGACGGTTGGGAAATAGTGATGCCGGCGGAGAAGGCGCCGGCTGTTTGGGACCAGTTGCTGGCTGCCGGTGTTGCCCCATGCGGACTTGGAGCACGAGACACACTGCGTCTCGAGGCGGCAATGAACCTCTACGGCTCTGACATGGACGAATCGGTCTTGCCACTCGAGGCAGGGCTGAGTTGGACGATCGCGTGGGATCCTGATGATCGCGACTTTATCGGTCGTGGCCCGCTGGAAGCTCTGCGGGCGGATTCAACGAAGCAACGTTTCGTCGGCTTGTTGCTCGAGGACAAGGGCGTTCTGCGTAACCATCAGCGCGTCGTTGTCGAAGGCGTCGGCGAGGGCGAAATAACGAGTGGCGGGTTTTCGCCAACGATCGGGCGGTCTATCGCCCTGGCTCGCGTGCCTGCGGGCGACTATGAGAGTGCGCAAGTTGATGTGCGCGGCAAACTGCTGAATGCGCGGATCGTTAAGACACCGTTCGTTCGTAATGGACAGATACGGATCGATATTTAGAAATCCTTACCAGGAGAAGAAACAATGAGTGAATTACCCGGAGACTTGTTGTACACGAGTGAACATGAGTGGCTGCGGCGCGAAAACGACGGTAGCGTGACAGTGGGTGTTACCGACCACGCGCAATCTGCACTCGGCGACCTCGTCTATGTTGAATTGCCAGAGGTTGGGCAAGACGTTGATAGCGGCGGAGATATGGCTGTTGTCGAATCGGTGAAAGCAGCATCCGACGTGTATGCGCCAATCGATGGTTCAATCGTTGCGGTCAACGAGGAGCTTGCCGACGACCCCGAGAAGATCAACGCGGATCCGTACGGTGATGGATGGATCGTCAGGATACAGCCAAACGAGAGTATCGATGAATCTGCATTGATGACTCCGGACACCTACCAGGAGCTACTGGATCAAGAAGACGCCTGATGCCTTTTATCCCGCACACTGAGAAAGACACCGAGGAAATGCTCAAGGCAATCGGTGCGCCTGATCTGGACACGCTCTTTGACGAAATACCGGCAGATCTGCTGATCGATTCGCTCGATGGCGTACCGCAGGCGCTCAATGAAATGCAGATCGTGAGGCTGATGCGCGATCGAGCGGCCAAGGACGGCGCGCCGTTGTGTTTTATAGGTGCGGGTGCCTACGAGCACCATATACCGACGGCCGTCTGGGACATTGCGACGCGCGGGGAGTATTACAGCGCTTATACGCCGTATCAGGCGGAGGCAAGCCAGGGCACGCTGCAGACGATCTACGAATATCAGACGATGATCACCGAGCTAACGGGACTGGATGTCAGCAACGCCTCGCTCTACGACGGTGCCTCGGCGTTGGCCGAAGCAGCGTTAATGGCGGTTCGCAGCAATCGTAAAAACAAATCGGGTCGTGTGCTGCTCGCTCCGGGCGTAAACCCAACCTATGAAAAAGTGGCGACGGCCATCGCAGGTAGCCAGAACATCCGCTTCGAGCGCCTGGCGATGGATAGCAAAAATGGCAACACCGCAGATCCACTCGACAATAGCGAGCCGCCCGTCGCGCTCGTCATTCAACAACCGAGCTTCTTCGGAACGTTGGAAGACGTAGATCGACTGACAGACTGGGCACAACAAATGGGTGCACTCGTTATTGCAATTGTTAACCCGACATCACTTGCGTTGCTGAAGGCACCTGGACATTGGGGTGAGGCAGGCGCCGACATCGCCATTGGCGAGGGGCAACCACTGGGCGTGCCGTTGTCATCGGGTGGGCCGTATTTTGGTTTCATGACATGCAAACAAAAAGAGGTTCGGCAAATGCCTGGCCGCATCGTTGGACGGACAACCGACCTTAACGGTGACTACGGATTCACGCTGACGTTACAAGCTCGCGAGCAGCACATCCGGCGGTCCAAGGCAACGTCCAATATCTGTACAAACCAGGGCCTTATGGTTACGGCAGCCACTATCTACATGTCGTTGCTCGGCTACGAGGGTCTGCGGCAAGTCGCGCAGGCGTCATACCAGAATACGGCGCATTTGATACGTGGTTTGACGGCAATCGACGGAATCGAGCGCCTGTTCGACAGCCCGCACTTTCACGAAGTGGCGTTGAAGCTTGACCGGCCGGTGGCGCCCGTTCTGGAGAAACTGTCCAGCAAGGACATACTCGGCGGCCTCGATCTGTCCGCGACCTCCCCGGATTTGGGCGATGCGTTGCTGGTGTGTGCAACTGAAACCAAAACCGAGTCAGATCTTGATACGTTCATCGCTGCGGTAGAAGAAATTTTTTCCACGGAGGCCGGGCGTTAAGCCTGAACAACGAATGCCAAGAGTCAAATTCGAAAACACGTTCTTTCAGACGTTCGGTGATTTGCCTACGATAGGCAGCCACGCACCGGACGTATCGCTCGTGAACACGAAGCTGCAAAACGTAACGTTGGCAAACTGGACCGGCATGCGCAAGGTCATGAATATTTTCGTCAGCATTGACAGGCCAGTGTGTGCAACGTCCGTTACCAAGTTTGATCAGTTCTTTGACGGTATCGAGGATGTTGCGGCACTTATGGTCTCTTATGACCTGCCGTTCGCCCATGCCCGCTTCGCCGAGCAAAATGAACTCAAGAACGTGATCGGTCTGTCCGCAATTCGTCATGCCGGGTTTGGCGAAAACTATGGCGTACAGATCGTCGATGGGCCACTTGCGGGCATGTTCTCGCGAGCAGTCGTCGTTCTGGACGAGAACAACACCGTCGTGCACCACGAACAAATTGAAGACATCACTAAAGAACCCGACTATGACGCCGCACTGCGTGCGCTGGGCATCGACATTTCGGAGTACCAATGAGTACTTTAATATTCGAAAAATCACGCGGTGGCCGCAGGGCATTCGCGCAGGCACCCGTTGCGACGAATGAAACCGATATTCCGGCATCACTGCTGAGAGAGGATAGGCCGGGCTTGCCCGAGGCTTCCGAGCTTCAGGTTGTGCGGCACTACACGCGCCTTTCTCAGAAGAACTTCTCAATCGATACTCAGTTTTATCCGCTTGGTTCCTGCACGATGAAGTACAACCCTCGCGCCTGCAATGCATTGGCATTGCTGCCGGGATTTGCGGGAAGGCATCCTCTGGGTCCGGTGAGTCACGGTCAGGGCTTCCTGCAATGCATGCATGAGCTACAGGAAATGCTCATGGAAGTGACTGGCATGAAGGGCGTATCGCTGACACCGATGGCCGGCGCGCAAGGCGAGCTGGCGGGTGTTGCAATGATCCAGGCGTATCACCGTGCACAGGGTGACCTCGAAAGGAACGAGATCATTGTTCCCGATGCGGCTCATGGCACCAATCCCGCGACAGCAACGATGTGTGGTTGCGTCGCTGTGGAAGTGCCAACGGGAAGTGAGGGCGACATCGATATCGAGGCGTTAAAGGCAGTTGTTGGGCCGAAAACGGCTGGCATCATGCTGACGAATCCGTCGACGCTGGGCGTGTTCGAGCGCGACATCATCAAAGTCGAGGACATCGTCCGCGATGCAGGCGGCCTTCTCTATTATGACGGTGCAAACCTCAACGCGATCTGCGGCAAGGTTCGCCCCGGCGATATGGGCTTTGACGTTATTCACATGAATTTGCACAAGACCTTTTCGACGCCGCACGGCGGCGGCGGGCCGGGCTCGGGCGCGATCGGTGTAAACGACCGCTTACTGCCATTCATGCCGGTTCCTGTGGTTACAAAAGGGCAGCGGGATGGCGATGATTTCTATGACTGGTTGACCGAGGACGACATGCCTCAATCAATTGGTCGGCTGTCGGGTTTCATGGGCAATGCTGGCGTTCTGTTGCGCGCCTATGTGTACATGCGCATGGTTGGTCGAGATGGCATGCGTCGGCTGGCCGAATACGCGACGCTTAACGCCAATTACCTGCAGGCGCGACTTCGTGATGCCGGCTTTGAACTCGCATTTCCGACCCGTCGTGCCAGTCACGAGTTCATTATTTCGCTTCGACACGAGGCCAAAACACTCCATCTGACGGCTATGGATGTTGCCAAAGCACTGCTCGATCATAACTATCACGCGCCGACCACGTATTTTCCGCTGTTAGTACCCGAGTGCTTGCTGATCGAACCAACGGAGACCGAAAGTAAGGAGACGTTGGACAACTTCGTCGATGCAATGCTCACAATTGCGCGCGAGGCGAGTGAAGACGGCAAGAGCTTCAAAGAAGCGCCGTATACAATGCCCGTCCGTCGCCTGGATGATGTTAAAGCGGCCCGGCATCTTGACCTCAAGTTCACGCGGCAGGCGGATTAATCTGCTTAAATAGGGAACCGGCGTGCGATAGCCCAGTCCAGATAGTATTGCAGATCGCCTTTCGAACCAGGACACCTATGAAACAAGGAAGAATGTTGGTAATGCTTGCGGGCCTTGCCGTTACGAACTATGCGGCCGGTGCGGAGAACACGGCCTGGACGGACACGCTCGAACGCATATCATCAGGTGTCGTATCCATTCGAGTTGATAGTACACGGGCGTTCGATACAGAGTGGAACTCCTCGAGCCAGGCAACCGGGTTCGTTGTCGACGCAAAACGCGGTTTGATACTGACCAATCGCCACGTCGTGACACCGGGCCCGGTCGTCGCCGAAGCGATTTTCCTTAACAATGAGGAAGTGCGGCTAACACCAGTGTATCGCGACCCGGTACACGACTTCGGATTCTTCCGCTACGATCCCGCCGATCTGCATTATATCGAGCCGACGGAACTGCCATTGGTACCGGATGGCGCTGGCATTGGTCGGGAGATCCGTGTCATCGGCAATGATGCGGGCGAACAACTGTCAATCCTGGCTGGCACAATCGCGCGGCTCGACCGCAAGGCGCCGGACTATGGGCGCGGCAAGTACAACGATTTCAATACATTTTATTACCAGGCGGCGTCGGGCACCTCCGGCGGCTCGTCCGGGTCTCCTGTCGTCAATATCGACGGAGAGGTTGTCGCGCTCAATGCGGGTGCGAACAGTTCTGCTGCGAGCAGCTTTTTTCTACCGCTGGACCGTATTCACCGGGCACTTGAACTAATACAGAAAGGTGAGCCAGTAACACGCGGCACGTTGCAAACCATGTTCGAACGCAACGCGTTCGATGAGTTGAAGCGTCTTGGTCTTACGGAAAATTCTGAGCGCATTGCACGTTCATTGTTTCCCGACCAGACCGGCATGTTGACAGTCGAGCAGGTCATTCCCGATTCGCCAGCGGCAGGCAAGCTGGAGCCCGGGGACATCCTGCTTCGAATCAACGGCGAATTGGTAACCGAGTTTATACCGGTTGCCGCGTTGCTGGACGACCATGTCGGCGACGAAGTTGAAGTAGAAGTAGAGCGCGGCGGTCGCAGTATCATTGAGAATATTCTGGTGTCCGATCTTCACGCAATTTCCCCCAACGAGTTCATTGAGATTGGCGACGGCACTGTCAACAACCTGTCGTACCAACAGGCGCGACATTACAACCGAGCGGTGCAGGGCGCGTATGTCGCAAACCCAGGTTATTTGTTCTCCAAGGCTGCGATTCCGCGCGGTGCGGTTATCGTTGATTTCGACGGCAACAAGATCGATAACATAGACGATCTGGAATCAGCTCTCGATGGTCTGGCTGATGGCAGTCGAGCACTTGTGCGATATGTCACGATGGACAACCCAAAGAGCACTGTTGTCCGTTCAATGGAAATGGATCGCGTGTGGTTTCCTACACGGCGTTGTTCTCGCGATGACACAACCGGCGTATGGCCGTGTCGTGATCTTGGCTCCGGGCCGGAACCGTTGCCAGCAAAAGTAGGTAGTACTCGGATGACGAAGTACGATGACCCGCGTGTGCGCACAGTAGCGCCGTCTCTCGTCGTCGTTACGTTCGACTTGCCGTACACCGTGTCAGGCGTTGCAGATCGTCACTACTATGGCACCGGATTGATTGTCGACAAGGAGCGCGGCTACGTTGTTGTTGATCGCAATACCGTCCCGGTGGCAATTGGCGATGTAACAGTGACGTTTGCCGGTTCGCTCGAAGTCAAGGCAAGGGTCGAACAATTGCATCCGCTCCACAACCTCGCGATCGTGTCGTATGACCCGGCGTCAATTGGCGACACGCCGGTAAAAGAAGCGATACTCAACCCGGAAACTGTATCGGCCGGCGACAAGCTATGGGTTGTAGGAATTAAAGGTGACCACCAGCTCGTTCACCAGGAAACTGTAGTTTCGAATGTCGAGCCGCTAATGTTGCCGTTGTCGCGCACATTGCGATTTCGTGATTCGAATATCGAGGGCATCGACCTCGTTAATGCGCCGACTGACGTTGATGGCGTATTGGTAGACAAGCGCGGCCGGGTTGCGGCTATGTGGTCGAGTTTCTCCATTCAGTCGGGAGGGGATGGCGGGCAGATAAATCGCGGCGTCGGCGCTGACCTGGTAATGGAATTCGTTGACATCGTTCGCAATGGAAAGCCGTTCTACTCGCTCGAAGCCGAGTTTGTGTACGCGCCACTATTTGCGGCCCGCAATATGGGCGTCGAGGAAGAATGGATAGCCAAACTTGAGCAAAACAATCCGGTTCACCGGCGCGCGTTGAGTATCACACGTATTGTCGCCGGGACACCGACGGCCAAGCTGCTGCGCAATGGCGATATGGTACTGGCCGTGGACGGCAATGTGGTTACATCGTTCCGGGCGCTCGAAAAGGCGGTGCAAAAGCCCGAAGTTATAGTGACGGTCTGGCGCGCGGGTGAAGCTTTGGAGATCAAAACTGAGACCAGCGTACTGGACGGCCGTGGTATAGACAGAGCAGTATCATGGGCAGGAGCACTGCTGCAGGATCCGCACCGTGCGATGGCTGCTCAGCGCGGAGTTGACCAGGAGGGCGTGTACGTTGCGTTTTTCAGTTATGGGTCGCCCGCGACGCGATATGGACTTTGGGCAGGGCGTCGGGTCGTCGAAGTTGATGAAACTCCGACACCCGATCTACAGACATTTGTCGAGACAGTGTCTGGCAAGCAGGATCAGGCATCGGTGCGACTGAAAACGGTGACCTGGAACGGGGCGGTAGAGGTCATTACACTGAAGCTGGATAATCAGTACTGGCCCGCCTATGAGATTCGACGAACAAACGATGGCTGGAAACGTTCAACAATCGGATACTAGCCGATCCGCAGCAGGCCGCGTGGCGATCTTCGCTATTGCGGCGCTCACGCTTGTAGTTAGCGGCGTAGCATCCTCGCAGTCTATGTACAAATATCGTGGTGATGACGGCGAGTGGATCTATTCAGATCGTCCGCCGGATGACGAGGCCATGGTCGAAGTACGTGACCTTGAAGTTTCCAAATCTGTCGGGACCGTCGATGTTACGCACGGGTTTGTTGGGCAAAGCGTCGAGCTGACGGCCCACAACGAGTTTTATGCGCCGGTCGAATTGACTCTGAAAATAAAGACAATCCAGGGTTTGCAGTATCCGCACCCTGATCAGGCAATGCGGTGGGTTTTGCCAGCGAGAAGTGACACGCCACTGTTTGCATTAGATCTGCTCGAAAACAGCTCGCCGCCGTTTCTTGAGTATCAGTTCAAGTATCTCGCCGGTGACCCGTCGGCTCGCCACAGACCGGGCGGTGGATATCGAGCACCGTTTGCTGTTGCGAGTAACTACCCGATAACCCAGGCGTTCCCCGAGATTGCGACGCATACAACGCCGGACAGCCAATACGCAGTCGATTTAGCGATGCCAATTGGTACCGATATATTCGCCGCGCGTGATGGTGTCGTTTTCGATGTCGCCAGCAATAATTTTACCGCTGGTCTCGACCCGGCACTTGATGGGCCGAAGGCCAACGTTGTTCGCGTGATGCACGACGATGGTACTTACGCGATCTATGCGCACCTGAACACCAATACGATTCGCGTCAGACCGGGCGACCGTGTGCGTCGCGGCGAGTACATCGCCGATTCCGGCAACACGGGTTTTTCGAGCGGTCCGCATTTACATTTTGCGGTGCTACGAAACGCCGGCATGCGCGTCGAATCGGTTCCTGTGACGTTTGCCACCGCAGACTCCAACAGCGTTGTGCCGTCGACGGGAGCGGTCCTAACCGCGCACTAATCG
>JAOTUU010000247.1 GCA_029863705.1 Gammaproteobacteria bacterium
GGTGGTTCGCCGGCTAACGCAAAAGACGGTAGTTGCTTGACGTCATTTTCCAGGTAATGAACTTCGAGCGCTGCCTCATCTCGCGGAGTGATACGTAATTCGCCCATGTCGGTGTGCACAACCAGCGTCTTGCCATCGAGATTATGGCCCAGGTACTCGCCGAAATCTGCATGTGCCGCGGACGCGAGACATGCGACAAGAATTGCTGCAATGAACGATCGCCGCATAATTATTCGATCTCGAGAATCATCACGGACATGGGTTCGAGTTTAATTTCTGATTCGATGTTGAATCGTTTGCCCGATAAGACATCCTCAGCGTATTTGCTATCACGGAGTCTCTCTTCGAATCGCTCCATATCAAGCGACACGGACTCTTCACCGCGGTTGAAAACGACCATGACTGTTTCATGGTCGGCGTAACGAAAATAGGCATAGACGTTCGTGATCGGCGTAAATTGCATCAGCTTGCCGGTGTGAATCACCGTCTTGTTCTTACGCCAAGTCAACAGTTTCCGCATGAATGTCTGTGCACGACGTTCTTCGGCAGTGAGACCATGGCCCGTGAATGCGTTCTTGTCGTGGTCAGGCCAGCCGCCCGGAAATTCGGTGCGAATCACGCCATCATGTTTTGGCCTGGGGCTGTCCATAACTATCTCGGTACCGTAGTAGATCTGCGGAATGCCGCGCATCGTCGCGCAAAAGACCATCGCCATGCGGAACAGGTCATAGTCCTTTTCGAGCCACGTAAAGACGCGAAGCCGATCGTGATTGTCGACAAATGTGACGAGATTCCAGGGATCGGGGTAGACGAAGTCGCCTGCGAGCAAGTTGTACACAGTCGACCACGGGCTGGACCACCATGGCGCTTCTTCGGTCAGCGAGTTCAGAACTGCATTGCGTAGCGGAAAGTCCAGCATGCTGGGCATATAGGACTTAAAGCCGTCGCTGTTTACCTTGCCGTTCTGCCAGTACGCAATAACCGCGGGATTCTCGCTCGTGTCTTCGCCCGTGAGATTGAATTGCGGGAACTCCTGCATGATCCGTCGCGACCATTCGGCCATGTAGTGCTTGTCGGGGTAGGAGTGTGTGTCCTGTCGGATTCCGCTGAGGCCGACGTATTCGATCCACCAAATCGCATTCTGCGTCAGATAGTCGGCGAGCAGGGGATTGCGCTGGTTGAGGTCGGGCATCGTGTCGACAAACCAGCCATCCGTATGCGCGGCCTTGTCGTAGTCGGATGCATACGGGTCTTGATGCGTTGTCGCGGCGTGCGTTGATACGGTTCGTTTGTCAGGCTGGTTGAGCCAGTCAGGTGCTGGCAAGTCATCCATCCACCAGTGTTCGCTGCCGATGTGGTTAACAATCATATCCATGATAACGCCGATGCCTTGTTGCCTTGCGGCGCCAACGAAATCCCGGTAGTCGGCGTTGCTGCCAAAGCGCGGATCGACCCGGTAGTAATCTGTTGTCGAGTAGCCGTGATAGGACGAGTTCTGCATCGCGTTCTCAAGGATCGGGTTGAGCCAAATAGCCGTGAAGCCCATATCCTCGATGTAATCGAGATGCTGTTCGATGCCGGCCAGGTCGCCGCCGTGGCGGCCGTAATCGTCATCGCGATTCAGTGCATCGTCGAACCCTGCAATCGTGTCGTTCGAGGGATCGCCATTCGCGAAACGGTCCGGTGTGATCAGATAAATCGTGTCGGCTGGCGAGAAGCCTTGCGTATACGCCGGATCCGGATTCTTCGACTTCAGTTCGTACTTGTGCTTGACGCGGAAATTGTCGTTCTCGAGCAGGATGTCGAAGGTGCCGGCTTTGGCTGAATCGTCGATGTTGATGTACAGGAACAGGTAGTTGTCGCTTTCGACTTTCTCCACGCGGTCGAGCGTGACACCCGGATGGTCGATGGAGACATCGAAAGCAGCAATGCCGTGACCATGGATCATGATCTGCAGTTCGTTGTGTTCGAAGCCCTGCCACCAGAACGGTGGCTCGACCCGGTCGATGGGGCCCGCAAAAACCGGCGTGACGATCGTCAATATAAGTAAGGCTGTTGCTATTCTGTGTCGCATGATGCCTCCTGATTTTCCAGCAATGTTAGTCATTTCAAGGCATTACCGGGGATGAATACGTTTGCATGGGGGCCTTTGCGAAGGGTGCCATTGATACAATGAGTGTAACCGCTGCGCGGAACCTGCAGCACGCGATACATGACCATGTCGCAAGAGTCTTGCCGATGACACCAACTAACGAATGACCAACAAAACAGTCAACGCACTAACCTTTTTCGCTACAGGCCTGGTTCTGATGGCCAGCGATAGCCTCGCCTATTGTCCGCAAGACTCGGATGCTACCCCCAGAGCTCGCATCGTGCTCGACGAGGCGGGTGAGTTTGTGCCGGCCTGGGCCAAGGAGGTGGTCTGGTATCAAATATTTCCGGAGCGGTATCGTGATGGCGATCCGGGCAATAATCCCACTGTGAGAGATATCGCTGGTGCCGATCCTGCCGATCCGCCGAAACAGTGGCAGATCCATGCCTGGGGCAGCGACTGGTACAAGCTGCAGCCCTACGAAATTGCCAATGGCGAAAAAGAGCTTTGGAAGCATCTGTTGCGACGCCGATATGGCGGTGATTTGCAGGGCATTATCGACAAACTGGATTACATCAACGGGATGGGTTTTGGCGCGATTTATTTGAATCCGGTATTCGACTCCCCATCACTGCACAAATACGATGCTGCCAGCTTCCATCATATCGATCCCAACTTTGGTCCCGATCCTGACGGAGATCGGGCATTGATGGCAAAGGAAAACCCCCTTGACCCTTCGACCTGGGTGTGGACCAAGGCGGATGAGCTGGCCCTCGAGCTGATTGACGAAGCGCACAAGCGGGGAATACGTATTATCTTCGACGGCGTGTTCAACCATATGGGCATCAACAGCTTCGCTTTTCGAGATCTGAAGGAGAATCAAGAGCGATCCCCTTACCAGGACTGGTTTAACGTCTCGTCTTGGGATAGCGAAGAATCCGGTACGCAGTTCGACTTTGAGGGCTGGTTCGGGGTCAAGTCGCTGCCAGAATTCAAAGAGGACGATACTGGTCTGATGCCGGGACCGAAGCGCTATGTCTTTGCAGCGACCGAACGTTGGATGAACCCAAAAGGTCAGGGCAGGGAAAAAGGTATCGACGGTTGGCGACTGGACGTGGCCTTCTGCATAGCACACGGTTTTTGGAAGGACTGGCGCACGCATGTGAAGGCCTTGAATCCAGAGGCTTATCTGACTGCCGAAATCGTAGACACTCCGGAACGGGTCAAACCCTACCTGCAAGGCGATGAATTCGACGGTGAGATGAACTACAACTTCGCCTTTGCCAGCGCTGAGTTTTTCTTTAACCCTGAACCCGACCGCATCATCGTCAGCGAATTTGACCGAAGACTGCGGGAAATGCGCCAGCTGTATCCCAAGGGGGTAGCCTATGTGGTGCAGAACCTGTTTGGCAGTCACGATTCGAACCGCATCGGCTCTCACATTGTCAACCGGGGGCTTGGCAACTTCCGCGACTGGGGCACTTATTTTAATCTATCTCAGGTCGGCAATAATCCCGAGTATCAGGTACGCAAACCCAACGCCCGGGAGCTGCGCCTGCAGAAGCTGTTTGTGATCATGCAGATGACTACTGTGGGGGCACCCATGGTCTACTACGGCGACGAAGTCGGCATGTGGGGCGCTAATGATCCCGACGATCGCAAACCGATGGTATGGCCGGATATCGAATACGAAGATGAAGTGACCAATCCAGATGGCAGCAAACGCCCGGCGGACAAGGTCGCCGTTAACCGGGAGCTGCAGCAGCATTACCAAACCCTGATCGATATCCGCAACCGATATCCGGCCCTGAGGCTGGGGGACTTTCGCACCCTTGTTGCCGATGACGAGCGCGATATATACGCGTTCGAACGGGAATACAAGGGTGAGCAGGTTCGAGTCGCGCTGAATAACAGCGATCAAGAGCAACAAGTGAACCTGCCCAACCCGGATAGCCTACTGTGGCAGGACATTTTTCAGGGAAATCCCGTTGCAGTGGATGGTGGCCGAATCAGGGTCACTGTGCCAGCAAAGTGGGGAGTGGTTCTGGCTGTAAAGTAACTGTACTGTTGCACTCGGATCAGGCCCAGAACTGAGGAACAAAAATGAAACAAAAGCCACAACTCGGTTTCTGGCAGATCTGGAACATGTGTTTCGGTTTCATGGGTATTCAGTTCGGCTTTGCGCTGCAAAATGCCAACGTCAGTCGTATCTTTCAGACGCTCGGAGCCGAGATCGATGACATCCCGATACTCTGGATCGCCGCTCCTCTGACCGGGCTCATCGTGCAGCCAATTATTGGCTACATGTCCGATCGAACCTGGAACAGGCTCGGGCGTCGTCGTCCGTTTTTCCTGGTTGGTGCGATCCTTGCGTCGCTGGCGCTGTTCGTCATGCCCAATTCCCCGGTGCTGTGGGTCGCCGCCGGCATGCTCTGGATCATGGATGCAAGTATCAATGTTTCGATGGAGCCGTTTCGCGCGTTCGTCGGTGACATGTTGCCGGAGAAGCAGCGCACATCCGGATTCGCGATGCAGACGTTTTTCATCGGCATTGGCGGGGTCGTCGCCTCGGCACTGCCGTACATG
>JAOTUU010000037.1 GCA_029863705.1 Gammaproteobacteria bacterium
TGCGCTATTGCCGCATGCGACCTCAGCCGAGCTGTAACTGTCTGTGGGTAGCCGGGTCTCGGTGTTATCGTTCGTGACCAGGACTCGTAGCCTGACTTCCTGACTTCAACACGGTGTGGCTCGGAGCTCAGTCTGAGCGTCGACGATCCGGTACCCTGTGGCTGCCCATCGACATACACGGTGGCATTGGCAGGTTGAACGTTGACCGTGAGCGTACCGGTTCGCGCCGACAAATCGATGGTAACTGAGTCACTTGCCGCCGCTGCCAGTCGGACTTTGCGACTTGTACTGCCGTAGCCTGCCTTTGACAGCCCTATTTCATAATCGACCCCCGGTGACAGTGACAGTGTCATTGGTGATTGCCCGCGATACCGCCCATCGACCGTCACATTGGCCGCACGCGGTATCGATTTAACCAATAATTTCGCATTGGCCGGCTCCAGCTTGATCAACGGCAGTCCCTGATCGACATTGGGTCTGGCCACTACCGTGCCGTCCCACGCTTTGAATCCGTCGCGAACCACGCTGACCTGGTGCGTTCCCTCGAGCAACTCGACAACCGCGGGTGTCACGCCAATTTTCTGATCCCCGGAAAAAATAGCCGCGCCCGGAGGATCGGAACGCACATCAACATTGGACCATCGTCTTACAAGCTGAACATGCAGCTCTTCAGCCTTGCCAAGCCCCGGGACATTGACGACATCGCCGAACGGCAGATATCGCTCTGCCTGAACACTAACGCTGTGCTCACCCGGTTGTAACTCCACGGGCCCAAATGGTGCATTGCCGACCAAACTGTTGTCTATCGACACTACCGCTTCGACTGACTGCTCGGTTACAACCGTAAGCCGGCCCGGCAATCGACGCATTTTGATTTCAATTGACTTACTAGGCTCATCGCCAACGTCGAAATTCTGATTCACATCGTAGTAGCCCTGCTTTTGAACGCTGACCACGTACTCCCCGCTGCGCAGGAGAATTCGATCACCGATCGGCATACGGAACCAACCGCCACTGATTGAAATATCGTCGGGTTCCGCCGGATTTACATCGAAGCGAATAGACTTCGACGAGAACAGGAGATATGCAGTACCGAGAAGAACGACCAGCGCGACTCCAACGATCACTTTTAAAGGACTGCGATGCGCTTCAGCAACAGCAGCCTGGGTCTCCGCTGCTCGCCGAAACGCCATTGGCGCGATAGTCTCGTCCTCCGCTGCCGATGCAGCGTCGCGATATTCCGGCGGCTGCGTAACGTACGCGCTATCTTCGAGACGCACATCGAGGGTTAGCCGATCCCCGGTCGCCGCAACCTGAATGCGACTGCCAAAGAACTTGAGCTCATCCTTGTCTCGAAGTCGGGTACTCGCGCTGAGTGTATCGCCATTGAGTTGCATTGATTCGTCTTGCCCGAAGGGCTGAACGAATGGGACGCCATCGAGCAGGTCCAGCAACATGACTGGTCCACCGCCCGGCCCCGGCAATCTCAGCGCGCAATCGCTGCCCGTTCCAACGCGAAGCGGCAAGTCACTTGCGTCAATGCGCCGCTCGCCTTCAACGTCTCTTACAAACAGGTGGTCGAAACTCAAATCGTTTCCTCACAGCGCACAACAACCGGCCCCGACTCGAGCTCCGGCGACACGCGAAACTCAAGACGGACATCTCGATAACCCGCTCGGCTGCCGACCGCCACGTAGGTACCGGGCCGCAATTTGATTTCGCGGGAATGGAAGCTACCTAGCTTACCAATTCTGTAGATGGATACGTCAGTGGCGTTATCAGAGACGAGTTCTACGGCAAGCGGCGTTGCAGCACGTTTCAGCAGACGCGATAGCTCGTCGCGTTGCTTCGCCAACCGAGGCCCGATTCTCGGCATGCGTGTGATATCAACAACAAGTCCGGTCGCCTTGCGCATCGTGCTCGGTGCGCTAAGACTGTCCGGCTTTTCAATGTAGCCCTCCAACCTGGCGTGCAGTGCAGACATTTCTTCGGCGCGTCTTAGCCCTTGTTGCGCGAACTCCAGGTTGCCGTCAATCTCGAGAATACGGGTGTATGTCTCGACGGCAAGTTCCCATTGCTCATTCTGCTCTTCAGAACCTGCCTGCCTCTCGAGCATCGCGATACGTTCAAGTCGTAATCCCTGATCGACCTGCATCAAACCATCGGCAGGCTCTGGCGAGTCCGGCATTAGCGTCTGCGCCATACGGAATGCTGCGCGTGCCGCCGGATAATCGCCCTCTTCGACGGCGATCAGCCCTTCAGTCATGCGAGAGTCGAATTCCATCTGATTAATCGTCTCGAGCACGCGTGCGAGCCCAACTTGTGCCGGTTGCCATTCGGAGTCCAGTTCAATCGCCCGCTCGAAACTCTGACGGGCAGCGTCAAGTTCCAGCTCGTTCTCGTACGCAAGCCCCCGATCGGTCAGTGACAGAACCTCGCCGAGATTCTTGGCGCGCGTGTATCCCGACTGTGCTACCGAATTGCTGGGGCTGATGGCGACTGCCAGCTCAAACAAGCGCAATGCTTCAATCGTGTCGGCATCCTCGAGCGCTGTTTGTGCATCGCTCAGGGTCTTGGAAAATATCTTGTCAACTTCCTCGAGCAACGGCTCGACAATCGTCGTCGCTTGCTGGTATTTCTGAGTTGCCAGGTCGTAGTCCCGTGCAAGGTATGCAGCATCACCTTCTGCATACACCGCCTGCGCCTGCCTGAAACGAAGACCACCCCAACGCTGCACCGCCCGCTTTTCAAGCGTATTCATCTTGGATAGCAATCCGCCGAGCACCGCCTCGGTCTCCGCCCGCGCCTGGACGCGATCGTCACGCCCCGTCAGATCATCGACATTCTCTGTGAAATCAACCTGGTTCTTTCGCTGCGTTTTGGCAGAACTTTCATCCGCCTTCTGCTTTTGCGCGTCAACGAGCTCTGGATCATTGCTGGTAACTGAGCCAGGAAGAAAGAACACAACACCGATCAGAATCGCAAGCAGGGCAGCAAGTGCGACACCGACCATTCGGGGGCTTATGCCGGAAGTTTCGTCCTTGTCCACAGACGAGGAGACTGCGGCTCGGCCAGGCAGCGAATGCGCTGTCTCGCTGATGGCGATGACTTCGTCGCCCTGTGGCAAACGATTTCCCGTATAGCTGGCCGGTGCGGGGGCCGCCGCGAAACCCGCGGCTTCCAGAGTGGCGACAACTGTCTCCGCATCTGGTCGTTGCGATGCGTCTTTGTCCAGCATGCTGGCAACCAGTCGCTGCACGCTGCTCGGTATCAATGAGCCATCCGCCGCTTCAATCATTGGCGGCACTAGTTCCTGAATGTCCCTGGCTGTTGACGCGGAAGAATATGGCGAACGGCCACTAACGAGTTCATAAATCAGACCACCGAGCGCGAAGATATCGTCCGACGCCCGTGGTTCCTGGCCGGCAAGACTCTGCGGACTGGCGGAGATTAGCGAACCACCATCGGCAGCATCACCCTCGCGTGCCGCAGCCCCAAAGTCGATCAGGTAAGGTGCGCCGTTTCTATCGATAAGAACATTAGCCGCTTTGATGTCGCGATGAACCACCCCCTTGCCATGGGCATATCGCAACGCATCGGCTACAAGCCCTATAGCAGGCAAAATGTGACCAGGCGGCGCACCGCTAAGCACGCTCAGATCAGGGCCATCTACATACTGCAGCGAATAGAAAGGTACTTCGGAACTCTCGTGGTACTCGAACACGCGCACGATGTGCGCATGCATCAGGCGAATGCTCGTCTGCCATTCCTTGCGGAAACTGGCCGGTGCTAAGCGGTCGCTAGCAAGAATCTTGAGCGCAACAGATGCACGCGTCAGCTTGTCCGACGCCAACCACGTTTCAGCCGCGCCGCCAGCACCCAGCTTTCTGACGAGAGTGTAGCGGTTGGCAAGTTCGGTTCCTTGCTTTAGGTCTTGCATCAATTGCTAGTCGCTCATCCCGGGGGTTCCGGGACACGCACCGGCTGGCTGACCTCGATCGCTTCAACGAAACCGGTTTCGGCCTCGTAGATATCCTTGAGTAAGCGCCGCCAGCTCTCATACTGCGCCGCTGCCGTGCCCGTAAGTCGTCGAGTCTCTCCCTCAACCGTTACGACCATGGGGGCCGCCTCGGCTCCAAAGGACTCGGACAGCTCACGGATAGACTCAACATGCATCCTGGCTTCAGAACGGCGAGTAAAACCGGACATCATCGTTTGGATACCTTCGCCAATTGCTATGTTTTGCAGGTTGCCCTTCATGCGCCGTCTTGAGCGGCTGCTGTCGCCCGTGTCTACGGCCAGCGAGCCCGCAATAACGACGGCGCCTATCAGTGTCTGCATCATGGCGGAACGTTTGACTTGCCGATAGTTGATGGTCTCTTCGCGCGACACTTTTCGCCAGGAATGATACGGAATTGCGATACCGTAATAAAAATTGGCGTAGTGCTCATTTAGGGTGTCGACAACGAGCCTGTCTCGCTCCCGAATCTGGCGCAGACGATCTACAGACGGATCGTTCTCGGCGGGTAGCCGAACAATATCGAGCTCACCATTTTCATCTTCTGCCAGATGTTCGCCGTAGGCGAGCGGTGCCATATCTGCAAAAAATTTCAATTCCGCGACTTGCCGTAGCTCGCGAACGTCCTCCGGCGGTAGAGCTTTGACAAACCCTTGCAGATCGTTGGCAACGTCGTTATAGACCTTTTGATACGGATCCTGCCGCCGATCCCGGTTCTCCGAATACGAAGATAAACCCGTCTGCGCGGAATAAGTCTTACTAAACCAGTGGTTGCCACGTGCATCTGCGACTGAAATTTCAATCTCAACAACTTCGCCGTCGGATTCCTTGATCTCGCCGCTAATAAGGATATCGGTGTATGCACTTCGCGACGGCACCACACGCACGGCGCCCCAATGGCCAGTACCCTGCAGCGTATTCTTTAGGTGGTATGGGATATAACGCGCTTCGGCGGAACGGATCTCTGCGTAGACGCCCGTATCGTCCGGGTCGTTATTTTCTGGAACACCAGCAACAAACTCGGTGATACCGATATCAAGCAGCATCGCCTCATCAGGCGGAGCTTCGGCAACAATAAGTTCTGTTTCTTCTGCTGTGATGACCTCTTCGACCGCGCACGCGCCCAGATACAACAGGGCCGAGCACAGCAACCATGTCTTATTTACTGAACTCAAACCAAGATCCTAGTTTCCTGAGTACTTGCGATACTCTTCCCACAATCGCTCGCGTAATGCCGGGTCTTCCTCGGACAATGCGGCCTCGCGCAATTGCCGGGCGATAATGTCGTCGTCAACCATGACCGGAATATCCTCCGGAGTTCGCTCGCGGATTTGTTCGTCGGTCATGTCGCCTATCGGTGACTCAGGCAATGCGCCGTTATTTGCAATGGCGATGCCCCCAGTTGAACGGCCACTCTGCTCACCCAGGCTAATGCCGCCATCGCCCTCAACGCCGCCTCCAAATCCCTCCGTATTTCGGCCTACAGACGATATCTGCCCTTGCTCTTCCATCAGGACTTCGTCAAAACCACCGATTGATTTGTCGAGTTCCTTGCCAAGCCGTTCGGCACGCTCCTCACTGCTCTCCGTCGGGAATTCGGCGACTTCACCGGCACCTCCAGTGCCCTGAACCGCCGACTCTTCACCATCGGAAGGGCCGCCGCCTGCACTAGCGCCACCACTGGATTCACTCGAGCTGTCGCTGTCAGACGAGGACGCACCACCGCCAATGCATTCGCCATCCTGGCCCATGCCCCCGACGCCGCCCGGTAATGATCCGGTGTCGCCGCATTCCTCAGTCGAGTCGCTTGCGTTTTCGTCTTCCCAGTCGCTGCTTTCATCGGACTCGCCGCCACTGCCGGTCGATTGCTCTCCGCCGGCTTCGGCACCTTCACCGGCGCCGCCAGTAGCGGAATCATCAGGGAAGCTGCCAATTTCACCGCTCGATCCGTCTCCACTGTCCGAGCCAGTGGGACCGCTTTCCGATCCATCACCTGGCGAACCACCGCTCGGCATGGGCGGTGCAGGAGTACCAGCATCGCCTGAAGAACCGTCGCCCTGGCTTGGGCTCGGGGGTTGCGATCCTCCACCCGGCGGGGACGGCATACCACCGCCCGGAGGAGCTGGCATCCCGCCGCTTGGCGGGGGAGGCATTCCACCGCTTGGCGGACTTGAAGAACTCTGTTCCTTGCAACCGAAACTAACGAGCAAAGCTAATGAAACAACCACCACTGGTTTGATCCAGCCTGGAACGGATTTGAATAATCGAGTTTGAATCATCAACCTTGCCCTCTCATCGCGAGGTAAATCCCTAGGCATTGGAGCCATTAATCGCTGTCTGAGTTCCATCGGAATCAGCAGCTTGATCGCCCCGGCGAGGAGCGATCTGCATGTAATGACGATAATACGCCGCAGGCATGTGATCAACACCCATCAGTGCCTACCCTATTAACGCCTGGATTGCGTTGACGTTGACGTCTAAATACCTGTTTTTGTTAAATATCCCGGTCAGGGATGGCCCGCTCGGCCATGGTTTTGCGAAACAGGATCAGTGAGAGGTCGTCGGGTTTACTCGGTTGGCCACCATCACCGCCAGACATGCGTCGCTGCGCAAGCGCAATAACCCGGTTCGCCGCCTCGTCGAGAGGGCCCTTGCGAATTCTGCTTATGATCTCATCAAAGTGGACGTTATCCATGAGCCCGTCGCTCGCAAGCATGATGGTATCGCGCGGCTTGAGGACCACTTCGGTGCCAACGTCTATGCGCATGTCGGGCGTGCCAAGAAAATTGGACACCAGGTGCCGCTCGGCATGATGCAGTGCCTCTCGCTGGTCAAGAAAGCCCGCCTCTACGGCGAACCCTGTTGGAGAAGGTGCCGTTGTCTGCAGCCTGATGCGACCACGCTGCCCGACTACAACTGCTTCGGAATCACCGATTTGATAGGCGCGTACTGTCAGACCCTCGATCGTGATTACAGTCAACGTCGTTGCGGAGCCATTGCCCAGATCCATGACCGCAGTATTCGCTGCCTCAATACCATCCATAATGGTTGTTCGCATCAGGAATGTTTTGTCCATCGACGCCTGCAATGCGTCGACAAGCGTCGAAACCGCGGCCAGTGACGCTTTTTTGCCGGCCGGAAGTCCCCCTGCTCCATCGGCCACAATCAAAACCGATGCTTGCGGCCCGTACGAGACGACCGCGACCGTGTCCTCGTTTTGCGTCTCTTTGTCCGGGGAACGACAGGTATAAGCCACGACCTCGCCTCCCGCGACAGACGCAAAGCGCAGATCAGGCTCACTGGCTCCATCAAGCAACATGGTTTCGTCAATCACGACGCACCGGCTCCCGGCACCACGCACAGTAGTTCCAGAACTCTTTTGCTATTCCCCATTTGCATGCCTTGCAACTGTGTTTGCTGCCCGGCAACTTCCAGGCACGACGCACCTTGGTTCGACACCATGGACAGTAGCGCATGAACGGCATTAACGGGTTCCTGCAGCCCGTATTCGAACATCGTGCACGGTAGCGCTTGTCAGGGTAGTGACGCTTGCTTTCCTCAATAAATCCGGGGCCATAACACCAGGCACAATAGTCCCAGTCGTTCTTAACGCCACGCTCGCAACGTGGGCAACTTGAGGGCATCCTCGATTCTGAGCCACGTGCCGGGTTTTCAAAGCCGCACCACGGGCAGGCCTGCATGCTCTCCGCGACCGGGCCCTCACAATTGCGGCAATGGTGACTCGTATCGAGCACCTTGCGATACTGACTTTGAAATTCACGCCACTGCACCTGTCGCCAGGCTGAACCATTGCGCGTAACGGTCTTCGCTCTGGGCTTCTTCTGCCGTCTGGCTTTACTCTGCAGACGTTCAAAATCCGCGAACATCTGGATTGCATTCCGGTATCGCTTTGCCGGATCAAGCTGAATGGCTTTCTGCAACATGACCACAAGTTCCGGCCGCAATCGTGCGACGAGTTTGTCGTGCCCTGCCATGGGCCACTCGAATGGCCACTCCGGTAACTTGCCTGAGAACAGGCGATACAAGACAAGCCCGATAGAAAAAACATCCGACTGAAATTTTGGCCGCCCCATCGCCTGTTCCGGCGCGATGTAGTCGATGGTGCCGGAACCTGATGCCTTGAGCGTGCGCAGACTGATTTTGGCGAATCCAAAATCTGCCAGCTTCAGTTGATTGCCAGGAAACAAAATGAAGTTTTCAGGTTTGATATCGCAGTGAATAATCTTTTTTTCGTGGGCATAGGCCAGAGATGCGAGCGCCTGATCTGCGAGATCCAATGCGCGAGCATTTGAGATGCGCCGCTCAATGCGATCGGCGAGCGACTCGTCACCGAGTTCCATTGCGATTACGAAATGGTCGTCTATGTAGCTGGCGTTGATGACAGAAAGGATATTCGGGTGTCTTAGCCTGGACGCAACCTGCACTTCATGCAGAAACTCTTCGTCTCCCGAGTGGTTGCCCGACTTTGGAATCTTGAGTGCAACACGCGTCTTATGGATAGGATCGAACGCACGATATACGTCGGCGAGCGGCCCCGATGCGATGCGCCCCAGAATGCGGTACTTGCCAATTTTTTGACGTGCTCTAAGCATGTGACTGCTTATCTTCCCTGACTCTGCTAACGGCGGCTGCCCACCCGGAAAGCAAAGCCAGGCGCCGATCGGCTGTCATCGCCGGCTCAAAAACGACGTCGCGTTGCCACATTGATTCGATCTCGCTGACGGACTTGATGACACCGCTTTGAACTGCGGCGAGATAGGCAACTCCTAACACTGTGGACTCGACATTTTTTGGCCGCTCCACCGGAATATTTAGGATATCGGCCAGAAACTGCAAGAACCAATCGTTCGCCACCATGCCGCCATCAACACGGAGGATGGATGGTGCGACGCCGTCGTCCGACATTGCGTCGACAAGGTCTCTGGTCTGGAGCGCGATCGACTGCAGTGTCGCCGTTACAATTTCGTTGCGCCCGCTTCCTCGAGTCAAACCCAAAATCGCGCCTCGCGCATGTGGATCCCAGTACGGCGCGCCCAGTCCCGCAAATGCGGGTACGACGATAACATCGTCGACCACGCCTGTTGATTCGGCGATAGGCCCTGTCTCTGACGCCGAGCTGATAATCTTCAGTTCGTCACGCAACCATTGTATCGCCGAACCGGCGACAAACACGCTACCTTCCAGCCCATATGTAACCTCGCCGGCAATCCGGCTCGCTACGGTAGTTAGAAGCTTATTCTGTGACGTTAGCGCCTCCTGGCCTGTATTTGCAATGACAAAACAGCCCGTGCCGTAGGTGCTTTTGGTAACACCTGCGCGCAATCCGGCCTGACCTATTAGCGCGGCCTGCTGATCTCCGGCGATCCCGAGAATCGGCACGGCCCCACCGACGGTCGCATCATCCGTTTCACCAAAATCTGCGGCGCAGTCAAGGACCTCGGGCAACATGTTGCGAGGAACATCGAAAAGCGCGAGCAGATCATCATCCCACTGCTGCTTGTGGATATTGAACAGCAAGGTCCTCGATGCATTGCTCGCATCAGTAGCATGTACCCGACCACCCGTAAGCCGCCAAAGGAGAAAACTATCGACCGTTCCGAATGCGAGCTTGCCGCGACGCGCCAGATCGCGCGCGCCAGCAACGTTGTCGAGTATCCAGGCGATTTTCGTCGCTGAGAAATACGGGTCGAGCCGCAAGCCCGTTTTTGCGCTTACCACAGGCTCCGCAGCATCGCTCCTGAGCTTCTCACAGGCCTCTGCCGTGCGCCGATCCTGCCAGACGATGGCATTGTAGACGCATTGCCCTGACTCTCTATGCCAGACCAGCGTCGTCTCTCGCTGGTTGGTAATTCCTATTGCGGTTAGCTCACGCGCAGTCGTGCCCAGATCGTGCATCGCCTGCCGGGCAACCGCGTGCACCGAAGACCAAATATCCTCCGGATCGTGCTCCACCCAGCCAGGTTGTGGATAGATCTGTGCAAATTCCTGTTGCACACTCGCCTGGACCTTCACCGAATGGTCGTAGATAACAGCTCGACTGCTGCTCGTCCCCTGGTCAATCGCAAGCAAGAATTGTCCACTCATTTGTCTTACGCCTCACCGAGCTCGGCAATATTTCGAAAATACTCCAGCGCTTCGGGATTAGCGAGCGCCTCAGTATTTTTTACGGACTCATCGTGTACAACAGAACGAACAGCGAGTTCTACAATTTTTCCGCTCTTGGTTCTCGGAATGTCCGCTACGGCAATAATTTTCGCGGGTACGTGCCGCGGCGTTGTGTTTTCGCGGATCACCCTGCAAATTCGGCTGCGCAAATTGTCGTCGAGGCTGACTCCTGACCTCAGGACGACAAATAGCACGACCCGCACATCGTCATCCCAGTTTTGCCCAACCGCAATACTCTCGACAACTTCTTCCAGTTTTTCGACCTGGCGGTAGATCTCTGCCGTACCTATTCTGACCCCACCCGGGTTAAGGACCGAATCAGACCGGCCATGGATGATCAGCCCGCCTTGTTGGGTCAACTCAGCAAAATCTCCGTGCGCCCATACGCCCGGATACCGCTCAAAATACGCCGCTCGATAGCGGGCATTGCCTGCGTCATTCCAGAAGCAGACCGGCGCCGACGGAAACGGTTTTGTGCAAACGAGCTCGCCGTGTTGTTGCACAATTGAGTTACCGGCCTCGTCAAAAATCTCAACGGCCATGCCAAGACCGCGGCACTGCAATTCGCCGCGCAGCACTGGCAAAACAGGGTTGCCGATAGCGAAACAGCTCAGGATGTCTGTTCCACCGGCGATCGACGCCAGCTGCAGATTCTCACCAATCGCATCGTAGACAAAATCAAAGCTCTCTGGAGCCAGGGGCGACCCTGTCGAAAGCACCGCGCGTACGTGTTTTAGATCGAATTCGTCCCCGGGGCGGACGCCCGCTTTCTCGAGTGCCGATATGTATTTTGCACTCGTACCAAATACTGTAACTGCCTCGTGCTCCGCCATTGTCCATAGCACGCGGCCGTCGTTAAAAAACGGTGAACCGTCAAAAAGCACCAACGTTGCACCCGGAGCCAGCGCGCTTACCAGCCAATTCCACATCATCCAGCCGCAGGTAGTGAAATAGAACAGTCGATCCCGGACTGAGATATCTGTGTGCAAGACATGTTCTTTGAGGTGCTGCAGCAAAGACCCGCCGTGACCGTGAACAATGCACTTTGGTATACCCGTCGTACCGGATGAGTACATGACATACAAAGGGTGATCGAAATCGACCGGATTGAAACTCAGATCCGAGCCAGCTATCGCGAATTCCCGCCACTCGACCGCCGTGTTGACGGCTGACAGATCTTCATTATCGCTGAGGAACGGCGAGACAACCGTTGCTGCAATACTCGAAATTTTTTCAACGATGCCTGCAACGACAGGCAAGGAATCAATGCGCTTGCCGTTGTAATAATACCCGTTAGTCGCGAACAGCACCTTTGGCTCTATCTGTCCGAAGCGATCAACGACACCATTGACGCCGAAGTCCGGTGAGCATGACGACCAGGTCGCTCCGAGGCTTGTCGCAGCCAGCATAGCGATGATGGCCTCAGGGCAGTTTGGCAAAAAACCCGCGACGCGATCGCCCTCAACCACACCGAATTTTCGCAATCCAGCCGCGACATCGGCGACGGCCTGCCGCAACTGATCAAAACTCAGTTCGCGCCGAGCTCCGTTCTCGCCAAAGAAAATAATGGCAGCGCGATCACCTTTATGGCGCAACAGGTGGGCAGCGTAATTGAGCTTGCTCCCAGCGAACCAGCCAGCATCCATGATGTCATCCGGGCGTGACAAAGTCGTTGTTGCCGGGGTGTCAAACCGAACATCACAAAATTCACAAAGTGATTCCCAGAATGCGGCGGATTCGTCGATCGACCATTGGTAAAGGTCATCGTATCTATCGAAGCCATGCTTGTGCATGAACCGATACATTGCTGTTGCCCGGGTTTGCTCGGGGCTTGCTTGCCAAAGTACTCGGTTCGTGGACATTTCCGGCACCGCGCTAGAACGGCACGCCGACAGACTTGCACAAGAACCTCATGAAAGGTTCCGCCGCTCTGAAAGACGACTCTACCTTACGTTGAAACTGCGGGCTCAGGCAGTCGTCCCTTTTCACATTCTTTACTGCCATAAAACTCTTGCGTTTGATGTCGTCGATAAACTCATAATCTTTGTCGAAACCGCGCGGCGGTCGCGTCAGTGATTCTCCGCCAAGCTCAAAGTGGCGGGAAAACAGCTTGTCGCCAGATGCCCGGCTCCACTCCGCCGGCTTCGCGACGATACGCGCGCGAACACTACGAAGCGCAACCGAATCCGGGCGCCACATACCCACAGCAATGAATACTTTTTGCGGATCGATATGGACATAGTATCCCGGCGAATGAACGTCTTTCGCCTGCTCGTGGCGAAATTGAATGCCAATGTTGGTCTTGTAGGGCGGCATGTTTTTCGAAAAGCGAGTATCCCGATACACGCGCATCAACGAGCCGCCCATACGAGTCGGCTGAGCAACGAAATGCGGCGCCATCTCATGCAGGGGATCCTGCATTGACTGGATAAACCGCAGCGCGACATCAAGCACCTGTTCTTCGTAGCGGCTTTTGTTTTCCTTAAACCACTCGCGATTGTTATTTGCGGCCAGAGCCTCCAGAAAAGTTAGCGTTTCCGTCGCGAATTTCGCGTAGCGCGGTACGGCTGTCACACCTAGCCCTTGCCCGAATCAGCCTGCGGGTTCGGAAACATATCCGACTCGTCCTCTCCCTCGCGTGCAGCCAGGCAGGTGAAGTCCTTTTCTACGAGTATGGTCAGCTTTTCGCCATCATCGAGAAATAGTTCACCCTGCATGGAAACCTGCTCTGTCGACGCCCAGGCCAGTGCCATCGCTTCGGGCACCCGAACTGTAATGACATGATCCGAAAATGATGCATCGGGCTGAACGCTGGCCGGGCTGCTCTCCAGCTCATAGCCGAACTCGTGCCCGGCAGGAAACTCAGTGCGGGCCTTCACAAGCCCGTCGGCGCTAAGTAAGCCAACCTCACCACGTGTAAGCCGCAGTCGTATTGAGTTATCGCGAATTCGAAGTTTCATCTCGTATTGTCGTAATCGTTATGGGATGCGCATTAGATCACGATTGGGCGAGGTCTGGTAAAGCCTCATTGCCCTAAGGCAGCAGCTTGCTACTGCCTTCGCACTGCCGGCGCAGCCAAACCATTACCTGCCGTCGCATGGCAGGAGAATACCCGATGTACAGCCCAAACCGGCCATTAAGAATTCATGCCGGTTCTTGCTATCTAATCAGCCATTACGTTTTCGGCTTGCGGGCCCTTTTGACCCTGGGTGACTTCCATTGAAACGCTTTGACCCTCTTTCAGGGTCTTGAAACCTTCCATCTGGATAGCGCTGTGATGGACAAATACATCCGGTCCGCCTTCGCGCTCAATAAATCCAAACCCCTTATCATCGTTGAACCATTTAACGGTTCCTGTAACTCTCTCGCCTGACATATCTACCTCGTAACAAAGACGCCGCCCAAGAGCGGTTGCATCGCTTGCCTGGTAACCCCAGACTTCACACAGTTTACTCAACTTCTCACGGCAAGGCCAAAAATAGGTAAGATTGTCTTACTCAACCTTGCACTCGTTTCAAAACACAAAGAATGATCGATACCATTAATTCCGATTCTCAGAACCGCCAGGTCGCGACCTGGCTATTTGTGTGCTGTGGCCTTGTGTTCGCGATGGTCATCCTCGGTGGTGTTACCCGTCTCACCGGCTCGGGTCTGTCCATGGTCGATTGGAAGCCGCTTATGGGGTGGCTGCCGCCATTGAATGACGCGGAGTGGCAACGGACATTTGACATGTACAAACTCTCTCCGGAGTTTCTGAAGGTCAACTCACATATGGATGTGAATGACTTCAAGGGAATCTTCTGGCTTGAGTTTTTGCACCGTTTGCTTGGCCGCATGATCGGTATCGTCTTTGCCCTGCCTTTTATTTATTTCCTGGCGAAAGGCTACGTCGTCAGACGAGAGTGGCCGAAATACCTATTGATGTTTGTGCTCGGCGGTCTGCAGGGAGTGCTCGGCTGGTACATGGTAAAGAGTGGCCTCATCGACAATCCGCACGTCAGTCAATACCGCCTGACAGCCCACCTGGTCGCGGCGATCCTGATTTACGCGTATATGTTCTGGGTGGCTTTGTCGCTGTTACACACAAAGCCTGACAGGCATCATCACGCGTGGCACGGCAGGACCGTACTTCTCACGGCACTCATCACGCTTACAGTCATTTCGGGCGGCTTTGTTGCCGGCCTCAAGGCAGGCGAAATCTACAACACATTTCCGATGATGGGCAGTTACTGGATTCCGCCCGGCTTGTTAGCGCTGGAACCTGTGTGGCGAAACCTGTTCGATAACATGACGACAGTGCAGTTCAATCACCGAATTCTGGCCATTTCGACAGTTGTACTTATCGCCGTCTTTTGGGCTAAAGCCCGTAAAGCCGAATTCACAGGCCGATCGCGCCCAGCAGCCAACGCGCTGCTGGCTACGGCAACTCTGCAAGTTATACTCGGAATTTCGACGTTACTACTCAGCGTGCCCACCGTCCTGGCCGCTGCTCACCAGGCGGTGGCTGTGCTCCTATTCACGGTCGCGCTATATCTAACACACAGTCTTCGGTAATTACCCATGTGCGACAATAGTCATTTCGGCCACCATTAATACCATGTCAACTGAATCAAATAATCCACACGGCTACGAGCAGGTCTGTTTCGACGCTGAACTCATTCAGCGCTATGACGGCCGGGGCCCAAGGTACACGTCGTACCCAACGGCACTGCAATTCAACGAGCAAGTGAATGAAGACGCCTATCGCGCCAACGCGTTGAAGAGTAACGCCAGCGGCGTGCCGCTATCACTGTACGTGCACATCCCGTTTTGCCACACGCTTTGCTATTACTGTGGCTGCAACAAGATAGTCACGCACAACCAGGAGCGTGTAGAAAAATACCTCGACAACCTGTATCGAGAAATTGATATGCAGGCGGAGCTTTACGACAAATCTCGCAAAGTCGAGCAATTACACTTCGGCGGCGGTACACCAACCTACCTGGATGAGGCGCAACTGCGCGACTTAATGCACAAGCTCGGCAGCACGTTCAATCTCGATGACGGTGATAGTCGCCAGTTTTCTATCGAGGTCGACCCGCGCACTGTGGACAGCGACGGCATTCGCTTGCTCAGCGAGTTGGGCTTTAACCGCCTTAGCCTGGGCATTCAGGACTTCGACCCCAAAGTGCAAAAGGCCGTTAACAGAATCCAGACAACGACCGAAGTTATTGCCTTGGTCGATACCGCGAGAGCGACCGGTTTCAAGTCAATTTCGTTTGACCTTATCTATGGTCTGCCGCATCAAACGGTTGACAGCTTTGATGCGACCCTCGACCAGGCCATAAAAATGCGTCCTGACCGCTTCGCCGTATATAACTACGCACATTTGCCACAGCGGTTCAAAGGGCAGCGCATGATTAACGCTGAAGACATTCCGGTGCCAGAGACCAAGCTGGACATCCTGCACCGCACGATCGATCGCCTTTCTGCGGCCGGCTATTTGTATATTGGCATGGACCATTTCGCACTGCCGGAAGATGAACTTGTAACGGCGCGTCGTGGTGGCACTTTGCAACGGAACTTCCAGGGCTATTCAACGCATCGAAACTGCGACCTGATTGGCGTTGGCGTTAGTTCGATCAGCAGTGTAGGTAACGTGTTTTCGCAAAACTCGGTAACCACAATGGAGTACGAGTCGCTTATTGAAGACGGCAGGCTGCCCGTCAAGAAAGGTGTTGCTATCGACGACGATGACTTGCTACGAGCAGAAGTCATCCAGGCGCTGATGTGCTACGACGAGTTGGTCTTCGATGACTTCGATGCGCAGCATGATGTCGATTTTCGCAAGTATTTCGCCAATGAAATCAAACGGCTACAGCCGCTGGCCGAAGATGACCTTGTCACTCTGGAAGCCGATGCGATCCGCATCAAGGCCAAAGGTCGACTGCTACTTCGAAACATCGCGATGGTCTTCGATCGGCACATCAACGCGGCAGAAAATGACAATCGCTTCTCGCGAGCTATTTGATAACTAAACTAGCGTTAGCCAGTTGTGCGTATCCGGTGCCTGCCCGTAGTGGATTTCCTGTAAGGCCGAGCGAAGTTTTTCGGTATTTGGCCCGGGCTTGCCGTCCCTGACAAGAATCTCCTTGCCGTTATGAACAAGGCAACCGACCGGTGTCAGGCACGCCGCGGTGCCGGACAAGGTAGCTTCGTAAGTCGGCACAGCCGCTAACAGCTCGTCGACCGTAAAATCGCGTTCGCTGATTTTGTAGCCGAGGTCGGCTGCAAGTTTGAGAATCGAATCGCGAGTTACGCCATGCAAGAACATGTTGCTGAGCGGCTTCGTAATGACTTCGTTGTCACTCATTAGCAGAAAATTTGCTGCGCCTGTTTCCTGGACATCACCGTCCGGGCAGAACAGAACCTGGTCAACACCATATTTCGCTTTCGCCTGCATTATCGGAC
The DNA here is from genome assembly GCA_029863705.1 of Gammaproteobacteria bacterium. Classification (GTDB taxonomy): domain Bacteria; phylum Pseudomonadota; class Gammaproteobacteria; order Steroidobacterales; family Woeseiaceae; genus UBA1847. Next base: position 16,655 of record JAOTUU010000037.1, read on the forward strand.
CCAGGGCCGATGCATAATTGCCGCCGGTCTTCGTGCTGCCCATTTGCTCGGTCGCCCTCATGTGCTGATCGTCAACAAGTAGCTTGAGCGGCCGCGAGCCGCCTTCAAAATAGTCACCCACTGGCGATGCCAGAATGAACAACGTGGCCTCCGTGGCGGGTGATGCAGCAGCACCGATGTTCTTCAGCGTTCCGATCAGTGTTGGCCGGAGGTAAAGTGCGCTCGGAGGCAGCGGTATCTCCGCAACCTCGTTTGCGACAAGGCTCTTAACCATACCGGCAAGCAGTTCAGTGTCAGGAACCGGAAGACACATCGCTTCGGCGCTTCGCCGCATGCGTGCAACATGGTCCTGCAGACGAAAAATGTGGGCTCCATCATCGTCCCACCGATACGCTTTGAAGCCTTCGAAACACGAACTCGCGTAGTGAAAGACATGTGCGGCGGGGTGCAGCGGCAATGGCGCCAGCGGCTCTATTGCCGGCTCCTGCCACTCCCCATTCTCGAAACGCGTAATCGAAATATTGTCGCAAAATACGGTGCCGAACTGTGCCATCAGAATTCTAATCCTGATTAAAAAAATATGACCTTACTTTGCATCAAATGGCGGGAATTGACCACCCTCTGGCGCAAGAAAAAGACCTAGAAGCTTGGCGGTGAACATGCGGAAATAAGCTCGCACGGCTCACTTCCGACGTTGCGGAAATGATGTGGCTGCTTGCTTTTGAAGTAGTAAGCGTCACCCGTCCTTAGGATTGAGGTCTGATCGCCAACCGTTACCTCAAGTCTGCCGCTGAGAATAATGCCGCACTCCTCCCCCTCGTGCGTGATTGCGTGTTTTCCCGTTCCCGCTCCAGCCTGGTAGCACTCTTTGATGAGTTGAATAGCTTTGTGTTCCAGGTTCGCGCCAACCTGGCGAAACGAAACACCTCCATCGGCAATCTCTGTGAGTTCGTCCGCCCGAAAGAATATGCGGTTTACAACCTCGAGGCCTTCGCCGAAAAACTCACTCATACTGATTGGGAAGCCGTCGAGTACCTTTTTGAGCATGCTCACGGTTGGGTTCAGCTTCCCGGCCTCGATCTGTGAGATCGTCGCATTCGCAACGCCGGAAATGCGAGCCAGCTGCCGCTGCGACATGCCGAGACGAACGCGAATTCCCTTGAGCCTGCGACCTATTTCCTGATCCATTGTGCCAACCCCGAAAAAGTGTTTACTAAAGTTAACATTTTTTTGCCACTCCTTAAACAAATCAATAGCTTACTGTTCTGCAGCTAACCGATTGTTTAACATAGCTGCTCGCCATTACACTGGGCTACCTTGTTCACCCGCCTGGAGACTGCCTGCAATGAGCGCCCCTGATACCAATGCTTTCTGGATGCCATTCACGGCCAATCGTGACTTCAAGAAGAACCCGCGCATCATTAGCGGTGCGTCCGGCCATCACTACACCGCTAACGACGGTACAAAGCTTTACGACACGTTCTCCGGGCTCTGGACATCCGGCATCGGACACTGCCACCCGAAGATCGTAGAGGCCGTGCAGAAGCAGGTGGCGCAGCTCGACTTCGCAATGACGTTTCAGATGAGTAACGACAAGGCATTTGCACTGGCCGAGCGCATTGTTGATATGGCTCCGGAAGGATTCACCCAGTGCTTCTTCACGAACTCTGGCTCTGAGTCGGTCGATACGGCGCTCAAGATCGCCCTTGGCTTTCACCGCGCGCGTGGCGAAGGCAATCGTACGCGGCTCATAGGCCGTGAACGCGCGTATCACGGCGTCAATTTCGGCGGCATGTCGGTAGGCGGCATCGTGCCCAACCGGAAGGTCTTCAGCGCTAACCTGATTCCCGGCGTAGATCACATTCGTCATACGTTTAACCTCGAACACGCGGCGTATTCACGCGGACAACCCGAATGGGGCGCGCACCTCGCCGATGATCTCGAGCGCCTCGCTGCGCTTCACGACGGCAGCAATATAGCGGCCGTAATCGTTGAGCCGGTCGCCGGATCGACGGGCATCTTGCCGCCGCCCGTTGGCTACCTCGAAAAACTCAGAGAGATTTGTGACCGTCATGGCATTTTGTTGATTTTCGATGAAGTCATTACGGCGTTTGGCAGGCTGGGCAAGCCATTCTCACCAGATCGTTTCGGCGTTATTCCCGACATCATCACAACGGCCAAAGGTCTGACAAACGGGGTCATCCCGATGGGCGCCGTGCTGGTTCGGGATTCCGTCTACAATGCGTTCATGCAGGGGCCGGAACCAATGATTGAGCTGTTCCACGGCTATACTTATTCCGGACATCCCGTTGCCGCGGCGGCAGGACTCGCTGCCATGGACGTGTACGAGGATGAGGGGACTTTCGAACAGGCAACGTCACTCGAGAAGACCTTTGAAGACCTGTTGCACTCATTCGAAGACCATAAACATGTTGTCGATGTTCGAACCATCGGTTTGATGGGCGCTATCGAGATGGCACCACGTGATGGCGCGCCAGGCGCGCGGGGTCTCGAGGCGCATAAGAAGTGTTTTTGGGATGAACACCTGGTTATTCGTAATGGCATGGACACTTTGCAATTTGCGCCGTTCCTCAATTCGAAGCCAGACGAGATGCAACTATCATTTGAAGCTGTTCGACGGGTTATCGACTCGATCGAATGAACTCATAAAGCAGGAGATCCAATGAGCACTGAGCCTTCCAAACGCGCCGACGTCAATATGATCGTCGGCCATTTCATCAATGGCGCCGATGTCGCGGACGATAATCGCCCGCTGCCGGTCATGAACCCGGCGACTGGCGCGGTGAGCAGACACGTCGCGATGGCCTCGAAGGCCACGGTCGAAGAAGCTATCGCGGCCGCTGAATCCGCTTTCCCGGCGTGGCGCAATACCCCTCCGGCAAGGCGGGCGAAAATCATGTTTCGCTTCAAGTACTTGCTCGAAGAGCATGCTGATGAGGTT
>JAOTUU010000248.1 GCA_029863705.1 Gammaproteobacteria bacterium
ATTGCGCTTGCAAATCTTCGAGCGGCAGCGGCATGGCGCTGTAAATGTCTGCGTTCACGACCAGAAATGGATCGGACCCGAGCATCGGCAACGCACGGTGTATGCCGCCGCCCGTTTCGAGAATATTATTGCCCTCCGGACTGTAAATGACGTTGAGACCAAATTCGGCTCCAGAGCCGATCCTCTCTATTATTCTGTCGCCAAACCATCCGAGGTTGATGACGACGGTCTCTATGCCAGCCGCCGCAAGCGCCCGCAGATGGTGTTCGAGCAAAGACCTGCCCCGCACTTCTACCAGTGCTTTTGGCACCGACGCAGTAATTGGCATCAGGCGCTCGCCGCGGCCGGCGGCAAGTACCATCGCCTTCATGAGTTTTCCTGCAATGTCGGCAGGCATCGCTCGCTAATTAGCTGCGCAAGAAATCCAAGCGCTTCATATCGCGCTCCGAGTTCGACGATATAACCCAGCGTTCGCGGTACATCGCCCATATACGCGGCTTTGCCATCTCGGTGATTGAGTCTCGCAAAAATGCCCGCAGCCTTGAGATGTCGCTGCACACCCATGAGTTCGAAGTAACGCATGAACTGATCCACATCCAACTGATCTTGAATAGAAGAATCGCTGGCCGCGTAGAAGTCACGTGCCCACTCGCTCACTTGTTCCTCCGGCCATCGAACGTAGCAGTCCTTGAGTAACGATACGAGATCGTAAGTAAGAGGCCCTTCCACTGCATCCTGAAAATCCAGAATGCCGGGGTTGTTTTCGCTAGTCACCATCAGGTTGCGCGAATGATAGTCGCGATGCACGAACACCTGCGGCTGGTCCAGCGCATTGGCAACGAGCATGTCGCATGTGGCTCTCCAACTCGCTTCATCCTCATCACTAAAATCGATACCCAAATGTTTCTCGCACAACCAGTCATGAAACAGCGATAATTCGAATCGTAGCAGCGTATCGTCATACGGCGGCAACAGCGATTGAAAAGCCGCGCCCTCAGTATGCATTTTGCTGAGCGCGCGAAGCGCGTCTGCATACAGCGCGTCCGACGACCGCGGATCATTCTGAAGTTCTTGCAGGTATTGCGTTGTGCCTAAGTCGCTTAGGAGCAAGAAGCCATCATCCAGATTCATTTCGAGAATCTGCGGTGCGTTAAGCGACATCGCTTCAAGATACCCGGCAACGCGAACGAACGGCTTGCAATCTTCCTGCTCCGGCGGCGCATCCATAACGATATAGCTCGAGATATCGGATTTCACCCGAAAATAGCGGCGGAAGCTCGCGTCGACCGTAGCTGGCCGCGGATCGGCCTTCGCCAATGACTCAATACCATGCAGCCATGCCATTAGATCGGCAAGGCGACCGTCCTTTTCAACAGTTTTTGAGCTAATCAGTAGTCTCCGTGTCGCGTTGAAGCACCCGCAAAACTATGCGAAGGTAACAAATACACGTGTAATCCGACCACTGTCTTGTCCTCGAAATACTTAATAATCACTGGCTCACTGCTGGTCCTGCCCGTTGCGCAAGCAGCAGATCCTGCTTTTTGCAGCACATCATTGGACCGTTTGTCCGATGAGAAGCAAGTTCCCGCGCTGAACTTGGAGAACCCCAATGCCATCATATTTGAAGTTGGCGCTCTGCAGGCCGAGGTAAATCCGACGCCCAGTGCGTCAATGACAGGCGGCATACTGCTGCGACGGGGTGAAAAGCTCGCCGGAGCCGACAGCGCACGTTATGACCCGGATAACAGGTCTTTGCTTCTCGATGGATCGGTTCGCTATGAAGATGCGGGCACCCTGGTGGAATCAGACTCCGCAGAGTTTTCCTACGGTTTCGGCCGCATCCGTTTTGAGGGCGCGAAGTTTTCGCTGGGTGACGGCGATGCGCACGGGGCAGCCGATGCACTTGAAGTCAATCAGGAAGGCAGGCTGGAACTTGATGGTGTTAGTTACACCACGTGTCCACCCGAATCCAACGACTGGGTCATACAGGCGAAGGACATTGTCCTTGATACGCGCAGTGGCATTGGAACTGCAAAAGGAATGAAGCTGCGTTTTCAGGGCGTGCCCATTCTTTACTCGCCCTACCTGTCGTTTCCAATAGGCGATGCGCGTAAGTCCGGCATGTTGGCGCCGCAGATTGCCAGTACCAGGCGCAGCGGCAGCGAAATTCTGGTGCCTTTCTACTGGAATATCGCGCCGAACTACGACGCGACCATCACGCCACGATACCTTACCGATCGCGGCTCACAACTACAGACACAGTTCCGTTATCTCACCGAGACATCGGACGGGCAGGCCCATGTTGAACACATGTCCACCGACACCATGTTCAACGATAAGCGCACATTGCTGCAGTTCCAGCACCGCTCACTATTTCTGAATAACTGGCGCAATCGCGTCGAATTTCGAAAGGTCACGGACAACCAGTATTTCGAGGATCTCGGCGGCAGCCTTAGCCTCTCCAGCATTACCCATCTGAATCGAAGCATAAATTTCGACTTTCAAACCGACCGCTTGTCGTTCTTCGGACAAGTACAGGAATACCAGACCATTGATGACGCGATTCTGCCGTCTGAAGAGCCATACCGACGCATGCCACAATTGTTGCTGAGCGGCAGCTGGCCAGACAAGTGGCTTGGCATGCGTTTAAGTTTTGACAGCGAGCTAGTCAATTTCGATCGAGACGTCGGCGTCACCGGATGGCGTTTGAACGTTGCGCCAGAATTGGAACTACCTATTTCTCGCCCCGGCTGGTTTATTACGCCCGCTGTCGCTTTCGACTACACACGATACGAACTGGAAAACACGCTTCCCGGAGAACCAACATCGCTGAGTCGTGATTTGCCCATCGGCAGCCTCGATCTCGGTATGGTTTTGGAACGCTCGATGAATCGCTCGAGCAGAAACTGGATCCAGACGCTGGAGCCCAGGATGCTCTATGTTCACGTCCCGCTCCGCGACCAGTCTGACCTGCCAATATTCGACACCATTACACCGGACCTCAACCTGGTGCAGTTGTATCGCAAGAATCGCTTTCTCGGCGTGGACAGAATCGCAGATACAGATCAGGTCAGCTTCGGCCTGACATCGCGCATACTCGATGTGTCTTCCGGCAAAGAAGTAATAACGGCGACCATCGGACAAACTCGCTACCTCAGCGCCAGCGGCATCTCATTGCCAGGCGAAACTGTCGTCACCGGCGATACGTCTGACTTCATTGCCGAGGTGCGATTCTTGTTGTTTGACAGGCTGAATTTCGACCTCGGTCACCAATGGGGTGAAAAAGACCGGGGCACGACGCAGTCTCAGGCCCGGTTGCAGTATCGGCCAAGCGGCAACAAGATCCTCAATCTCTCTTACCGTTTCCGCCGCGACTCGCTTGAGCAAGGCGACCTGTCCTGGTCGTGGCCAGTAAGTTCGCGCTGGAATTTCGTTGGCCGATATAACTACTCGTTCAGAGACAGCAAAGCGCTTGAGCAGTTCTTCGGGCTTGAATATGAGAGCTGCTGCTGGGGTCTTCGGATGGTCTCACGCCGGCACATCTCGACCCGCGACGGAAGCCGCGATTCGTCCATCGGGCTGCAGCTTGTACTGAAGGGAATGACAAGTGTTGGCAACGCTGCCGACAAAATGTTGGAACGTGGTATTCTTGGCTACTCTGCAAATCTCCGGTAAGAAATAGTGTTAAATATCAATAAATTATGCGCGAAAGCGTGTGCATTGGCGTTTTTGGCGACCGCACCAGCTGCTATCGCTGGCGAGTTATCTGAGACGGGACGGTTTATCGACGGCATCGCAGCCATCGTCAATGAAGGTGTCGTTCTGAAGAGCCAGCTGCGCGAGCAAACGGAAATGATTATCGCGCGCGCCGGCAAGACGAACCCGCCGATGCAATTACCACCGCCCAACATTTTGCGCGAGCAACTGCTCGAACGATTGATTCTTACGGAGATTCAACTGCAACGTGCCGAACGCATCGGACTAAAGGTTTCTGACCAGATGCTTAACCAGGCCATTGGACGAATTGCCGCACAACAGGGCATAGCCTTTGAAGATATGCCAGCAGCACTGGCAGCAGACGGAGTCCAATACCCGGTGTTTCGCCGCGAATTACGCGACGAACTGACGCTTGATCAATTGCGACGCATTGATGTTGGCCAGCGCATCCGTGTGTCGCCGCGTGAAATACAACAGTGCATTGCAGACCTCGAAGGCAACGTTGCCATCAACTCCGACTACAACCTGTCCCATATATTAATCTCGATGCCAGAGTCCGCCAGCGCCGAACAAATTGAAGATGCGCAAGCAAAAGCCAACGACGTATACAAGCAACTGCAAGACGGTGCTAATTTTAGCGAAATGGCAATCCGGTACTCTGATGCTCAAACATCGCTTGATGGTGGTTCATTAGGCTGGATGAAGGGTGAACAACTGCCGACTTTGTATACGGATGTTGTTGTTGAGATGCAGGAGGGAGAAGTATCCGAGCCATTCCGCACCTCGAGCAGCTTTCATATTGTCAAGATCAACGAAATGCGCAGCGCTATTCAACGTAGCGAGATTGACCAGGTTAATGTCCGACACATACTTGTAACGCCGAACGAAATCATCGATGACGAAACTGCCAAACAACGACTTGAAGATGCGCTTAAGCGCA
>JAOTUU010000249.1 GCA_029863705.1 Gammaproteobacteria bacterium
TGACAGTACAGGCACAGCAGCTCCCAGTTGCTGCCATCGGGTGGATTGTTATCGTGGTTATGGTCTTTGTGATGGACGGTAAGCTCCCGCAGATTTGTGCCGCTGAATTCGCGCCCGCAGCGCGCACAGATCTTGGGGTACAGCTTAAACGCTTGCGCCCGGTAACCCTTCTCTCGCTGTTCCCGCTCGCGGCGGGCCATGGCCACAATCCTGTCGTCAGCGCCGACGTTTCCTTGTGTTTTCTTCGATGACATACCTGCAGCCCGAATTACGCGCCGGGTTTAATCGCAACATCCAGCGCAATGCATACCGTATCGCCGACGACCCATGCGTCATGGCCCGCTCCTGCTTCGAACACATCGCCGGGACCGAGGTCGACCCTGCTGCCATCAGCACACTCTACCGTCATGCGGCCGGACTGAATGCATCCGATGTGAGCCTCGGACTGTGCGCCTGTCTGGGCGCCGGCGTGCTTCGACCAAACCCAGCCGGGCCGGAAATGCCCGAGTCCTATCCTTACGGACGGCAATTCGGCGATCCAGTACTCACTGCCGTCCAGGAAAGTCCGAGTAGCCGGCCCTTGTGCAATGCTTCGAGATGTAAGGTCGTTCATACTAAATTGCGTTCACTGGAATCTTGAGATAACGGATGTCGTTGTCTTCTGGTTCCGGAAGTCGTCCCGCACATATGTTCACCTGGATCGCCGGCAACAACAGCTTGGGCACTCCCAGCTGACGGTCGCGGCTTTCGCGCGTTTCCACAAACGTCCTTTCGGAGACACTCTTGTTGATATGTATGTTGCCGTCACGCTGTGCGGCGACTGTCGTTTCCCACGCGAACTCGTCACGCCCGGGCGCTTTGTAATCGTGGCACATAAAGAGTCGGGTATCGTCGGGTAACGCAAGAATCTTCTGGATGGAACCATATAGCTGCGCCGCGCTGCCACCAGAAAAGTCTGTTCGAGCCGTACCGAAATCCGGCATGAACAACGTATCCCCAACGTAGGCCGTGTCGCCGATTACGTAGGTGACGCATGCCGGTGTATGCCCCGGGGTTGCGATCACGCGTCCACTGATGTTGCCGATCTCGAATGTGTCCTCGTCATCGAACAGATGATCGAACTGGCTGCCATCGGTGGCAAGGTCAGCCAAGTTGAACACGCTCTTGAATGTCGATTGGACCGCGGTAACGCCCCTGCCGATCGCAGTCTGGCCGCCGAACCGCTCCTTCAGATAGGGTGCGCCGCTGATGTGATCCGCGTGGACATGGGTTTCAAGAATCCAGTCGATCGTCAGCCTGTTCTTCTTTACGTAAGCAGCGACCTGATCCGCCGAGGCAGTCGACGTGCGACCGGATGCGGAATCGAAGTCGAGTACTGGGTCAATTATTGCGGCCCGACGGGTCGCCGGGTCGCTGACCACATAGGTCACCGTGAACGTCGCTTCGTCGAAAAACGCTTTTACTTCAGGTTTTGACATGACTTACTCAATGGCTAAAACGGCTGTTTATCACAAAGTACCGGGTTTATGTACTCAGTACTGCTTCGCGAATCCTGTCAATCTGGGGCTTTAATTTCGGCGGCGCTTTGCCAAGGCAATGTTTTTCGCGCGGACAGTTGGAGCTGCGCTGGCAAATAATTGTAGCGTCACTCGCCGCCCCCTGTTCGATCCAGCCGATATTCAGGATCTTGCCGATGCTCTCAAGCTGCTTGCGTGCCTCGGTCGGGATTGGCCCTGAGCCGCCGCTGCTGTTACAGCTCGCCTCGATCATGTCGATCGTGCGCTTGGGATCAATGCTCTGTGCAATGAGCGCGGGCGAAAGATCTACGCCGGCACACAGGACGTGCGGATTTCCGGCTGCGTCTTCGCTGCGTATCGACTGGCAGCAATAGAGCCGCTTGTCATCGCCGCTTCGCAAGACGGATATCTGCGAAGAAGGCGCGGTCGATCGGGTATTCAGCATTCGAAAAACAGCCCAATGCTGGCAAGGATCCGAAACCAGGGTCATGTTGCCCCACGGCAATGGGATGCCGTTGCCGCGATAAACGGCTCGCAGATGACCGGGCGGGTAGGCGTCGAAATAGTGCCAGTGCGGGTAGGGAGAAACGCTCGGCATGCGTCTCATGACGAGTGTCTTGGTCAGATCGATCTTGTCACCGGCATCGATGGCGTATGCCTGTCGCGCGAGGAACTGCCTGAACGGCGTCTTCGGTGCGAGCAGTGCCGCGGCAAAATAGCTGCACTCGAAGTCGCGCCACGCATAGAGGATATCCTTTGCGTCCACGTTCATCGATTCGGCGTCATGACGACGACCCGACGCCCGCCCGCCCGAGACCTGCGGTGCACGTGCGCCATCGCCGCCATGCAACACCATGTGCCCGATGTGGTTGGCGAGATCGAATTTTAGCCTCGCCGGGTCTTTCTCCAGCTCGCGGTTCACGTACACCGTGTCCGGAGCATCGAAGAACGAGCGCACCAGCGTGTTGAGGGGTTGATCGGATTGGCCCTTGTCCTCGAACGTGGAATTGTCGAACCACTGCACCTTGAGGCCGAGATCCCGGGCGATAGCGAATAAACTGTCGAGATGCATCGGGAACTGTTTCTTGCCGACGGTCTCTGCGGCGCGCTCGATATCGGGGAAGCGGTTATGGCTGGCCTCCTGGTGCGCTCGAATAAGCAGGTGTGCAAACTGTCGTCCCGTGGTCCCGGTCTGTGCAAGCAGTTCGGGGATCGCGAGCTGCAGCAGCGATTCCGAGAACAGAAAGCCGGGCTCCAGCGGCATGCCTCTGACCGCGGCAGCAGGCGCCGTGTCGATCGCGTCGTCATCAAGGGACTCGTCGAAAAACCAGCTCGTCTCCTTCTGGAATATCTCGGCGATGATTTCCAGCAGGCGTTCGGAAGGGACCCGCTTGCCGTTCTCGATCATTGACAGGTAAGAAACTGACGGCCCGGCCTCGGCGTCGATTTGCACGCAACGCACCGACAGGTCCTCCAGCGTGAGGTTGTTGCGCTTTCGTAAGCTTTTGATTTTAGTGCCTAAAAAGTGCGCTTTGCGGCGGAGTCCCTGGTTGGTGCTCATGTCGAGCCCTCTTGTGAAATTGACAGTGTGAAATTTTCGCTGTGAAATTTCATAATAATGGTGCGTACAATGTACAGCAAGTTATTTTTCGCACGATATTCGGTGCCCAGGGAAAAGAGGACAGTGCCATGACGCGACAGGAACAGATCAATAAGCTCAAATCGGAGTGGGCGAACAGCCCACGGTGGAAAGGTGTCGAGCGCGGCTACAGCGCTGAAGACGTAGTGAAACTGCGTGGTACGGTGCAGATTGAGCACACTCTCGCCCGCCTCGGCGCCGAGAAGATGTGGCGTCTCGTTAACCAGGAAGAACCGCTTTGCGGGCTGGGTGCCCTGACAGGTAACCAGGCCATCCAGGAGGTCCAGGCTGGGCTGAAAGCGATTTACTGCTCGGGCTGGCAGGTTGCCGGCGATGGCAACAGCGCGGGCGAAATGTACCCGGACCAGAGTTTGTACCCGGTCGATTCAGTGCCGAAGATGGTGGAGCGCATCAACAATGCCCTGCTGCGCACCGATGAGATTCATGCACTCAACGACGACGACAGCATCGACTGGCTGCCACCGATCATTGCGGATGCCGAAGCCGGATTCGGTGGCAATCTCAACGCGTTCGAACTGATGAAGGCGATGATCAAGGCCGGCGCGGCCGGCGTACACTTTGAGGACCAGCTATCGTCGGCCAAGAAGTGCGGTCACATGGGTGGCAAAGTCCTGGTGCCAACGCACGAGGCCGTGGCGAAGCTCAACGCTGCACGTCTTGCAGCCGATGTCTGCGGTGTTCCAACTGTACTGCTGGCGCGTACCGACGCGGATGCGGCAAACCTCATCACGTCTGACTCGGATGAGCGCGACCATCCGTTCATTACGGGTGAGCGCACGCCGGAAGGTTTCTACCGCACGAATGCCGGTATGGATCAGGCAATCGCGCGCGGGCTGGCTTATGCGCCCTATGCGGACATGATCTGGTGCGAAACGTCGAAGCCCGATCTCGAGCAGGCAAAGATCTTCGCCGATGCTATTCACGCTGAATTCCCGGACCAGCTGTTGTCCTACAACTGCTCGCCGTCGTTCAACTGGAAAGCGAATCTCGATGACGCGACGATGAAGGTCTTCCGCGAAGAACTCGGCAAGATGGGCTACAAGTTCCAGTTCATCACGCTGGCAGGCTGGCATGCTTTGAATTCCAGCATGTTCAATCTGAGCCGCGCCTACAAGCAGGATGGCATGTACGCATACTCGCAGCTGCAGGAAAAAGAGTTCGCAGACGAGAAGCACGGCTTCCGTGCCGCCAAGCACCAGTCCTTTGTCGGGGCCGGCTACTTTGACGCGGTGCAGAATACGATCATGCACGGACTGTCATCGACGACAGCGCTTGACGGCAGCACCGAAGAAGAGCAGTTCGTCGCATAAACCGATTGACAGCTATGTGTCCGGCAGGAGCTAATACTCGTGGAATCAGCAGCGGCCAACTCTATGAGTATTGACGATCGACAACCCGTAGGCGGGTTGAAAATTTCTCGCGTGTTCTTCGATTTTGTCGAACAGGAACTCCTGCCGGCGATCGGCT
>JAOTUU010000038.1 GCA_029863705.1 Gammaproteobacteria bacterium
CCGGCTGAATCTCGGGAATCAGACCCATTGGATCAAACATGTTTTCGAAACGCGGTCGAACCTGGTGCATGTCTTTCTTGAATAGCTCAACCCGCAACGAGTACTTATCCCGAAACAGGTGACGAATTCCGGCAATCATGTGGTCCGCACGTTGCGCTGGCCAGAAGTTGGTAATGCCGTCCTCTATTTGCAAATCGTTAATTCCCTGGGACTGATGGTAGCGACCCCAACTCAAACGCAGCTCAGTCTTCGATCCCAGTGAGCGCATGAAATTTATGCGCGGGCTGAGTTGCGAGTCCGACGCCAGGTCCGTATAGGTCTGGTCATCCCAACGCAGACCCCACTCCAGTACCGACGTGGGCGATACCCTCCATCGATCCGCGAAATAGAACGAGTAGCTACTGCCTCGCGGCTCCACCGTTGCCGCAAAACTCGACGACTCGGGCTGATCTTCGAACAGCGCTTGCAAACCATAGTACTCGGCGCTGTTCGCGTAATCGTATTGCGCCTTCAGATAGGTCGCTTCAAGGCCCCATTGCACAAGATGGCTCCGCGACGAATTCCAGATCCAGTCCTGACGAACGCTGAACTGCTCGACTTTCCTGTCATCGTTTACGGAAGCCACGAGCTTTTCTTCGTCACCGAGCGAACCGAATCGAGTGTTGTTGAATGAAACACCAGAGAACACGATCTTACTCGTCAGCTCGTCGGACCACCGATTGTCGAGCCCCACCCAAAATTGTGAATTGCGTGTATCGCTTACGACTCTCTCCAGCTCTGACGGCTCCGATTCAAGAATGACTTCAACGTTGTCGTCGGCAAATAGCGCATTGAAAGAAAGCGTGGCGTTGGGCGAAATGTCGAAACTGTACTCACCAAAAACGTCGACATAAGACGGTCGACCGAACTCCGAGTCAATAACGAGATCGAGATTGCCTCTGCGAGCGGAGAACAGCCAGTTGCGATCCGCATCATTGCCTGCAGTCAGGAATGAAGAATTGAACACACTCAATCCAATTTCGGTGTGGCGCGGCCGTACTGACTCAAGCGATTCCATCAGGACGAGACCGCTCATGCGGTCGCCGAAGCGCACAGGGAATCCGCCGGTGTACACTTCGACACCTTCAATCGCGCGTGAATCAATAGCACTGAAAATGCTCTGATAGTCACGAATGTGAAACGGATCAAACAGTCCATGCCCATTCAGCATGATGCCTATCTCGCTTTCCTCACCGCCGCGAAAATGAGTTTTCGCAGAAGCGCCGCTCGCCGCGGCTCCGGGAAGGCGTTGCACGATACGCATCGGATCCTCACCCATGTCGGGCATGTTTTGAATCGTGCGCTGATCCATTGAGAATCGTGATGCCGACAGGTCACTATATATTTCGTAGCGACTCGCGGAAATGACGACTGTCTCTAACTCAAGTTCGGCGACGTTGGCGGCAGCGGGCGGCGCGTCGGCCACAGCCTTTGCGGCGCTGCCATCGATACGCACCACGAGGTGCACACCAGAATCAGAGCGAATCATCAGGCCATGTGGCCGCAGAATATCCTTGACGATGCCCAGGGGGTCCGTGGCCTCGGGTTCAGCCACGACAATGAGATCCGCGGAAACGAGGTTCGTGCTATAGGCGAATGGTTGCCCCGCTTCTCGAAATTCGTCGATTACGTCAGCAACATGCCGACCAGCATAGGGCCCAGAATCACCTTCGGCGACCAAGCCGGCCACCGGCAGCAATAAAATCAATATCGTAAACGTCCGTAACATAAGTTGATTCCTCCGCCCTTGGCGGGAGTATCGAACTCTACGGGCGACTACCTGTATCAACACTCACGTAGATAGCCCCCCCATCTATGCGATAAGCAAGATCCTCACCTGACATCCGCAACGCCAGTTCCTCTCTCGGACCTATGTCAATATTTCCTTTCAGAACACCATCTTGCGCCATTTCTTCCGCTGCCGGCGATTCGTAATGAACCTCTAAACCGATCTCGCGGCCGATCGCTGTCAAAAACTCGGCGACGGTATGCCCATCGGCATTGATTACAGGCGATGTCGCCTCTATCCAGCGCCAGGCCTCACCGTGGACGTTGAAGTCCACCAATATTGGTCGAGCGCCGCCCGATATACGTAATTGTTGACCGGCGACGGCAACGGCCCTGTTGATGTACACGCCATCAACTTCGACCTGGCCTTCGCGCACACTGATAGTCAAGTCTCGCGCATTAACTGCTGTCATATACTGGGTACCGAGGTGTTCGACAGAGCCATGCTCGGTCTCGATTACGAATTCGGATCCCGTAATCGCCGCGGTCAAGCCGGTGACTTGTGAATCAAAGTAGATTCGTCCTGACTGCAGGAACACCGAGTCGGGCGACGTGAACTCGATCCGCGTATTCTTATCGATGCGCAAGGAACCGCCATTGCCCCAATCGATGCCGATACCCGCGTCTTTGCCAGTCAGAATGACCTGACCTGCAGAGATCGTTACGAGGTCGGCCATCTCTTGTTGCTCGGACTGTTCGCCAAGCAGGTAGATCGATCCATAGCTCTTGCTGATAGTAGCAACCTGAACACCTGGAGCATTCCTCACCTGCAATGCATTGAATGACACCGCAATGCCGAGCAATACCGTCGCGGCAATCGCAAAGTGTTTCACGTATCGACGCGTCTTGACTCTGCGTGTTACCGCCCGCCACTCGGCATGAACCGCAGTGCGCACGGCCATCTCGTCATTGCCTGGCGGCAAAGGTCGTGGCGCCGCTTTTTCAAGAAGTGCCTCTATTGCGTCGTCGCCATGCACCACCAGTTCATCGCTCAAATTATTCATGACTGCACCAGCCCGTCTGCCTGTTCATTCATACCTTCCGTCAATGTAGTGTAGACATCCGCAAATGCCCGCTTCGCTCTTGCCAACAGCGATTGCGTCGCTTCTGCACCGATCTCCAATCGAGCCGCTATTTCTTTCACCGAATGACCCTCAACGTATTTCCATTCCAGCACATTTCCGTATTTGGCAGGCAAGCTGTCGAGCGCAACCTGGATGAGCCGTGTGGCCTCAATTCTCTGGTAGTGCCTCTCAGGACTATCCTCCGGCGGGGCACTGAAAGAATCGATCGCCGACTGAATTTCCGGAAAATCCTCGACCAATACGATGTGCTCGCGATATCGGCCCTGTTTACTGAGCCAGTCGCTGATCTCGTTTCGACAAATCGCACACAACCAGGTGAACAGCGCCGACTCGGCACGATAGGTATGCATTTTTTGGATGGCGCGTGTCAGTACGATCTGCACGACTTCGCGAGCGCCATCGGGATCATCGCTCAAGCGCACGATTGCGAAGCGGTAGAGTCTCGCGAAGTTGTCCTCGAAAAAATGATCAAAAGCCCGCTGGTCACCGTTAAGTAACTGTTTTACAAGCCTTTTGTCATCGAGATAAACGGGCATTGCATCCATTCTCCCAATACCTGAAAGATTAGACGGCCATTGGCGGGAAAATCGGTCGCTGCGGTGCAGAATTCAGGAATATCAGGCTATTTTACGCCCGTTAGCGCTTATTGGCGCACGACTCGGGCACATCATTGAGATGCAAAGCCAGACGGCGCAGATATGGAAAGGCACACAGCCGTCTAGCCTGGCATCATTTTTTTCCGGAATGTCTCGATCCCGCTTGACGGGAGCTCGCTACGCTGCGCTTTATTTCCGGAAAAAAAGATTTCACGCTCCCGGCCCTACGGATTTTGCAGGGGCACGGTATCGGTGTGCGCAGCGCGGCGACGCAGGACGCCAAAGCAAGCGGAGCTCGATCTGAGCGAGGCAGGGATGCCGAGTGAAGTTAAGCGAGAGCGCGTACCCGGTAGCGTGCCCGTGCCACCGACCGGTCCACGGGCCCTCTTCGAGTTTCGTGCTATCTCTTCATTGCCTCGAAGAATTGCGAGTTGGTCTTCGTGTCCTGCATTTTCTTGAGCAGGAATTCGACAGCCGCGAGTTCGTCCATCGGATGCAGTACTTTTCGCAGTACCCACATCTTCTGCAGTTCCTCGGGAACTGTGAGCAGTTCTTCCTTACGCGTACCGGAACGGTTGATGTTGATCGCCGGGAAGGTACGTCTCTCTGCAATACGGCGATCCAGGTGGATCTCCATGTTACCGGTGCCTTTGAACTCTTCGTAGATGACCTCGTCCATCTTGGATCCGGTATCAACAAGCGCCGTTGCGAGAATAGTCAGACTGCCACCCTCTTCGATATTACGTGCAGCACCAAAAAAGCGTTTTGGCCGGTGCAATGCATTGGCATCGACACCACCGGTCAGGACTTTGCCTGATGACGGAACAACGGTGTTGTATGCGCGGGCAAGGCGCGTGATCGAGTCCAGCAAAATAACGACGTCTCGCTTGTGCTCAACCAGCCGCTTGGCTTTTTCAATGACCATCTCGGCTACTTGCACATGGCGACTGGCCGGCTCGTCGAACGTCGACGAAACGACTTCGCCGCGCACCGTACGTGTCATCTCTGTCACTTCTTCAGGCCGTTCGTCGATAAGCAAGACGATCAAATCTACGTCGGGCGTATTCGCACAAATCGCCGAAGCAATGTTTTGCAGCAACATCGTCTTACCTGCTTTCGGCGGCGAAACGATGAGACCACGCTGGCCTTTGCCTATCGGCGCAACCAGGTCGATGATTCTTGCTGTAAGGTCTTCGGTGCTGCCATTGCCCTGCTCGAGCACCAAGCGCTCGGTTGGAAACAACGGCGTAAGGTTTTCAAAAAGCACTTTGCTGCGCGCGTTCTCAGGGGAGTCGTGATTGATCTGCCCAACCTTGAGAAGTGCAAAATATCGCTCGCCGTCTTTCGGCGGGCGAATGAGCCCTGATACGGTATCGCCTGTACGCAAAGCAAAGCGTCGTATTTGGCTCGGGCTTACGTAGATATCGTCAGGACCAGCAAGATATGAGCTGTCGGATGAACGCAGAAAGCCGAAGCCGTCCTGCAATATCTCCAGTACTCCATCGCCGTAGATATTCTCACCCTGTTTGGCGTGCGCCTTCAGGATCGAGAAAATGATGTCCTGCTTGCGCTGACGCGCAAGACCCTCAAGTCCGAGCGACTCTCCAAGATCCACAAGAGCAGCAGCCGGACGGGTTTTGAGCTCCGTCAGGTTCATGATGTTCTTGCTCGCTTCGAGCTCCTCCGGTGCGATTACCTCGAGGCTGCCACCATCATCTTCCGGATAGTCGCCTTGCGGCGGCCGGCGACGACGGCGGCGATTGGAGCCGCCCTTACTGGTGTTGCCCGACTTGGTCGGTCTGTTTTTGGTTTGATTACCCAAGTACCCTCTCACAGATTGCTGTCCAAAAATTCAATTAGTTGTGACTTTGACATCGCGCCGAGCTTTTGCGCGTGCACGTTGCCATCTTTAAATAACATCAGAGTCGGGATGCTACGGATACCGAACTTCTGGGCGGTATTCGGGCTCTCGTCGACGTTAAGCTTCACAACCGCCATTTTATCGGCGTAGTCCCCGGCTACTTCAGTGAGCAGCGGCGCAATCATCTTGCAGGGACCGCACCATTCCGCCCAGAAATCGACCAGGGCGGGTTTCTCTGACTGCACAACGTCAGCTTCAAAACTGCTATCGTTGGTATGCACGATGTTGTCGCTCACCGGCTTTTACCTCCACATGATTTGTTGGTTCGACTGGATGCTGTTTTCGTCCGTTCCCGGCTCTTCCGGTGAACAAACGTTACAAAGTGGATGACGCTGCCTAATACTTCAGGCAATATGTCGCAGCTTCGTTGCTGGCTAATTCCGGCTTCTTTGATGATTCGGTGATTGCGAAACTGGCAGGTGCGACGATTGTCGCGTCGATATAAAGCCAATTTGACCGCTTCACGAGCCATATTGCAAGCACTAAATGCACATTTTCCTGGTCTCTTAATTATGGCAGATAACCATCTGAGCGAACTCAGATTCGATTCTCTCTCGCTACAGGACAGCGTACGGGCAGGCATTCGTGATGCCGGCTTCGAATTTTGCACGCCAATTCAAGCCTGTACTTTACCGATAGCGCTGGAACCGCGCGACGTGGCTGGACAAGCGCAAACCGGAACAGGCAAGACCGCCGCCTTTCTGGTCGCGACTTTTGAGCGCTTGCTCGCCTCCGATCCGGCTGCAGGAGAGAAGAAACAGCCGCGCGCCTTCATGCTCGCGCCAACGCGGGAGCTCGCCATCCAGATTGCGAATGACGCAGAACTACTTGGCAAGCACACGGGTTTCAAGATCGGGCTCGCTTATGGTGGCACCGACTACGAAAAGCAACGACGGATCATTGAGGATGGCATCGACATCCTCATCGGCACGCCTGGTCGCATCATCGACTATTTCAAGCAGGGCGTTTACAAGCTCAGCCAGGTCGAGGTCGCGGTGTTGGATGAAGCTGACCGTATGTTCGATCTTGGTTTTATTAAGGACATTCGATATTTGCTGCGACGGCTGCCGCCGCCCGACAAGCGACTGAATATGCTGTTTTCGGCAACATTGTCACAACGCGTCATGGAGCTCGCGTATGAGCACATGAACGAACCCGAGCTGGTTCGCATTGAGCCCGATAAAATAACCGCAGATCGTGTGCGCCAGGCAATCTTCTTTCCTTCCAACAAAGAAAAGATGCCACTGCTCATTGGTTTGATTCGGGAGATTGGCGAAGGGCGCATCATGGTATTTGTCAATATGAAGCGCGAAGCCGAACGTGTCGAGAGCTACCTCAATGCCAACGGCCTGCACGCCGCAGCCATCTCTGGCGACGTGCCACAGAAAAAGCGCCTGCGAATGTTGATGGACTTTCAGGCAGGCGACTTACCAGTGCTGATTGGCACTGACGTCGCCTCAAGGGGTTTACACGTTCCCGATGTACAATGCGTTATCAATTACGATTTGCCGCAGGACGCCGAAGACTACGTGCATCGAATCGGACGAACAGCGCGCGCAGGCGCTGCCGGAGACGCAATCAGTTTCGGGTGTGAAACATATGCGGTTTCGCTACCCGATATTGAAGCCTTCATCGGCCATAAGATTCCGGTAGCGAATTACGATCATTCACTGCTTCCTGAATTGATCAGGCCCAAATCGAAACCGCGGCGCCCTCAGCAGGGCGGGCGGGGAACCCCGGGCGGCCAGAGAAGTAGTGGATCGGGGCGGCGGCCTGCGAGAAGGTCATAGCAAGAGGTTTGCGACCCCTTCCACAGCTTTGAACTCACCGCCCTCTCTTGGCGGTTCGCTTGTATCCGGTCGCGTGATCGCAAGCAAATGTTCCACACCAAATTCGGCGGCACTCTTAAGAACTCTTATCGTGTCATCAACGAACATCGTTGTTTGCGGGTCAAAGCCGACCTCGGTTTGCAGGGCGCGCCAAAACTCCTGGCGTTCCTTTGCAAAACCATAGCTGTGCGAGCTGTGGATGCCGTCAAAGTACTCGCCAAGACCCGTGACCTGATCCTTCAGCTCCAGCGTATCGCCATGGGAATTCGTGACCAGAAGTACTTCGATTTCCATGCCATGAATCGCCGCAAGAAACTCCTTCGCGCCCGGCAGGAATTTGATTAGCTCGTGGTTATCCCGGTGTAATTGCATGACATCCAGGTCAAGGCGCTCACTCCAGTGATCGAGGCAATACCAATGCAGTTCACCCTGGGCAGCCCCGTACCGGGCGAATAAGTGCTTGCGTGCTTCACTAAGAGACATACCATTCTTCTCGCCCCAACGCTCCGGAATGTGGGTTAGCCACATGTAATTGTCGTAGGCAAGATCAAGAATTGTGCCGTCCATGTCGAGCATCAACGTTGCACAATTCTCGAGTGCGGTTTTGGGATCGATTGTCACTGCTTTATACTGCGCGCCCCGTCGGAAAGTCCGGATATCACCATGAACCTCAAAGAACTGATCGAACCTATCGTTGCCCTGGCCACCGAAGCTGGCCAGGCGATCCTCGAAGTCTACGCGACAGATTTCGACGTTCAAGAAAAAAGCGACGAATCGCCGCTGACACAGGCCGACCTGGCATCGCATCACTGCATCGTCGCCGGACTCAGGCAGCTGACACCGGACATACCGATCATCTCCGAAGAAGAGGGACTGCCGGCGTTCGAGGAGCGCAGGCAGTGGCAGCGTTACTGGCTGATCGACCCCCTGGATGGCACCAAGGAGTTCGTCAACCGCAACGGCGAATTCACAGTCAATATCGCGCTGATCGACTCGCATCGGCCCGTTTTCGGCGTTGTGTACGTACCTGTGCAGGACAAAACCTACCTTGGATGCGACGGCCACGGTGCAGAGCTGCGCGAGGGCGGCAGCGTCACGCCCATTCGGGTGGCCGTTGCCAGCGGCACGCCCGTTCGCATCGTTGGAAGTCGCTCACACAGGGGGAGTAGCCTGGATACCTTCCTCGAACGCCTGGGCGAAACAGACATGATACCCATGGGTAGCTCGCTCAAGTTTTGCGTCGTTGCCGAGGGTCGGGCTGACATTTACCCACGCCTCGGACCAACCTCGGAATGGGACACCGCGGCTGCGCAGGCTGTCGTCGAACAAGCCGGCGGCAAGGTCCTCGAGCTTGACGGCAGGCCACTCTCGTACAACGCCAAGGAGGACATTTTGAACCCCTGGTTTGTAGTCATTGGAGCCTCTGATCACGACTGGCTGGCGCTGCTGGCAAGCGACTAGTAGCATGTGTGTCGATGACCGAGAAAGTCGACACCGAATGCTTCAAGACTCTTGATCGGCTGCGCGAATTGCGCGTCAGCCATCGAGATCTCGACTACCTGATCGATCGCCTTCAGCATGATCCGATGGTGGATCAGCTGCGCATTCGCCGCCTGAAAAAGCGCAAACTCCTGATTAAGGACATGATCACGGCACTGGAAAGTGAATTGATTCCGGACCTGGACGCTTAATTCCGGCGCGGCGCGCAACCGCTTCCCGCGATGAGTTACACAGCCGTCTAGCCTGACACTACGACCATCATCGCAAGGTCTGCGACCGATTTATTTCAGTTTCTGGCCGATGTGTTGCTCGCCGCGTTGTTCGGCCAGCGTAACCTGCTTTTGCCTTTCTGCCAGCCTTGCGGCGCGGTCTTCGTCAAGACTGCCGATGCATTGCGGGCAGGAAACGCCCTCACGATAATCCGGCGAAGCAATATCGTCGGCACTTAAAGGGCGCCGGCAGGCGTGGCACTGCACATATCCGCCCTCTTCGAGATCACGATCGACCGCAACTCGCGTATCGAAAACAAAACACTCTCCGTTCCAACGGTTCTCTTCGCCAGGCACGTCCTCCAGGTACTTCAAAATACCACCCTGCAAGTGGTAAACCTCATCAAACCCAAGCTCAAGCATAAGTGCGGTGGCTTTTTCGCAGCGAATGCCACCCGTGCAAAACATCGCCAGCGGTTTGTCTTTCGCGGTTTCGGCCAGTGCTTCGGCGAACCTGGGAAACTCCCGGAAGTTATCGGTTTCAGGGTCGATCGCACGTGGAAACGTGCCGACCTCGAATTCATAGGAATTGCGCGTATCGATAACAATTACATTAGGGTCTTCGATCAACGCATTCCATTCCGCTGCGGCAACGTAGGTGCCGGTTTTCCTGTGCGGCAGGATGTCGGGGCGACCCAGTGCGACGATTTCTTTCTTCAGGCGCACACGCATGCGTCTGAAGGGCGCTTCGGAAACATCGTTCCAGCGACCTTCAATTGCTTCATCGAGTTCGAGCCTGGTCTCTATCCAGCCAAGAACGGACCGAATGGCAGCCTCGTCGCCGCTTATTGAGCCGTTCAAGCCCTCCGGCGCAACCAGAACAGTACCCAGCAAGCCCTGCTGCTCGCATTGCGCCAGCAGTTCACCCCGAAAGGCAGGCGGCGATTCGATATCCAGAAACCGGTAAAACGAGACTACCTTCATGCGTCGACGTGGTTCTCAGCAATCGTCAAGGACAAGATGCTGTGACGAATTTCTTCACCAAGCACCAGCCGTGCATCTGCACCGATGCGGACGATATCATCGTCGAACTCCAGCAGTCCATCCTTATTGCGACGCAAAACGTCCTGTACCCGGAGCATCTCGATGTAGTCGTGAAAAAGTGATTTATTGAAAAAATCGGGCGAGTGTAGTCCGTATATCAGCGACAATCTCTCTCCACTCATCTGGCACATTTTCTCAAGCCGACTGCGAGACAGTGTGCCCGAGCCATGGTGGACAAGCATGGCGATGACCAGGTAGAAGCGTTGCAGCATCGGCACCATGGACTGCCCCAGCATCAGTAACCGGTAGGCTTTCGCCGAGCCGGTGGGGGGCCGTTCGAGTACTTTCTTGTTTTTGCCACGCGTCAGGAGTTCTTCATCGACCAGCGCCTGAATTGCGGTGCTGGTGACGTCGTCAATTTCCTTATGTGACCACTTCAGGCAAAGCTCTTTCTGCATAAACGGGTAGATCAGGTTGATTAGCCGCTGCAACTCGGCATGTTCAAGCCGTCTGCCCTGAATGAAACAACACGCCACGGCCGCCGGTACCGCAAGAAGATGCAGAATATTGTTGCGGAAGTAGGTTAGAAGGACGGCCGTGCGCTCTTCCATATGGATAACGTCGCCCATTGGATGAGATGTTCGGCTGATGACAGTGAGCTTCTCACCGTGCTCGATAATCTGCTCGGGACTCCAATCCGGCAGCGTGACTGAATCTGAGTAACTGAAGCGCCGGAGCATGTCGAGACTGACGTGCAACTGTGACCGCAGCTCTTCGGCGCCAATTTTCTGCTTTGGCGTAGCCAGCAGGACATACGCAAGCAGACTAATCGGCGTGACTGCCGCCGCGGAATTCACCCCGCACATGATGCTTTGCCCGAGTTCATCGACAACTGCAGCAAGCCAGGCAGGACGATCGCCATTCTCCGCTGCTGACTCGCGCCAGTCTGGCCTGGAGCGATCGAGCAACAGGTCCAATTCGATAGGTTCACCGATGTTGACGTACACGCGGCCGAAATTTTCGCGCAAAGCCTTCACCGAGCGGATCAGGCCCAACAGCGACTCTTTCTGCTTTTCTGCACCACCAAGCTCACTGATGAACGAGCCACCTTCGATCAGTTTCTCGTAACCGAAATACACAGGCACAAAAACCACCGGCCGCCTGGGCGCCTGAATATACGAATTGACGGTCATGGCCAACATGCCGCCTTTGGGTGCCAATAGCCGTCCCGTACGGCTGCGCCCACCCTCTACAAAGTATTCGAGTGAATAACCTCTCGCGAGAAGTTGGTACAGGTAGGCGTCGAAGACTGTTGCGTAGAGCCGGTTACCCTTAAAACTGCGCCGCAGGTAAAACGCACCGCCGCGACGAAGAATTGAACCCAGCATGGGAAGGTTGAGGTTAATCCCGGCTGCTATATGAGGCAGTTGTAGTCCTTCCCTGCAGCAGATGTAACTCAAGAGCAGGTAATCGAAGTGGCTGCGATGACACGGCGCATACACAATGACTTTTTCCTTCGCGACGTCATGCAGGCGATCGATATGATTGAGCTCGATTCCGTCGTAGATCTTGTTCCATAGCCATTGCAGTATCCGCATCAAAATGCGGATCGTCGGATACGAAATATCGGCTGCGATTTCCTCAACGTACTTCAGGACGCGACGTTCAGTCGCCTCTTGTTTTTTGTGGTCGTCACCAACCTCGGCGGCTATGGCACGCCTGACCGCCGGAGCAAGCAAGACTTGATTGGCGAGCGTTTGCCGGTGCGACAAGTCCGGACCAACCGTTGCGGCACGACGCTGCCTGAAGTGCACGCGCAAAATTCGTGACACTTTGCGAAATGCGATCGGCGCCTCAACGCCATTTTGTACGATAGCGCTCAGCTCGAGCGCGTGGCTGAAGCGAAGCAGAGTATTTCGACCGTGCAGCAAGGTGGCGAAGAACTTTCTTGTGCGCCCGACCACATCCCAGTTTTCCGAAAACAGCAGTTTGAAGAATGACCGTTCTTTATCTGGCGACCGTCCCCAGTAAATCGCTACCGGAATGAGTAACAATTCGTCGTGGTTATTCTTGCCCGCATCCACGAGTTGCCGTAACCGCCGTGACCCGACTGTTGCTGGGTGACGCAATAAGAATCCCTTCAGCGGCCGCAACACAACGAAGCGTCGAGAAAATCGCGCGCCACCAAACTCCAGAGATTCGTTCGGCGACGGCAGGCCACTCAAACGACAGGCACGCTCAAGTGCCAGCAAGTCGGCGAGACCGCCGGTTTCAAGCACGTAACAGACAGCGGCGGCACCATCGGTGACCAGCTCAGCCGGCGATTCTGGTTGAATCGCTGGCCGAGCCCAGATCGCGAACAGCCTGCTCGCCAGCCAATAGAAAGGCTGGAAAAGATACCCGGATACATTCATCAGGGACAGCGCATCAGCGCCGCGTGTCAGTCGTCGACAACCTCTTTCATAGCGTCTTCGGCCTTATCTTTCATCGCGTCACCCATGTCTTCAGCTTTATCTTGGATGGCGCCGCCCATTTCTTCAGCCTTATCTGTCGCGGCAGCGCCCATGTCTTCAGCTTTTTCCATGGTGTCTGCCATGGCGTCAGAAACACTGTCCGAGGTGTCTTCTACAACCTCTTCGACCGCTTCGCCGACGCTGCCCGCGGCTTCTTTGACGTCTTCCATAGCCTTTGATGCTTTTGAATCGTCGGATGACCCACCACATGCGGCCAATGCCAATGCCAATGCAGCCATTACCAGTAGATTTCTCATAACGTGACTCCCTTTTCCCTACGGTTAACAGGCGATCATTTCAATAAATCGCCTTAAATAATAGTTGATCTCGTCGATATTATCGGTCAAGCGATGACCGCCGTCGAGGATATGCAGCTCGGCCGCACAGGACCGGGCGTAACGAATGCTGTTCTCGACCGGCACGATGTCGTCACTCCAGCCGTGCACGATGCAGATCGGCATATCCGGTGGGTTTGGCGTGAATTCCTCGTAACCGGGCATGTAATACGCCGGGGCAAGTACAAACAAGCCGGCCGCCTCGAGCACGGCAGCGCCGGCGGTTGCCACATGGCCGCCCATGCTCGAGCCAACAAGAATCAGCGTATCGTCGATCTGTCGACAGGCGGCGATCAACTTCTGCACGCGCTCCGCCGGGTCGGCAATACCCTGATAGTCGATGCTGTCAGCCTCGCAGCCGATGGATCGAGCCAGTTCGGCCATTGCGCGAATTTTCGTGCCCCAGGGCCCGCTCTCCTGCCCGTGCGAAAAAATAACCGTCGTCATACCAATATCCCGTCACCCGTATCGCAGAGTTCTTCAATATGGCGCACAAGTAACCAATCGCGGTCCTGTCCCCATACGACGAAATCGCCGAGGCGCATCGTAGGTACACCCCACGAACCGGAATCCATCATCGATTCGCGGTTTGCCTCGGCGGTTTTGCGCCAATCGTCTCTTGCCATCGCGTTGACTACATCCGGCCAAAACAAGCCCGTGCGGCCAGTGACCTTGCGCATGCCTTTGTCTGTGGACACATTAATTGCGTTTGCCCAGATCGCCTCGCCTGCGTTTAGCAGAAAATCGCGCTCGCGTTTTTCACCCAGTGCGTAAAAAAAAACGGCCAGGCAACGTTCAGTTCCCTTGCCCATAGGATCGGAGATCTTGCCGAATGGAAGCTCGAGGCGGCGCGCCTCTCGGGCAGCATCAATTACGAGATACATCAATTTCGACCTCGGCACCTGCATGCCGCGCATCAGCATGGGCAAGACGGGTCGAATTTTCAGTTCGAGCCCAAACGAATCCGCAATCGCATATACGCGGTTCAGCAGGAGAAAAGAAAATGGGCTGCGAAATGAGACGAAGAGCTCCAGCGGCGGCAGATCCTTCGCCGCGCTCGGCGGCGCAACCGGCAACGACACCTGCATCACCTGTCGAATGGACGCAAGCATTGCGCTCGAAACCGCTTGTTTTCGAGCGCCGAGCGCATCCAGCCGGTCGGTGAGGTAACAAAGCCGGTCGACACCGCGGTACCACTCACCTGCATAGTGCACCGAGGCACCATCGTAATGGCCCAGGTCTATCAAGCGTCGCTGGTTGTGTAGCAGCAGCTTGTCACCTGCATCGGATTGCTCCGCCCCACTCACTCGGCGCGCAATGGCCTCGATGTCACCTCGCCAATACAGCGCCAGGGACTCTACCAACTCGTCAGAATAGTCTGCACCATCGGTGTCGGCTGCCAGAGTATTTATGAGCGCACGACGATGTTCAACGGGAGGCGCATTACCTTTATCCAGAAAAGGAATACCAAGCTCACGTGCCAGCCGGGCGCAGTCCTGCTCGGCGTACTGCGCCAACATACTGGGCTCAGGCCGAAATGCGTCACCACACGCCTGTGTCAGATAAAGACGTAACTCGATATCGTAAGCGGCGGCGAGGCTCGGAAGGTAGTGGCTAAGCAGGTAGGAGTATGGGTCGTCGAGCTCGAGAAATACTGACACCGTGTGCGGACGAGCAGTGAGTTTGCGGCGCTTTTCCGCCAGCCAGCGCCTGGTTCGCTGCATCCGCTCGCCAATAACAAAGCGAACGAGTTTTGTTCGCATGGCCTGCCGGATGTTCACGATTCATCCCATGACGAGCTTGGCTTCCAGAGCAATTCATCCAGATCGGGTTGCCAGCGATATTTGTGCATGTCGACCTTTCCGGAAATGACGGCGACGTTTTCCATCATAAGCCGTTTGCATTGCTCTTGATACGGGAGGCTATCTTTGTCGAAGGCTATTTTCCCCGACGACGTAATGACGCGGTGCCAGGGCACATCGTGGCCGTCCGGAAGCTGGCGAAGCGCGTAGCCGACCTGTCGGGCACCGCGCGGGATGCCGGCTATTTCTGCGATCTGCCCATAGTTCGCAACTCGACCTTTCGGGATCTCACGGATCGTGTCCCAGATTCGATGCAAGCGTGCAAGCCGATCCAAAACGTCAGCCCAACCCAAGACGTGCCTGGATCTCGCGCTTGGCGTCGCGCAGCACTGTGTCGCGATCGAGGCTGTCGAGGATTTGTTTGACCACGTGCTTGGGCCCACCTTCACCCCACGATTTACCCTCACCCAGGTATTCGGCCGCAACCTGGCCAACGACGTAGGTGCTGTAGTAAGCGATGGCACCTTGCGCGCCCGCAGTAACAATAGTCGACAAGCCTGCCGTCCCAACTTTGAGGGCGCTCGACACGAAATGCAGCGCCCAGACCGTCCCCATCAGCGCCGCTGCCTCTGCAATGATTACTCGTACCAGGGATCCCGCTTCTTTCTGGCTTAGCGGCAAGTCGTAGACACGCGATAAGTGCACGACCATGCCTACGTCGATGAAAGCCGCGGCGAACAAGTCCGCGACCGGAACTGGATTGAAAGCGACAGCGATACCCTTGCCAACACAATAGGTTCGTACGAGCCGGTCGCCGAGTTCACGGCGCGCCGCAAGAATACGGCGACCAACCTGGTCGCTCAGGTCCGATGCGAACAGGCTTGCGTTGAGGGCCGCGAGTGTCTTCCCCTCGGCATCGAGTATCTCCCACAGTCGCAGACGAAGTGCTTCAACATCAGGCTGGCGTTCACGCGCGCTAAGGTGTTCGCTGCCGCTCTCATCGATTTCAGCGACCATTTGCGGTCGCGGCTGTGCTGCGACCGCAATAACGTGACTGCTATCAACAACGCCGGCCGTCTTTTCACATATCGAGCGCCGCAGCGCATCCACTTCATTTGTCGTGAACAGGTCTTTCTTGTTCAACGCGACTACCACGGGGCGCCCCTGGGCCACGAGCGTGCGCAGAGCAGCAAACTCCGTTTCGGTAATGTCGCCATCGAGCACAAAAATGACGAGATCAGCGCGTCCGGCAACTTCTTTGGCAAGCAGCTCGCGATCTTCTCCACCCGCTTCGTCCAGCCCCGGAGTATCAATCAGAAATACGCCGCCCGCCTCCACCTCGTTCCACGGCTGCATCGATGACCGGCGAGTTTCGCCGTGCAATGGGCTAACGGTAAACGCCTCTTCGCCAATCAGCGCGTTTAGCAGGGATGACTTGCCGGTGCTAACGCGGCCGAACACGGCGAGATGAAGATGGCCGTGATCGAGCTTGTCGAGCATGGCTTGAACAGCGTCGTAATCATGCGCCAGCGACTCACGCACACCCGCCGGCAGCCGCGCATCAGCAATCAACTCGCGCAGGCTTTCGCGCGCGAGTGTCAGGTGCTCTGAGCCAGGGTCTGGCTCAGCTTCACCGCTTGTCGGGTTTTTCGTCCAGCGCCATTTCGGCAACGCGTCGAACGCCCGCTTCAATATGTTCACTGATGCCTTCCTCGAATTCTTTCGACGCGATGTCGGGAACAAGTTCCCCGTGGCGCGATAGCGTCAGAACCAGGCTCCGACCAAGCGCGTCGAATATCAAACCATATGCGACGGCATGCACGAGTCCACCCGCGACGGTGCCAACGCCCGGAAACGCCTTGAGGCCGTTGCCGGCGACCGCCAATGACAATGGCAGCGCACGACCCACACGACTTTGACTAAGATTGAGAAACTCTTCGATGTCGAGATCTCGTGGCGCCGCGCCATAGAGCTTGCAAAGCTCCTGCGTCATCGTCGTACCCACGTAACCCTGGATCAGAACATCCGTTCCCGGGCTGACTGCGGCCAGCGAACCGAATACGGCTTTGCGCGTGGCACTACGAATAATTTGCTCCGAGCGCTGCACTCGATACTGCGCCTCAGCGTCAGCCAGTTTGTCTGCGGCAAGATGGAAAACAGCGCGGTCGCGTTTTTGATCTATCGAGCCGCCGGTGTCATCGAGCACCCGGTTGATAGCCACGACAAGGACCCCGATATCTGCTGGTCTTTGGCGCCGCACGATCTTTTCCGAACCATCTGTGCTTCGTTCCACAACATCGACTTCGCCGCCGGCCGAAACGGCGACGAGCCGATCTCGTTCGATAGCACTGCCCATATCGTCAAGATGCTCGAGCAGGCGCTGCATTAGAGCAGCCTGTTCGTCAGCATCGAAACGATCCGATTTGTTCATGATCAGAACCAGCGGTTTGCCTAGCGCGACGAGCGACTCGACGGCCTGTTTCTCGGCGCGAGTCAGGTCACCATCGCAAACGAACAACACGACATGCGAGCGTCGCGCTTCTTGCGTGGCCATTTCGTCAAAGCCCTTGTCGTGGCCGGCGATACCAGGAACATCCGTTAGCAGGATTTCGTCACCCGTATCGTTGCGCCAGCGGTAGTGACGAATATCGGCTGTCGAGCCGCCCACGACGTCGACTGACACATTTGCATCGGGCACCAGCGTTTTGATCAGCGAGCTCTTGCCTGTGCTGATCTCACCGAAAAAACACAAATGCACGGCACCGCTTGCCTGGCGCGCCGCAAGTTCCTGGAGTTCCGTTTGAGCCGCGCTAACGTCAACACCAGCAGCCTCGGCTTCCGAGATTCGTTGCCTGATATCTTCCCGCGTCAGCTTGCCTGCCGTTGTCTTCCGATGTGCTGGCCGAATCTTGCGCCGCACCACCAGACGCCAGACCAACCAGATTGCGGTAACAACCAACGCCGACATGACGGCCAGGTAGCCATAGCGCAGCGCCCTGGGGCCCTGCAACAGCCTGTCCCAGACGTTCAGAGCTGACTCGGTAAGAAACAGCATCGCACCGATCGCAACGATAAAGACCAGCAAGATCAGTAGCGCAACGACGATGCGGGTAAGTCGATCGAGCTTCATGGGCTTAGTATGCCTGCCACCGGGTCGCGGCTAAAGCTGCGGCTACATCAAGCTTTCAACCCAGCGATTCATTTTGGCTTCAAGCATGGAAAGTGGCATCGAACCGTCTTTGAGCAGTTGGGCGTGAAATTCGCGAATGTCAAACGCGTCTCCGAGCCTTGCCTCGGCACTCCTTCGAATCTCGAGTATCTTGAGTTGCCCGATCTTGTACGCCAGCGCCTGACCCGGAATGGCCATGAAACGCTCGGCTTCCGAAACGGCCCGCGTTTCTGAAACCGCGGAATTTGCGTACATGAAGTCGAGAACCTGCTGTCGAGTCCAGCCCTTGGCGTGAATACCGGTATCTACCACGAGCCGAATCGATCGCCATAATTCGGCGTTGAGCGAGCCGAACAGATCCATCGGGTCTTCGTAGAGGCCCATTTCCCGGCCAAGGTACTCTGAGTACAGGCCCCAGCCCTCAGTGTAGGCCGTTGATCCACCGAAGCGTCGAAACCTTGGCAGATCCTCAGATTCGCGCGCCAGTGATATCTGGAAATGATGGCCCGGAATCGCCTCATGCAGGAACAACGACGTCATATCCCATTTTGGCCGGATGCCGACGTTGTAGGCGTTTGCGTAAAAGATGCCCGGGCGGGAGCCATCTGGCGAACCACTTTGATAAGAACCTTTACTGGATGATGCTTCGCGGAAGGGTTCTACCCTGCGCACTTCAAACGGCGTTTTCGGAAACAGTTTGAAGAGCCCGGGGGCAAGTCCCTCGATGTGCGCAGACATGTCCCGGTACGCCTGGATCAACTTCTCAGGCTCGTCGAAGAAAAACTGCGGGTCGGAGTACACATACTCGAAGAACTCATTGAGACTGCCTTCAAAACCGACTGACTCCATAACGCTGCGCATCTCACCATGGATGCGCTCTACCTCACCAAGCCCGATCTGGTGAATTTCCAAAGGTGTATAGTCGGTGGTCGTGATTGCGCGAACATTGTGCGCATACCACGCTTCGCCATCAGGCAAATCAAACAGGCCCACCGACTCCCTCGCCGCGCTCAGGTATTCATCGCCTATGAAGTTATTCAGGCGTTCGAACGCTGGCAGTATTTTATTTGCTATTGCCTCTTTGTAAGCGTCGCTTAGGCGCTCTTTATCCGCCTCACTAAAGTCGTCAGGCATATTGAGAATGGGCGAGTAAAAACCGCTTTCCTCCACTGAATCAACAAGCTGCGATTCAAGCTGCGGAACAAGCTTGGCCATCAGGATTTTCGGTTGCGTAACACCCTGGCGAATTCCGTCCTTCATGTTGTCGATCGCTTGGTCGACATACACAACAAAGCCATCGATGCGGCCCAGGAAGTCATCGTAATTCTTCACCGTCTTGAACGGATGTATACCGGTTCCACTACCGAGATTTACAAAAGAACTCGTAGCCGAGCGAAACTGATTCATCGGAGCGAGGTGCCGCGGAAATTTCTTGCCAGCAAGCGATATCTCGCGATTGAGCTTGAAAATATCGTAACTCAGCTTGTCCTGTTGCGAGAGTCCATCCCTGTCGATCGCCAAAATTCGCTGCAGGAATTCCTCGTCGAGCGCACGCGATGCCTCTCGATGTTCGGGGCCGATGGAGTTTGCGTACTGGTCGTCGTAGCGATCGTCACCGATTGAGGTCGCACCGATCGGCGAGAGCTCAAGTGAGCGCTCGAAGTGCTCGTCAAATAACCTGTTAAG
>JAOTUU010000250.1 GCA_029863705.1 Gammaproteobacteria bacterium
AATTTGGCCAGGGTTTCGTTGCACTCTTCCAGGGTTGCAGCCGCGTGTGCAGCTGTTCCAAACAACAGGCAAATGCTGATAAATATTAAATTTCTGAACTTCATGATTGAACCTCATCTTAAGTGCCGCTGACACTTGTTCTTAAGTGCCGCTTACACTCGCAGCCGACCATTATATATCAATCGGGTGGCACATCGGCCTAAAAGTAGAACGGCGGCGTATTTAACGCCGCCGTTCATATTGTCATGAGTTACGAAAAACGTTCGCAGCTCATTTCCGGACTGCTATCAAAATCATTCAAAGCGGTCGAGCATCATCACCTTGGTCCATGCATCAACAAAATCACGCACGAACTTCTTTTCTCCGCCGTTCTCTGCATAGACTTCCGCGATAGCACGAAGCTCTGCGTGAGATCCGAACACAAGGTCAACAGGAGTAGCCTTCCATTTCAACTCGCCGCTAACGCGATCATGTCCCTCGTATATGCCTGCGGCGTCCGATGACTTCGTCCACTTCGTCGACATATCGAGCAAATTCACGAAGAAGTCGTTGCTAAGCGTGCCGGGTTGATCCGTAAACACACCGTGCGTGTCACTTCCCGCGTTTGCGTCCAACGCCCGCATGCCGCCGACCAAAACGGTCATCTCGGGAGCAGTAAGGGTGAGCAAGTCGGCCTTTTCGACCAACATCTCCGCCGGTGATCGGCGGTTGCCTTCGCCAAAGTAATTGCGGAACCCGTCTGCCGTCGGCTTAAGCACGGCAAAAGACTCAACATCGGTCTGCGCCTGGCTGGCATCGGTGCGTCCCGGCATGAACGGAACCTCAACATCTTGCCCCGCCGCCTTAGCGGCCTTCTCGATGGCTGCGGCTCCGCCGAGAACGATCAGGTCAGCGAGCGATACTTTCTTGCCACCGGACTGCGCGCCATTGAAGTCCTTCCGGATGCCCTTCAGTCGCTTCAGCACCTTCGCCAGTTCCTTCGGATTGTTGACTTTCCAGTCCTTTTGCGGAGCGAGGCTAATACGCGCGCCGTTCGCTCCACCGCGCATGTCGGTGCCACGGAAGGTTGAGGCTGATGCCCAGGCGGTTCCAACCAGCTCGGACACGGTCAGCTTCGATTCGAGGATTTCGGACTTCAGCTTCACTATGTCGCCTGCATCAATCAGCTCATGATCGACAGCCGGGACGGGATCCTGCCAAAGCAGTTCCTCAGTCGGAGCGTCGGCGCCGATGTAACGAGCACGCGGGCCCATGTCACGATGCGTCAGCTTGAACCATGCTTTGGAAAACGCGACCCCGAATTCTTCAGGATTCTTTAACCAACCCTCGGTAATGCGGCGATACTCCGGGTCGAACTTGAGCGACAGGTCGGTCGTGAACATGATCGGCGCATGTCGCTTCGACGGATCATGAGCATCCGGCACGAGTGTGGCTGCGGCGCCATTGGCGGGAATCCACTGGGTGGCACCTGCCGGGCTTTTGGTTTTTACCCAATCGTAGGTATAGAGGTTCACGAGATAGCTGTTGGTCCAGGCAATTGGATTGGCCGACCATGCGCCTTCCAGGCCACTGGTGATCGTATCGCCAGCATTGCCGCTACCACACTTGTTTTCCCAACCGAAACCCTGCTTCTCGAGGCCTTCGGCTGCGGGCTCAACACCCACACAATCGGCCGGAGGAGCTGCTCCATGGGCTTTACCGAACGTATGTCCACCAGCAATGAGTGCGGCGGTCTCCTCATCGTTCATCGCCATGCGACCGAAAGTGTCGCGGATGTCCTTGGCGGCTAGCAGTGGATCCGGGTTGCCGTTAGGACCTTCCGGGTTCACATAGATCAGGCCCATCTGAACAGCAGCGAGCGGTCTCTCCAGTTTGCGGTCGCCTTCGTAGCGCTCATCTGCAAGAAACTTGTTCTCGGGCCCCCAATAGACCATCTCGGCCTCCCAGTCGTCTTCACGACCGCCAGCGAAGCCAAATGTTTCGAAGCCCATGGATTCGAGCGAGACATTACCCGCAAGGACCATCAGGTCGGCCCACGAAATGCTGCGACCGTACTTCTGCTTGACCGGCCAAAGCAAGCGCCGTGCCTTATCCAGATTGGCATTGTCAGGCCAGCTGTTCAGAGGCTCGAAACGTTGTTGACCGCCACCGGCACCACCGCGACCGTCAGACACTCGGTAGGTTCCCGCGCTGTGCCAGGCCATGCGGATAAAGAACGGGCCGTAATGACCATAGTCTGCTGGCCACCAGGGCTGCGATGTCTTCAGCACGGACTCGATGTCCTTTTTCACTGCATCGAGGTCGAGACTTGCGAACGCCTCGGCGTAGCTAAAGTCGTCTCCCATCGGATTCGACTCAGCGCCGTGATCGCGAAGAGCATTAAGGTTGAGGTTCTCGGGCCACCAAAATTGGTTCGACTTTGGCTGACCCTGAGCAAATACCTGGCCTGATAGCATCATTGCTACCGCCGAAGCGACAAGTAAAGGTATCGTTTTCTTAAGCATTGATTTACTCCCTTTGGGCAACACATGACGTTTCATTGACGCATTACAGCGCATATGTGTTATCGAAGCGAACGAATATTTCTCTGATAATATCCTATAAAATCGATGTATATTTCGCGCCCGAACATCGATTGACGGCGGCTGCCGGAAAAGAAAAGCAGCCGGTTATTGTATAACATCGTGCTACGTTTTCGCCATGCGCATTCAGGCAAAGGGCTCACTGGAAGCGGCCGTTCGAACCACTGCGAGTACTGGGGGAATCCTGTTAAAAAGAAAAACCCCGCTCAAGGCGGGGCTTCTCGTCACTTCAATTTGGATTATGGGTGCACAAGAAAAATCCAGTTGTCCATCGCCTCGATGCTGCAGCCATACTTGGTGTGTCCATCGCCAAGTCCTTGAGCATCAATAATCTGCGTACACGAACAGCCAGCCGTATCTTCGGTCGTATAGCTGCGACCCGGACCCGTTCCTATGCCTCTGGGTGCTATCGTGTCGAAATCGAAATCGCCATCTATCAACGCGAAACGGTTCACGCCCAACTCTCTACTGAGAGTGTCCGGAATCGCCGTGCCCGGACAAACGTCGGCATCGTCGTTGACGCCGTCATTATCCTTGTCCTTGGTCAGGAACAGCACGAATCCATCGTGGTCCGAAGCTCTCAGCGCACCGGGTTCGTTTATGAGATCAACAGCAGCATCCGCATTACCACGTCCAAACTCGAGGCCTCGCACGGAATCATCGAGCGCCACACTGGTCAGGGCGTGATCAAGAGCCTGTGCATTACCTCGGAATATGAACGAATAACGCTCAGCCGGTGAGATGGAGAGTACCTGGTTGATCAGGTTCGGGTCGACGAGGTCCACGCCCGACAGCAGATTTTCTTCCGGCACGAAATTGCCCGCTATCTGACCGACCGCATCGACGTAACCATCCGAAAACTCGTATGCATTGAAATCACCAACGATGACCAGGCGCACATCCGGGTCAGCCGTTTGCATCGCCTGCACTTTCGCGGCGATCGACTGGGCCTGCGCAAGACGCTTCTGACGAGTTCGATCTCCAGTGATGCCGCCCAGCGAGCGGTTGTGCACGACCATCACCGCGACCGGATAGTCGGCACCCTCGTTAACCGAACGTCCCTCGAGTAGCAAGGGCGGTCGGTCGTGTAGCGACGATGGCGGCGAATCAAAGTCAAACAACTCGTCTTTGCCAAGTTGCGTGATGGCATCAACCTCCACGGTATCGCGTACGAGGAAACCGACGTCGATACCACCAACGTCATTGCCTTCAACGAGATACGCCGTGTAAACCACGCCCGGATCGGCAATAGCGATGTCGTTTGCCAGCGTTTCCAGTACGGCGAGACTTTCGACTTCCTGTACACCCAGAATATCGGGCGTGACCAGGACGTTCATAATGTAGTCCACGAGCTTCGCACGGCGCAGCTCGTACGAACTCTCGGAAGGCCGGAACATGTTCAGACTGCCGATCGTTAATTCGGCACGTTGTCGTTCACGCACGCTTTGAGGAATCGCCGCAGGAGTAACGGTCAGCTCGGTCGGCCACAATTCATAGCCACCGAATTCGAAGCCGATGATGCCCGTCGCCGAGAATGACGAGCCGGCCCGAATAGTCTGGTTCGCCAATCCGAGCCTGTCCGGATCGAGCTCGAACACTTCCGGATTGCCATCCCAAACCGGCAGACCTGGCAGACCCGGAAACTCTATGCCGGGCTCGCGGAAAGTTCGGGCCGGTGCGGCCGTAATGTGCACCTCGGCGACTAGATCCGGGTTTGACCCACCAAAGCTCTGGTTCGGACCCGTGACAGTGCCGTTCTCGATCTGTACGAGCATACCTTCGTAACACTCGAACTCCATCGCACAGCTCGGCGCGCCCGGAAGCGGTGAAGGAACACTGGCACCCAGTTGCACGGGTGGCGGCGGAGTTTCAAAACCATCCGCCGTCACTGTGCTACCGAAACTGAATTCGGTGAAGCCGAAGAATTCCTGTACCTGCCCCCTGACATCCACCAGATCTCCGACCGCGACCGCAGGCTCAAACCCCGTGAATACGGATAT
>JAOTUU010000251.1 GCA_029863705.1 Gammaproteobacteria bacterium
CGCATCCAGTGAGTCCATCTGGCTATTGCGCGAAGTCAAAGAAGGCATTCAGGACACCGTGCCCGCCTGTATCGTACAGAGCGACCCTTTGTGAATGTTGCCCCGGCAGCAGCGTTGATGATCTGCCCCGCCTATTTCTTGACGAGCTTTGTGATGCGCTTGCCCATGGCCATCAACTTGGTCAATGTCGTGGTCGGCACGCCGCTTATCTCCTCATACCAACGGCTCGTCGAATCGACAAACTCCAGCATGTTGTGAATGCGTTCCTTAGTGATCGGGTCCGTTTCCTTCTCACTATCGACTTCAGACGCACAGCTCCTGAGCATCGCCAGGGTGGGGTTTAATTCACGCTGCTTGCGCTGCTCGATGATGACGCGAAACAACTCCCAGACATCATGCAGTGACTCGAAATAGTCGCGCCGGTCGCCCAGCACATGGGTCATGCGCACAAGGCGATAACTCTGAAGCTCGCGAATGCTTGTGCTGACATTGGAGCGGGCGACCGACAGCAGGTCGACAATCTCGTCGGCTCGTAGCGGTTTCGGTGACAAATACAACAGGGCTTGAATCTGTGCCACGGTGCGGTTGGTCCCCCAGCGCGTGCCCATCTCACCCCAGTGAAGAACGTATTTCTCGATCGCGGGAGTCATTTGCATGAGATATTTCCGTTGTTTCTGTCCAGACTGAAATTACCGATGCACCCACCGATAGTCAAACCAGCCATTTTTACGGGCCGCTGCCAGATGGGTGGGGTTTAGGTCTGCTAAGGACTGATCGCCGTAATCACGACCCGGCGCGGCGCGGGCCAGCCTTCGACGGTTCTGGACGGGTCATCGGGATCCAGCGCTTCGCGCAGCGACTCGAACGGCATCCATTCCGTGCTGCGCTGCTCGTCGGTGGTCGTTATGGACTTATCGATGATTTCGATATCCTGATAGCCGGTGCGCCGCATCCACGTTGTCAGCTCGGCAATTGTCGGCAAGAGCCACACGTTTCGCATACGCGCATAGCGGTCTTCTGGTGTGCAGGCGTAAGACTCTTCACCCGGAACGAAAATGGTCTCCAGGACAAGTTGTCCACCGGAGCGCAACGTCGTCTTGAGATGCTTCAAATGGTCGATCGGCGAACGTTGGTGATACAGCACGCCCATGGAAAACGTGGTGTCGAAACTGTTCCTGGCATTCGGTGTTTCCTCGAGACGAAGAGGCAGGACGAACGTGAACGGGTCACGTGCGAACGTATTCACGGCAAGAAATTGCATGACATACACGAGTGTGGGATCGATGCCTATGACGACGCTGGCGCCGGCTTTGCGCATTTGAAGGGCGTAATAGCCATTCCCACAACCAACGTCTAGCACCTTGCGATCCGTGAGCGGCAGAATGGCCTCCGCCAGCCGCGCCCATTTGCGATCGCTGCGCCACTCTGCATCGATTTCGACACCGCCAATGTCTAACGGTCCTTTGCGCCAGGGCAACAGGCCGAACAGAAGTTCGCGAAGTTCTTGCTGGTCCGAGGCGGCCCCGGGCAAAGCCATCACAATTTCACGCCAACGTTCGTAATCGCCGTGCCCCTTGGCGGACATTCGGGATTCGAGGAGCGGCTGCAAGACGCCGGGCCAGTCCGGAAGTCCGATTGCCGTCAGGCACTCCGCCAGCGCGTTGGTGTCGATCATGTCCGTCATGGTCAGCGCAATGCGATGATAGAGACGAAATTGAAGTAGCGAAGCCAGACGGCCGAGTGTGAAAAACCAGCCGCCTGCAGGCGCGCGCGATGCGTGGAAACCGCTTCCGGAACCAGTACATTTTCAAGCGCGGCCCTTTTCCGGCTGACTTCGAGTGCGCTGTAGTTATTGCGGCGCTTGTGCTCGTGGTGAAGATCAACGAGCAGCTCTTCCATGTGTGGATCCTCATCGACGACCTTCTCCGACAACACCAATATCCCGCCAGCATTGATGCCCTCGCAGATCCGACGCAGCAACGCGTCGCGATCGTCGAGATCGACAAACTGCAGCGTGTAGTTCAGTACGATCATCGATGCATTGACGAACTCCACGTCCCGGATGTCGCCCAGCACAAAATCGACGTCGGTCATAAAGCCGGGCAAGCCGGTGTCCTCGGCGACGACTTTCTTGCAGCGTTCGATCATGGCCGGTGCCGCGTCAACGGCGACGATTCGACAGCCGGGCTCATCAATACCCTGCAGCATTGCGACGGTAGCAGCGCCCAGCGAACAGCCGAGGTCGTAGCAATTGGTGCCGGCGCGGACGTAGCGGGCCGCCAGGGATCCGATGGCCTCTATCGATGCCGCATATCCCGGAATTGATCGGCGCAGCATGTCCGGAAAGACGCGAGCGACCTTGTCGTCGAAACGGAAAGGCTCAGAGCCCGGGTCGGCCTTGTAAATGGTGTCTTCAGACATACGTCAGCAATTTAGCCTGTGAAACCCTCGTGTGGGACAAATTCTCGCCACATGAGACAATCAGACCTATGCTACGCGAACTTCACCAGGAACTCGGCATTCCCGAGGATTACGGCCAAGACGGCCGCAAACCCGTGTTCGAAGAGGCCGTCGATCTTGTCGACGTTGGCCCCAACCTTGTCGGTCGCATGCAGCGACTCACCCTCGAAACGGCCAGGAAATGGGCCGAAATGGTCGATGCGGCGGCTGCGGACGGCGTCACCCTGCTTATCGTCTCGGGGTTTCGCGGAATCGACTATCAGGCGAGCCTGATACGAAAAAAACTCAATGCAGGTCAAATAGTTAGCGATATTCTAAGAGTCAACGCGGCGCCAGGCTTTAGCGAGCACCACACCGGGCGGGCTGTCGATATCGCGACGCCCGGATGCCGGCCACTGACCGAGGCGTTCGAGGACTCCGACGCGTTTCGCTGGCTCGTCGAAAATGCCGCTCGATACGGCTTTT
Source organism: Gammaproteobacteria bacterium (assembly GCA_029863705.1). Classification (GTDB taxonomy): domain Bacteria; phylum Pseudomonadota; class Gammaproteobacteria; order Steroidobacterales; family Woeseiaceae; genus UBA1847. The sequence continues at coordinate 2,926 of JAOTUU010000251.1, forward strand.
CGATGAGCTACCCGCGCGAAAACCCCTTCGGTTTCATCTACGAGCCGTGGCACTGGGCCCGGCGGGCCTGAATCATCGTCAAAGCCCCGCCGTTCATGGGATACAGCGAAATTCCGCGGACACTCAGAAATATGAAGAATCAGTCGTTTAGCTGTTGACAGTAGCGCAGCGGAATTAGACAATGCCCGGCTTGCGTACGCGGAGGGGTACTCAAGCGGTCAACGAGGGCAGACTGTAAATCTGCTGGCTATGCCTACGTAGGTTCGAATCCTACCCCCTCCACCAGATGATGGTCCGGCAGGGAGAGGATTCCAGGCCGATTCCAGCCGCGCGAGAAACAGACAGGAACAATATGACATCCGGACGGTTTAAAAACTAAAGACTGTCAGGATTTTTGCACGCCCGAATAACGTAAGACCTTAGCAGGAAAACGATTTCAGGCGCGCGGCGAAAGACCAGCACTCGAACTCCTTATATAGGCGGCGAGTTAGTAAAAGTAGGCGGCAAGTTAGTAAAAGGCGGGTGTAGTTCAACGGTAGAACCTCAGCCTTCCAAGCTGATGATGTGGGTTCGATTCCCATCACCCGCTCCAAATTGGAAGCTTTTGTTACGACCAGGGAACGGCCCACACAGCGAATTGCCCACATAGCTCAGGGGCAGAGCACTTCCTTGGTAAGGAAGAGGTCCCCGGTTCAAATCCGGGTGTGGGCTCCAGAAAAAACGGATGTATTTTTAGATCACTTTTGGATCAGCAGGAAAAGGCTCATGTCTAAAGAGAAATTTCAGAGAACAAAGCCTCACGTAAACGTGGGCACGATTGGTCACGTGGACCATGGCAAGACGACGCTGACGGCGGCGCTGACGAAGGTCATGGCCGAGAAGCACGGTGGAGAAGTCAAGGGTTACGACCAGATTGACAATGCCCCGGAAGAGCGAGAGCGTGGTATCACGATTGCGACGGCGCACGTTGAGTACGAGAGTGACAACCGTCACTACGCGCACGTTGACTGTCCGGGACACGCGGACTACGTGAAGAACATGATCACGGGTGCGGCGCAGATGGACGGCGCGATCCTGGTGGTATCGGCGGCTGACGGTCCGATGCCGCAGACGCGTGAGCACATTCTGCTGGCACGCCAGGTAGGTGTACCGTACATCGTGGTGTACATGAACAAGGCGGACCAGGTTGACGACGAAGAGTTGCTGGAGCTGGTGGAGATGGAGGTTCGTGATCTTCTGTCGATGTACGAGTTCCCGGGCGACGACACGCCGATTATTACGGGTTCGGCGCTGAAGGCGTTCGAAGGCGATGAAACGGACATTGGTGTGCCGTCGATTCACAAGCTGATCGAGGCGATGGACAGCTACATACCGGAGCCGGAGCGCGCCATTGACGGTGACTTTTTGATGCCGGTCGAGGACGTGTTCTCTATCTCCGGTCGAGGCACTGTCGTAACTGGGCGCATCGAGCGCGGTGTTGTCAATGTAGGCGACGAGATCGAGATCGTGGGCATCAAGGACACGACGAAGACGACCTGCACGGGTGTCGAGATGTTCAGGAAGCTCCTGGACCAGGGCATGGCGGGCGACAACGTTGGCGTACTGCTGCGCGGCACCAAGCGTGAAGAGGTAGAG
>JAOTUU010000252.1 GCA_029863705.1 Gammaproteobacteria bacterium
CATCCAGACCGTCATTCGATTCCGGGTTCATATTGATATCGACGTATGGTGCGCAGGCCGCATAATCGAAGCAGGCCATCGCACCATACTTGTGCAGCAGGCTGGCAATTTGATGAACTTTGCTGCGCAAACCGGTGACGTTCGACGCCGCGGAAAAAGAACCAATGCGCAGACGGTCTTCGTACTCGGGTGACGTGAGCAATTCTTCAAGATGGGTCAGGTCAATATTACCGCTGGCATCCAAACGAACCTCAACCGTGGTTGCCAATGACTGGCGCCAGGAAATCTCGTTGGAATGATGCTCATAAGGGCCGACAAAAACTACGGGTTGTTTTTCGCCAAGCAGATTGTGAAAACACTCACTGTCAAAACTGCAGCAAGGGTCATCGAGTAGTTTTTCGACGTTTTGTCGCGTCGCCGGCGGGAGAGCTACGCCGATAATCTGCTGCAGTTTTTCGATTGCACCAGTTGCCCCTGTGCCACAAGCAATAATGCGGCCATTTGGCCCTGCATTGACGGATTCCTTGATGGCCTCCTCCGCCTCATGCAGAAGCTGGCTCATGCTGCGACCGGTGATGTCGTCTTCAGTGTGAGTATTGGCGTACACGCGCTGCAAACTTTGCAGGTAGGACTCAACGAAGCGCAGACAGCGCCCGGAAGCGGTGTAGTCGCAATAGACCATCAAGCGCTCACCGAAGGGCGTCTCAAACGTCGAATCTACGCCGACAATCTGCTGCCGTAGATAGGCAGGCTCAAGTTTGTGCTGGGTCATAGTCTGTTGGCGGCCGAGTTACGCCGCCGACAGTCTCTGACTACCGGGCCGCTTCGAGCGCATCCTCTATCGAACTTACGATTGTTCCCGGAACGCCTACATTCTTTGTGAACGCCCGGTAACCTGAATCCCAGAAGTATAACTGCATCCGCCACATTTGACCGTAGTGCAATAGCAGGGTCTTTCCGCCTTCTTTGACCACCAGGACTTCTGTTGGCAAGGCTGACACATGGTCAACGCCCGGATAAGGCGACAACTCACTCTTGCCCTCGCTTCGGAAGCGCGAATTAATGCGTATCATCTTGTCTTCGATATACGGATTGCTCAAGCCAAGGTAGACCGCGTCATCTCCTAGCTGTAGTTGGGTAATTACGTCCCAGCCAGTCGAGTCAGAAGCATCTGACACCGCTCCAGCAGCAAGCGCTGCCGCCGCTTTTTCGACGATTGCGTCAAACTCAGCCGCAGTGCCTTCTTTGATGAGCAGTTGACTTTCCTGCCAGTTTCTCCACTTGGCCATCATCTTGGCAGGACCATCACCATTGAACTTGCGATACTTTTTCTCCGTCCGGGACGGCCCCGCCGGATACGTGACCGCTTTGCCGGGAACGTTGTCCACCAAATCACGAATCCTAACCGCAGCGTCCTTCGAAGCCGCGACCAGGGAATCGTAGTTCGACGAATCCGCGTAGAACACCATGGCATGCGCAACCGGGTTAGCCATATTGATGAGCGTCCTCTGCTCGTCTCCTGACGTATACACCGCAATGCGCAGCACCTGAGCTGAAATGGTTCTCGGGGACTCCCCGGCCGCAGCCTCGGCGTAAGATGGAGACGTCAGAACATAGACCTTCGCCTTGTGCTTGTCGTCCGGCACACGAACGACATGCGAGGCATGTAGCACGAGTTCTGTCCCGGATCCGGTGAGGGCCGCCTCTATCGCGTCGGTGGTTTCAGAAAATGAGACCGAAGATTCGCGGAGGGTCTCGAAGATACCGATACTCTCATCGGCAAGCGTTGCTGGCGCCCAGGATAAGAGCGCCAGCAACGAAACTACTACGATTTTTTTCACGACTACATCACCGATTTTTTACCAGAGATAGGAGACCTCAAGCTCGAACTGGCTCATTTTCAGTTCAATTGTCTGACCTGGGTCGAACATACTCACGCCTGTGACTGTCTTTTTCGGCGCGTACATAAGACTAAAATTCCATGCGCCGCCATTGGCTTTTCTTTTCGTCATGCCGAATGTCAAATGTTGCTCCATTACGCCGGGCGCCAGAATATTGAACAGCACATCGGCTTCCTGAATGGGTTGCTCGCCATAGCTGTAGCCGAAGCGATAGGTCTGCGAATCGCTCGGTGTCCACTCAATGCCAAACTTGTAAGTCGTCATGTCTTCCCAACCGAAACCGGGACCGTTCGTACCGCCGAGGCATGACTCGATGTCTGCGCCGCCCAAGCTCGGGCAGTCGAGGAAGTTGATCATTGGATTACCAACGGACGCTACGTCACTGAACTCCGTGCGTTCGATGTCGAAGTTAAGACGAACATCGTTGCTGCCCTGGAACGAGATACCAATCTTCGCACTCGCCGGAATATCGAAGCCACCAGACTCGGCATAAAGATCCGAGTAGTCATCGAACTCACTCATCGACATTTTCGACTGATAGGAAAGGCCGGCACTTACTGCGTCGCTCATCGCCCACCAGATACCGGCCGACGCGCCGTAACCGGTCGAGGTATCGTGCCCATTATTGGTCAGCGATGTCGGGTTCCCCGGCACGCCTGTCCCCAAAAAGGTCTCTATGTAGGTCTTGGTGTACGGCGCAAAATTAGCCAGTCCGTTGGCTTCGAACATCTGCACCGCAAAGACTGGGCCAATTCCCCAGGCAAAGTTATCGCCGGCCTTGCCCGCAAAATTGATCGCCACAAACGCCTGCGATAAGTCGACACCCGCTTTGCCAGCGCCGAACACACCTGGAAATTCCACACCAGCACCACCCAGACCAGTCGGATCGAAATACGCGACCGTGTTCGGATCGTCCCAATCCGTGTTCATGCCTCCTCGGCCGTAAAACAGAAACGAGATGGTCTTGTCTTCGCCCCACCGCCAGTTCTTGGCCACATACGGAATAGGAAACCACTCGCTGCTACTTTCAAAGCTGCCCGTACCAACTGAAAGTGCACCGAAATTGCCTTGAAAACCCCCAATTGCTTCGTAGTCACGCCTGGGGCTGAAAGCGGAGAGACCGACCTCCCAGTTGTCCTCTGCGAACACTGCAAGTGCCGGGTTGGACGCGGCGATAATAGGACCGTGGGCGGAATCGGAGCCGATACCTGTGCCGGCCATGCCTTTGGACTCGGCACCGACGCCATGTGTGAAATAACCATTGGTGGCTGTCGCAGAACCGCTGACTACCATCAGGCAAAACGCCGACAGTCCGACAGATACATGTTTGATTCTCGAATTCATCGATCTACTCCCCGGGGCCCGCGGGCCCACAAAAAACGTCGTGTAACGATTCCATTACTTTGTTTGCATCATCGCCAGTCAATGAGTAGCTCACAGACTGAGCGTGTTTTCTTGATCGGACTATCTTCTCGCGCCGTAGTATTGCCAGATGTTGCGATAGCGCTGACTGGCTAAGACCAAGCAGCTCCTGCAACTCACTTACCGTTTTTTCACCTTCTGACAGCTGACAGAGGATCATCAGGCGCCACTCATTTGCCATAGCTTTCAGCAGCTCGCATGCCTGCGCCGCCATGCCGTGTAGTTCATTGAATTTCTCAGAGGCCACTACAACATCGACGCTTTGGTGTGCACTCATCGTCTACTTGTCCCAGGCCACTACTCGCAGCCGGCGAATCCTTCCGAATCCATTTTGGCTTCGTAAGGTGCAGTGATGGCATCGCCTGTAAGTAGCGTACCGATTACAGAGCCCCAATCATCGGGCTTCAAGACGACCAGCCAGCCTGCGTTGTAGGGATCATCGTTGGCAATACTGGGGTTAGCGACCATGTCGTCATTAACAGCCAAAACCTCGCCCCCCGCCGCAGACTTCGCCGGGCCTACCCACTTTCCAGACTCCAGCGTTCCGCATGACTTACCGGCCCTCACAGATCTGCCCACGCGCTTGGGTGTAAAAGCAACCAATTTACCGGCCATCGCCGTGGCCACAGTCGTCATTCCGATTTTTACGCTGCCGTCGCCTAACTCCTGAAACCAAATATGGTTATCGACGTCGTACAGAAGCTCGTCGGGCATATTACATCCGCGTACAACTGGCATCGTTAGGGCTCCTTTGCTGCTCCTGGTTCTAAATCTGACGATAATCGGATCGGTTTTGCCGAACAGCAAAACTCCCCCAACTCAGCGACCTGCATCTTGCCGCTTATAAACAAGAACAAATGACTAGATATCATCTTCATCATATCAAGGCGATCGGTAGTTTCCGAATCATCCGCCTGCATCGTGATGAGATTGTAGTGGTATACGACCTCCCGGCAGGTCTCGCGACAGGCATTGAAACTCGGATCGCCCTTTGCGCCCTGGCGATGCAAAGCCAGCAGGCGAAAACCTTCGCGCTTGTCATCGGTTGGCTTTTCGCCTCGCGCAACGATCCAATGCTCAACGACGGCCTCGCTGAGTTTCAGTAACTCGTTTGCGGATGCAGTCGCGTCTGGCTCGGCCGAAATCGACTGGATGGCTGACTCGATTTCAGCCAGCGGTATCATCCGAGCCCTCTCTCCTTCAGGAAACCTATGGAATTGGAGATATTCTC
>JAOTUU010000253.1 GCA_029863705.1 Gammaproteobacteria bacterium
CCGCATGGCCGTGTGTGCCCGTTTCAGGCTGGTTCCTGAAAAGCGCCACTGCGTTGGCTGCCGCCCGGCAGGCTCCAACACACCTTCCTGAACCAGTTCGATAACCCATTCAGTAGTCGTTGAGCAAGCCTGGCTCAGGTCGGTCAACGAGAATTCAGTCCGCTCGTCAAGTACAACGCCGGTCAGCGCTATCTCTTTCATGGCCTCTTACACCCCCATTTTGCTGCGTGGGTCATACGCCAGGTCCTGCTGCATCTTCTGATACAGCTCGCGGGCCGCGTCACTTTCTGCCGGCGGCAGGGTGATCACCAACTCAACGTAAAGATCTCCCGGCGGCTGCCCGGGTATACCGCGCTTTTGAAGACGCAGTTTGCGACCGCGCGTGGTCCCTTTGGGGATTTTCAGGTCCACGGGACCGTCCGGGGTCGGTACCTTGACGGCGGCACCCAGGGCCGCTTCCCACGGTGCAACCGGCAGCTCGAGATAGACGTCGCGCCCTTCAACCCTGAACAAGCGGTGGGGATTGAATTCTATCTCGAGGTACAGGTCGCCGGCCCGACCCTTCCCCATGCCCGGCGAACCCTGGCCGGACAGGCGGATGCGCTGCCCCTGTTTAACGCCCTTCGGGATCTTGACATTCAGTGTGCGTGTCCTGGTTCTCACATGCCCGGTGCTGTCGAGTTCGGGTGCGCGCAGAGAGATGCTGCGAGACGCACCACGGTAAGCGTCTTCCAGATCAATCAACACTTTCGCATGGTGATCTTCGCCATGTGCATGCATGCCGGCTCCCCGACGCCCTGCTCCCGCAGGCTGGAATCCGCGCCCGAAAAGGGATTCGAAAAAATCGCTGAAGGCGGCCGCATCGGCGTCGCCACCGCCACCGCTAAACTCAAAACCGGCGTCCCAGTCGGGCGGCGGCCTGAACTCCTGACCCGCTTTCCAGTCTGCGCCGAGCTGGTCATAAGCCGCCCGCTTCTCCGGGTCTTTTAGCACGGCGTAGGCCTCGCCAAGGTCTTTGAAGTGTGCTTCGGCGTCAGCTTCCTTGCTGACATCAGGGTGATATTTGCGCGCAAGTTTGCGATAGGCGCGCTTGATGTCATCCTGGCTGGCGCCGCGTTCGACGCCCATTATCTTGTAGTAGTCCTTGAAATCCATGCTTTGCTCCACCGTGCAGGTGAGGTGAACAAGTCTCTGTACTACCGGGAATATATCCTTTGAACTGGAATCCCGACAATTGATTCAATGTTGCTTACAACTTACTATCGTCGGCGACTGATCGCTCACAACTTACCTAAGCAACTGCAGCAAGACATCTTCGGGGCCACCATTTTGAGCAGAGGGTACCAATACAACTTCTCCGAAAACAGTCCGTATGTTTACGACGCGGAAAACCGCGAACGTAAAGCGCGTACGATGCTCGCAGTTCTTGACGACTTCCTGCCGAACCCCGTGGCCGAGTGCAACGTACTTAACGTCGGCGGTTCGGCCGGTGCCATCGACAATTTTCTCGCAGACCATGCCCGCAGCGTTGTCGGTATCGATATCGATGACGGTGCGATAAAGCACGCTCAGGAAAGTTTCGTCAAAGAGAATCTCGAGTTCCGAGTGGCTGATGCGCTCAATCTTCCCTTCGAAGACGCGAGCTTCGATGTCGTCATCTGCTCGCATGTCTACGAACATGTGCCGGATCCTGTACGAATGTTTGCCGAGATTCACCGCGTACTGCGACCCGGTGGCATTTGCTACTTTTCGGCGGGCAACCGGCTGATGTGGAATGAGCCCCACTATAATTTGCCGCTGCTTGCGATTCTGCCGCGTCCACTGGCGCACGTTTATATCAGGCTTGCCGGAAAAGCCGATTACTATCACGAGAAGCACCTGACTTACTGGGGCCTGAAGTCACTTGTGCGGAGTTTTGCGCGCAACGACTATACAGTTCGGCTGATCAACGAGCCGGAGAAATTTGAGACCCACTACATGCTGCCCGCCGGCAGCATAAAAGCGCGCGCTGCCACGATAGTTGCTGGCTGGTTCTACTGGGCACTACCCGGATACATATGGGTTCTGCAGAAATAGTTGCTCAGCACAATGGGAACGCAAGCCAGTGACGCGACCGTCAATTCTGGTAGTGACGCGCAACTATCCTCCGCTCACCGGCGGTATGGAACGGTTAATGCAGCACACAGTGGAGACGCTGGCCTCTGAATTCGACGTAACCCTGATTGGTCCCAACGGTTGCGGTAAGAACGCTCCCGAAAACGTAATGACCATTGAATGCCCGCCCGCTCCATTTTCATTCCTTACCAGGGCATTGATCGAGGGCTGGCAATCGGCCAGAAAAGAGCCATTCGATCTTGTACTCGGCGGCAGTGGACTGGTTGCGCCGGTAACGGCGATCCTCTCCGGCATCGCCAAGGCCCGGTCTGTGATCTTCGTCCATGGGCTGGACCTGGTCGTCGATAACTGGGTCTACCAGCGGTTCTTCGTTCCATCTATACGGCGTCACGATCTCGTTATTGCCAACAGTCAGAACACCCGCGAGATAGCTTTAAAAAAAGGCTGTCCGGTGAGCGCGATAGAAGTATTGAATCCGGGCTCAACCATTCCTCCAGAGTCCGTGCTTCACGACGCGGCTGCAATTCGTGCAAGACTCGGTTTTGAAAACAACAAGATCATCTTGTTTGTCGGTCGCATGGTCAAGCGAAAAGGGCTGGCGGAGTTCCTGGACAAAGCCTGGCCGCGCATCATTGCTGCGCAGCCGGGCGCCCTCCTGTTGGTTGTTGGCGATTCGCCGGACAACGCGCTAATGCAGGACCCGAAGGGTGCCAGGCAGCTGATGAGCGCTCTGGAGCGCTCTGGCACCGATACGGTCCGCTTCCTCGGGGCTGTGGCGGACGACACATTATGGGACTGCTATGCCGCAGCCGATGCCCTCGTTTTTCCACTGGTTCGCGTTAAGGGCGATGTAGAGGGATTTGGCATGGTGGCAATAGAGGCCGCGGCCTGCGGCACTCCTACCGTGGCGTTCCCCGTTGGCGGCGTCGTTGATGCAGTTGCCGACGGCGTCAATGGCGTTCTGGTATCAGAAGGCGACTACGAGGCATTTGCCGATGCCGTCGTGTCCATTTGCGAGGGCGGGCCGCCCGGCGCATCAGATTGCCGAAATCACGCACAGAAATTCAACTGGGATGCACATGCTGTACATCTTCTGTCAATCCTGCGAAAACGTTTTTGACGTCAACGGATTTGGCCGTGACGTGCCAAACAGATCTACGAATTGATCGAGTGACGGATCCTCGAACGTACCCACTGTGACTTCCGACGGGGATTCGTTTCCAGATTCGGATCAGTCAGACACAAGCAGTGCATCGAACAGGTCGCGCGCCAGCGCCTCACCGCCCGTTCGAGTTACGCATAATGCGCTTGATCTCGAGGTGCCCCAGATCGCTGGTCAGCATGTCGTAGAGCTTGCGGTCTTCTTCCGCGCTGCGACGTTGGCGAAAATCCTCGGTTACTCCGTCCTCGTACAAAGCGAACATTGCTTTTACGTCGCCGGCGTTTAGCGCGTTGATATAGCCGCTAACGCGATCAGACAGTTCAGAAGCCTGCGCGGTGAACGGCAACGTCAGAGCAACTGCCAGTGCGAAGAATCGTCGCATTAACTGAGTATGATCAGGCATAAGTCCCCCACAACTATCTTGCAACTATAGCTACATTGATGCGTCAGCAGCGCAGTTGGTCGCCGGAAGGTGCCCGCGACCAACGTGTTAACGTCAGGTTTCCGGCCAAAAAAAGGGCAGACCCCAATGGGGTCTGCCCTTTCTTGGCGCGCTTTTTGCCTCTTATTCGTCGTCAGTCTTTGCCATGCGCCGGCTAGTAGCCAGGTAGCTGCGTGACGAATCACATCGCAGCTTGCCCGCAAACAGCTCATCTGCTTTTTGCCAACCGGTCTCGTTCAGGTGATCCCAATCGGCGCCCAGTTCCTCGAGGTTCTGGAAGGAATCGACAAATTTGAAATCAAAGGCTTCGCCGCCACCACCATAGGTCGGGAAGAAAACCCAGTGTCCGGCCGTCGAGCCATGCTCTGACATGTACTTGCCCCACTCAATAAGAGGCTCATACAGGTCACCGAAGGTCACGCCATCCGCTGTGTTGCAATCCGAAAACGAGATGACAACATTGGACGGCTTATCCCGCTTCGGCGGTGCCTTCATCTGCAGCGCAGAATAGGCAGCGTGTGTGTTGCATGTGATGACTTCGTTGAAGCCTTCCTGTTCCCTGGCGCCGGTCGCCAGCCAGGCATCCTGTACGCGGCCCAGCGATTTCGCCTTTTTGGACCCGCCCAGCCACAGCACGTCAAATTCCTGTTCCGGACTGGAATAGTAGGGCACCAGTGTCCACGCCGAATAGTCGTTGATCCCCTGCTTATCACCCCAGGCATTGAACTTCTTGACTGCGGCGTCGAGATCGGCCGGCCCCTTGCCCTTGTTGTACCTGCAGGCATACATCTCCAATGGCGTAGCCACATTGGCCTCGTCCGCTTCTCCCTCA
>JAOTUU010000003.1 GCA_029863705.1 Gammaproteobacteria bacterium
ACGGCACCCCGGTAAACGGTAGTGAGACCTCCCTTGGGAAGATCTCGCATCGCGAGGTTCAGGCCTATTACGACGACTATGTCGGTGCCGATCGGCTCGTTATCTCAGTCGTCGGTGACTTCGATGCGGACGCGATGGCCAGCAAGCTGTCGGAAGCGTTTGCCAACTGGCGTGCCGCAAAGGCGCCGTTGCCGGAAATTGAATCACCGGCGCCACAATCGGGGCGGCGCGTGCTGCTGGTCGACAAACCTGGTGCGACGCAGTCTTACTTTTGGATCGGCAACGTCGGCGTCGGCCGAGACTACGAACAACGCGCAGAACTCGATATTGCCAACACGCTTTTCGGCGGCCGCTTCACGTCTCTGCTCGTGAATGAGCTGCGCACAAAAGCTGGCCTGACGTACGGGGCCAGCTCATCGTTGCGCCGCCCGACGAAAGCCGGTTCCGTCGCCATCGTGTCGTACACCAAGACCGAGTCCACGATCGAAGCCATCGACATGTCGCTAGAGGTCCTCGCAAAGCTCCGCAACGAGGGCTTTGCAGAAGAACTCATAACGTCTGCTAAGAACTATATTCTTGGTTTGTACGCGCCGCGCCTGGAAACCTCGGCGCAGCTCGCCGCGCAATTCGCAGCGCTGCAGACTTACGGCCTCGATGCTTCGTACGTTAATGACTACGGCGCCGCTGTGGCCGGCGCTGGAAGTGAGTCTATCCAGTCGGTCATCATGAGCGTTTACCCAAGCCCCGATGACCTTGTGTTCGTCGTCCTGGGTGATGCGGAATTGATTCGTGACGACGTTGCCAAGTATGGCCCGATAACCGAGATGGCGATCACCGATCCGCGCTTTCTCCCTTAGCCCGCGGCGGAGCTATTTGCCGATACAAAAATCGGCGAATATTCTGCCCAGCAAGTCATCAGAAGACACCGCGCCGGTAATTTCTCCGAGCGCTTCCTGGGCCAGCCGAAGCTCCTCGGCCAGTAACTCGCCCGCACGAGATTGCTCAAGCGCCTCTTTGCCGCTTGCGAAATGTCCGGAGGCTCGCTTTAGCGCGTCGAGGTGCCGTTGGCGCGCCGTGAACGCACCCTCGCCGAGGTTTTCGTAGCCAGCAAGCTCTCGCAGCCGCTCGCGCAGCGCATCGACACCCTCGCCGGTCGTCGCCGACAACTTGATGACGCCGGGCTTCCCGGCCTCGCTGCCGGCCAGCTCGTCGGTCAGGTCAATCTTGTTTCTCACGATAGTCAGCTGCACGCCTGGAGGCAGCTTTTCGCCGATTTCCGCGTCGTCCGGCTCAGACGCATCCTGGATCCATAGCGCCGTGTCTGCGCTCTTGAGCGCCTCGCGCGCGCGCCGTATGCCCTCTGCCTCAATGCGGTCCGGGTTGTCTCGCAGGCCGGCGGTGTCCACCAGCTCGACCGCCAGGCCATCGATGTTTATCTGCTCGCGAATGATGTCGCGCGTGGTTCCTGCAACCTCGGTGACAATCGCGGACTCCTCTCCGCTGAGGCAGTTCAACAGGCTCGACTTTCCGGCGTTGGGCTTGCCAACGATCACAACCCGCAAACCGTCCCGCAGGACGCGACCCATGCCGGCCTGTCGCTCAAGTTTGCGAAAAGCCTTGCCGCAATCCTCGAGACCAGACAGCAAGGCGTCATCCGATAGAAAGTCGATTTCCTCTTCGGGAAAATCAATCGCTGCCTCGACGTGCATGCGCAGCCGGGTTAATTGCTCAGCGAGCTTGCCCACCGACTCCGAAAACACACCGCTTAGAGATCGCAGTGCTGCGCGCGCCGCCTGCTCCGTGCCACTGCTTATGAGGTCAGCTATCGCTTCTGCCTGTGCAAGATCCAGCTTGCCATTGAGAAAGGCTCGCTTGGTGAATTCGCCGGGCTGCGCGCGCCGCGCCCCGAGTTCAACGGCGGCGTCTACGATAAGTGAAACGACCAACGGCCCGCCGTGTCCGTGCAGCTCAAGAACAGACTCGCCAGTGAAGGACGCCGGCGCCGGGAAGAATAGCGCAAGGCCAACATCGAGCACCGCCGCATCGCCGCGCCGAAATTTTGCGTAGGTCGCTTTGCGTGGCTCAGGCAGCTTACCCAGCATGCTCCGGGCGATACGCTCTGCCTCGCTGCCAGAAACGCGCACGACGGCAACGCCTCCGGCACCGGCGGGCGTTGCTGCAGCGACTATCGTATCTGGCGGCGCGATCATGTCCGTAATGAGACCATAGCTGCCGGCATTATGCAGCGCCATGCACCGGCGGTCGAAGCGGCGCTTCCCCGGGTCCGGGCTCCTAGTCGGCCTTGTCGCCCTTGTCGCCCTTGCCGCCCTTCTTGCTGCGCTTGCCGCCCCTGGCCTGTTTGGCTTCTTTCTCCACGACCGTATTTATCTTCCATTGCTGTGCAATCGACAACAGCGTGTTGGTTACCCAGTAAAGCACCAGGCCTGACGGGAAGAAGGCAAAAAAGCCGGTAAAGATAATCGGCATTATTTGCATGACCTTGACTTGTACCGGATCCCCAACCTGCGGATTCAGCTTTTGTTGAAAGAACATGGCCCCACCCATGATCAGCGGCAGGATGAAGAACGGATCTTTGGATGACAGGTCTGTGATCCACAGCGCGAACGGTGCTTGTCGCATTTCAACGCTTTCGAGCAGCACCCAGTAAAACGCCAGGAAGAATGGCATTTGGATAAGGATGGGTAAGCAGCCTGCCGCAGGATTTACTTTCTCTCGCTTGTACAGCTCCATCATTGCCTGGCTGAGCTGCTGACGGTCGTCCTTGTAGCGCTCTTGCAGCGCCTTTAGTCTCGGCTGCAAGTTTCGCATCTTCGCCATCGAGCGACCGCTCGATTCAGTGAGCTTATAAAAGGCGGCCTTGATGAGAATGGTCACGGCAATAATCGACACGCCCCAGTTGCCAAACAATCCGAACGCTTTGCTTAGCAACCAGAACAGCGGCTGCGAGAGAATGGTCAGCCAGCCGTAATCGACCGTTAGCTTGAGCGACTCGTCAATGTCTTCGAGTTGTCCCTGCAGCTTCGGGCCGACGAAAAGCGTGGTCGTAAATGTTTTGCTCGCTCCTGGCTCCACGGTTTGCGTCGGGCCTATCGAACTCGCCGTTGATACCGCATCACGCACCGACACGCTGTAACGCTGGCTTGTTCCCGGCGCAGGCACAACCGCGCTAACAAAATGATGTTGAATGGCGCCGAACCATCCCTGCTCCGACGCGTAAGCGTAGGGCCCGTCTTCGAGCAGGTCGTCGCGATCAAGCTTCTCGGATTTCTCACCGTCATAAACGATTGGGCCATCGACCGAGTAAGAGTCGACGTCGAACATGCTCCGCTTGCGCTCCGTGTTCCGCCGCAGTAGCTGCACGTACTCGGCGCCGCGCCATGTTTCTGCGCTGTTGTTTGTTATCTGCTGTTCCAGCTCGATGGCGTAACCGTCCGCCGTAAATCGATAGCGCTTTTCAACGGTCACTCCCGCACCATCGGACCAGCTCAGTGGTACTACGAGATCGTCACTGCCGCTAACGACATAGCTTTGCTGTTTGGCGCTGAAGGTGGCCCGATGGTTCGGCTCCGGGCCGTCCGCCGCCGAGCGCAAGCCCGACTGTATAAGGCCAAGCTCACTGGAATTGGTTGATAGCAGCTCGACGAGGTCATCAGGCCGGTCTTTGGCCACCGGGTAATTGCGCAAGACTGCGCGCTGAACCGTGCCACCCTGGGTGCTTAGCTCAATGTCGAACACGTCTGTCTTAACGTGGATGACCGGCGCCAGGACAACATCGTCAACCGCCGGTGGCGCGTCAAGGCTCGGTTGCACGGCCGGTGCGTCGATGTCTGTGCTTGTCAGCTGCGGCAGCTCATCATTAGGCGCCTCAATCAGCGGCTCTTCTGTCGCGGTCGGTGTTGCTTGCGGCTTTGGGCCGTAGTCAAGCATCCATGCCTGGTAGGTAAGCCAGGCCATCATGCCGAACAGGCCCCATGTGAGAAGTCGTTGGTTATCCATGTTTTCCTATTCCTGAGCGCCCTTCTCGCGCATTGCCCGCTGACACCGCCCCCAGTGTCCCGTCAGGCTGTTGAACAGCTGTTGGTTTCCTGCCGCACGTGCCGCCGGCTGGTTGATGACCACGACATCCAGCCCCGCCAGCGCCGCCTGGTGGTGCCGGAAAGACTCCCTGACAACGCGCTTAATTCTGTTTCTGTCTGTTGCGAGGCGACAGTTCTTTTTGGATATCGCCAGACCCAGCCGGGCGGTGTCCATGTCGTTGCATCGGGATAATACGGTAAAACATTTATCGCGGCTGCGCGTCGCTTTTTTAAACACGCGCCCGTACGCAGCGGCATCAAGCAGCCTCTTATCCTTTTTAAGCCGGTAGAGTGAGCTGCCAGCCATTTATCTGAGTTTTTTGCCGTCTGGGCGACCGCGGCCAAAACCGGGGTCGGCTAAGGCGTTAGCCTGGCGCGGCCTTTTGCGCGGCGGCGCTTGATGACGAGGCGCCCGGCTTTTGTCGCCATGCGGGCACGAAAACCGTGCGTCCGCGCGCGCTTCAATTTGCTGGGTTGAAAAGTGCGTTTCATTTGCCTGGTACCTGGGTTTTCTGCAGCACCATCAATGGCCTGCAATCCGGAGGGGCGGCAAGAGTACGCAGATGGCCAGACAGTGTCAATAGGCGCCCTGGAACCGGCCCCTAGCTGCGCTTCGAACAGTATCTTCCGGGCGATCTGGCGGCGCTGTTGCAGACGGTATAGACTGCCCGGTCTTCTATTGATATTACTGTTTACCGCTCTTTTTTGGGGACTCTTTTGCCGGTCGAAATGACGCTTTGGAATCGCTGCATCCGCGACCTTCAGGCCGAGCTTCCGGAGCAGCAGTTCAACACCTGGATTCGACCTCTACAGGCCGTAGAAGAAGGCGGCGTACTGCGCTTGCTCGCCCCGAACCGTTTTGTCGTGGAATGGCTGCAGCAACACTACGTTGACCGCATTCTGGAAATCGTCAGCGATGCGGACACAAATACCGAGATTGTCATTGAGGTTGGATCGCGCGCATCGGCTGCGCCGGCGGTGACATCGCGGCGCCCCGCCCCGCTTACCACGAACGGCTCGGTCGCAAGCACCGGCGTGGAGCCGCGCCTTAATTCGGCGTTTACCTTCAATCAGTTTGTCGAGGGCAAAAGCAATCAGCTCGCCAAGGCGGCGGCAACCCAGGTAGGCGAGAACCCCGGCAAGTCGTATAACCCGCTATTCATTTACGGTGGCGTTGGCCTTGGCAAGACCCACCTCATGCACGCTATCGGTAACGCGATGCTCGAGCGAAACCCACGGGCGCGTGTCGCTTATGTGCATTCGGAGCGCTTCGTGGGCGACATGGTTCGCGGCCTGCAACACAACACCATTTCGGACTTCAAGCGGCTGTATAGGTCGCTCGATGCTTTGCTTATTGACGATATTCAGTTTTTTGCGGGCAAGGAGCGATCTCAGGAAGAGTTCTTCCACACTTTCAACGAGTTGCTTGAGGGTCAGCGGCAGATGGTTCTTACCTGCGACCGTTATCCAAAAGAGGTTAATGGCCTGGAGGAGCGACTGAAGTCTCGCTTTGGCTGGGGTCTGACGGTAGCAATTGAGCCGCCGGAGCTCGAAACCTCGGTTGCCATCCTTATGAGCAAGGCTGCGGCAGATGGCGTTGAGCTTCCTGAAGAGGTTGCCTTTTTTATTGCAAAGAGAATTCGCTCGAATGTCAGGGAGCTTGAGGGCGCGCTACGCAGAGTTATCGCAAACTCTCGGTTTACACAGCGTCCGATCAACCTGGACTTTGCAAAAGAAGCGTTGCGGGACCTTCTCGCTTTGCAGGCCCGACTGGTTTCGATTGAAAATATACAGAAGACAGTCGCAGAGTATTTTAAGATACGCGTTGGTGACCTGTTGTCAAAACGACGCACTCGCTCGATCGCTCGTCCGCGCCAGGTTGCCATGGCGCTCGCAAAGGAACTAACGAACCACAGCCTGCCTGAAATTGGCGACGCCTTCGGCGGGCGGGATCACACGACGGTGTTACACGGTTGTCGGCGAATTGAGGCTCTACGGGAATCCGACAAGCGAATTGACAACGATTATTTGAACTTGTTGAGAACCCTGACGGGATAGTGTGGATAAGTGGTGGATAATAGTTGTCACTACCGTTATCCACAGGCTGCACACAAGCACATGCCGAGGCATGCACCGAGTCTTAGCTCGGTTTTTCGAGTATAAGCTATTGATTTTTAAGGAAAAGAATAAATTATCCACAGGTGCTTAGGCGCCTAATAATAATAATAAAATAACTATATCCAATATTTATTAACAGGTGGAATCTATGAAGTTAAGTGCAGCTCGGGACGTGCTCTTAAAACCGCTACAAGCAGTAATTGGCGTTGTCGAACGACGTCAAACGATGCCCATTTTGTCGAATGTTTTGCTTGTCGCTAACGACGGTCAGCTAGCGGTTACCGCAACGGACCTGGAGGTAGAGCTTGTCGCTCAGGCAGAAGTTGCTGTAGCGGATGGTGGCGAAATTACGGTATCGGGTAGAAAGCTGCTCGATATTTGCAGGGCGCTTCCAGAGGGCTCAGACATCGATATGTCAGTAAGCGGCGAAAAGCTCGTCGTTCGCTCCGGGCGCAGCAAGTTCAGCCTTGCTACATTGCCGGCGGCCGAGTTTCCGAGCGTGGAAGATATCAAGGCCGGTCAGATCATTGAGGTAGAGCAGCAAACGCTTGGTCGCCTGATTGAAAAAACGCACTTTTCCATGGCGCAGCAAGATGTTCGTTATTATCTGAATGGCATGTTGCTGGAGACCGGTGGGAAGTTCTTGCGCGCGGTAGCAACCGACGGCCATCGTCTTGCTATGTGCGAGGCAGAGCTCGACGGTGCGAGCCTTGACGAACAGCAGGTCATCGTGCCGCGCAAGGGTGTTCTTGAGCTGCAGCGCCTGATGAGCGGAGAGGGATCACTGAATATAGAGCTGGGCCCGAACCACGTGCGTATTCAGCTGGAGGGCATACGGTTCACATCGAAGCTGATAGACGGGCGGTTTCCAGAGTACGACCGTGTCATACCGAAGGAGTCGAGCAACGAGCTTTCTGCGGATAGAGAGGGCTTTAAAGCGGCCCTGCAGAGAACGGCGATTCTATCGAACGAAAAATATCGAGGAATTCGGCTGATCATTCGCGATAGCGGCGTCGTGATGCAAGCGCATAACCCGGAGCAGGAAGAGGCCGAAGAAGAGCTCGAAGTGCAGTACAGCGGTGAGGACATTGAGATCGGATTCAATGTGAATTACCTGCTGGATGCTCTTGGGGCCGTAAGCGGGGATGAGGTAACGCTGTCTGTTCTCGATGGCAACTCCAGTTGCCTGATTCGTCAGCCCGGGAGAGACGACTGTAAGTTTGTTGTTATGCCTATGCGCCTGTAGGGGCGCGGGCCAATCCGGGTGCCTATTGGCAAATTCACGGCGACGAATTTCCGCTGCCTGGCGTCCATAGAGCTCGAGGCGGACGCCAAATTCAATTTGATTTACGGCGCGAACGCCTCTGGCAAGACGAGCGTTCTCGAGGCGCTTGCGTATCTCGGGCGCGGGAAGTCTTTTCGAGGGGCGCCTACAAGCAGCCTGATCCGGCACGGAGAACAGGAATTCGTGCTTTTCGGCAAGGTAGACAACAACGGCACCGGTTCCAGCGTCGGCGTGCGTAACAGCGCGGCGGGCCTCGAGGTACGCATTGACGGCTCTGATGGCGGCGGCTCGGCCGGCCTGGCCACAGCGCTACCGCTGCAGATAATCGACCCCGATGTTCACAACCTTGTCGGCGGGGCGCCTGATGAGCGGCGCCGCTACCTCGATTGGATCGCGTTTCACGTGGAACACGGCTATCTGGATACCTGGCGGCGGTTTCGCCGCGCCCTCAAGCAACGCAATGCGGCCCTGCGCACCGGGGCAGCTACCGCCACGATCGAAGGCTGGAATGCTGGCTTTGCCGAGCTAGCAGAGGCCGTGGATGCGGCACGACGATTGGCGCTTGAGGTGGCAACGGACAGCCTGGAGGAGGCCGGACAGGACTTGCTTGGAAGCAGCGTTGGTTTTGAGTATCGCAGCGGCTGGGCAGAGGAAAGGGCGTTGTCCGACGTCCTGGCAACAACCCTCGAGAGAGACCGGCAGCAGGGCAGCACACAGGCCGGGCCGCACCGGGGAGACCTGAAGCTGACCTGTGATGAGCGCCAGGCGCGACGTCTTGTTTCTCGTGGACAGCAAAAGCTGCTCGCTTGCGCCATGATTCTCGCCGCCGCGGAAACTGCGCAAACCGCCCTGGAAAAACCTCTGCTTCTGTTGCTGGATGACCCTGCGGCGGAGTTGGATGCTGACTCCCTGGCGCGGCTCATGGGCCGGGTAGCCGGGCTCGGTTGCCAGGTAATAGCAACCAGCCTTGAGCCAGAAACGTCATTATTTGCTGGCTCGACGACGGTGTTTCACGTGGAACGGGGCTCGCTTGAGCGCGTCGCGTAAGGGCAGTATTTCGCCGCCTCGAAAAAACCTCATAATTCCCTAAAATATCAGGCTTTTACGCTGCTCTCAGGCGCCCGGTTTGCTACAATGGGCCGGTTATTATTTGAGGCTGCGGGATGACCGACCAAAACGACTATACTTCCAGTAATATCAAGGTCTTAAGGGGCCTTGAGGCCGTTAGAAAAAGGCCGGGCATGTACATCGGCGACACCGATGACGGCACCGGTTTGCACCACCTCGTTTTTGAGGTTGTCGATAACTCAATCGACGAGGCGCTCGCAGGTCATTGCGACACAATTACGGTGACGATACACGCGGACGAATCAGTAACGGTTACCGATGACGGCCGCGGAATTCCTGTGGACATCCACCCGGAGGAGGGTCGTTCTGCGGCAGAGGTCATCATGACGGTGCTGCACGCGGGCGGTAAGTTTGATGACAATTCCTACAAGGTGTCGGGCGGCTTGCACGGTGTCGGTGTTTCCGTTGTCAACGCCCTGTCCGAGCACCTTGTGCTTACCATTCATCGCGACGGGAAAACCCACCAACAGGAATACGCGCACGGCGAACCGCTGGCGCCGCTGGCGGTGGTCGGTGACACGACTCGCTCAGGCACAACCGTTCGTTTCAAGCCCAGCTCTGACACATTCACCAATATTCAATTTCATTACGAGATTCTGGCGAGCCGCTTGCGAGAGCTTTCGTTTCTCAATTCCGGCGTGCGCATTCGCCTGGTCGACGAGCGCGATGAGCGCGAGGACCTGTTTGAATATGAGGGTGGCATCAAGGCCTTTGTTGAACACCTGAACCGCAACAAGACCACCGTCCACGACACCGTGTTTCATTTCACGGCGATGCGCGATGACGTCGGGGTCGAGGCGTCCATACAGTGGAACGACGGCTACCAGGAGAATATGTTCTGCTACACGAATAACATTCCGCAGCGAGATGGTGGAACCCACCTGGCCGGCTTTCGCACGGCGTTGACGCGAACGCTGAACGGCTATATCGAGAAGGAGATGAGCGGCAAAAAGGATGGTTTCACGCCGTCTGGCGACGATGCCAGGGAGGGGTTGACCGCCGTCCTGTCCGTCAAGATCCCCGACCCGAAGTTCTCATCACAGACCAAAGACAAATTAGTTTCATCTGAAATTAAAGGCATCGTCGAACAGGCAATGGCTGGGCGGCTCGAGGAGTTTCTGCTCGAGCACCCGCAGGAGGCCAAGTCGATCGTCTCCAAGATAGTCGATGCCGCGCGCGCCCGCGAAGCTGCGCGCAAGGCCAGAGAAATGACGCGCCGCAAGGGCGCACTCGATATCGCGGGTTTGCCGGGCAAGCTTGCCGACTGCCAGGAAAAGGACCCGGCCCTGTCCGAGCTATTCCTCGTCGAGGGTGACTCTGCTGGCGGCTCGGCAAAGCAGGGGCGCGACCGTCGTACCCAGGCCATCTTGCCGCTCAAGGGAAAAATCCTGAACGTCGAAAAAGCCCGGTTCGACAAGATGCTGTCCTCGGTCGAGGTCGGAACGCTGATTACGGCTCTCGGCTGCGGCATCGGTCGAGACGATTTCGATCCCGACAAGTTGCGTTATCACCGCATTATCATCATGACCGATGCCGACGTCGACGGTTCGCACATTCGCACGCTGCTGTTGACGTTTTTCTATCGTCAAATGCTGCCGCTGATCGAGCGCGGTCATATCTACATCGCGCAGCCGCCGCTCTATAAGATCAAGCGCGGCAAACAAGAGGTTTACGTCAAAGACGATGCGGAGCTCAACAGCTATTTGTTGAATGCCGCGCTCGACAATGCCGAGCTGCACGTTGCCGCAGACGCACCGGCGCTGTCGGCTGTTGCCCTCGAAGCGCTTGCAAAAGAGCACATTGCCGTCGAAAACATTATCACGAGGCTCGCGGGTCGCTACGACGAAATAGTATTGCGGGCGCTCAGCGCGCTGCCTGAAGTAATCGATGCTACCGGTGAGGATCTTGACAAGCTTGCAGCATGGACCGAACAGTTTTCCGCGGCGCTGCCAAAAAGCACCGGCGCGCGTGCGCAGATTGGTGACGGCGGTTCTTACACGGCAACGCTGGATCGTGGTGACGAAGACGGCGAGGGCGTGCGCATAGGTATCACCAAGGTTCAGCACGGCGTAGGCGCAACCCGCTATCTGCCGAGGGAATTTTTCGACAGCAACGAATATCGACACATCATGGCATTGGCCGCCAAACTTTCCGGGCTGATCGGCGATGGCGCATTCATCAAGCGCGGCGAGCGGCGCGGCTCCGTCAGCACGTTTTCCGAGACCATAGATTGGTTAATGTCGGAAGCGCGGCGCGGCCAATCGATTCAGCGCTATAAGGGCCTTGGTGAAATGAACCCGGGTCAGCTTTGGGATACCACCGTAAACCCGGAAACACGGCGCCTGTTGCAGGTGAAAATTGAGGACGCCGTAAAGGCCGATGAAATCTTCACAACGCTCATGGGTGATCAGGTCGAGCCGCGCCGTGAATTCATCGAAAAGAACGCACTCACGGTTTCGAACCTCGACGTCTAGATTAACCGGCCGAGCCGCCACGGTTAATTGGCCGCCCCAACAAGTAAGGCAATACGGTCAGATTGCTGAAGACCGCGCCGCCAAGTGCAAGGGCGCAGTAGCCGGCAAATTGCCGGGTTGTCGGGAAGTCACTGAACTGCCACACGAGCAAGCCAAGACACAGCAGCGCCGTGCTCAACAAAACGCTGAACTCTATGCTGCTGCCGCCGACCGGCACCCCGCTGCTGCGCCAGAAAAGTATGTGTATGGAGTCGTCGACGATGACGCCAAGCGCAACCAAAAACACAAACAAGGTCACGAGGTTTAATGGGTCGCCAATAAGCCAGATGCCACCGCAAACGATCGCCAACGGCACACCGTTCGCGAGCACGGTGCTGAAAACGGCGCGCGGCGAACGGAACACCAACAAAATGGCGCCGAAAATCAGGGCCAAAGACCATGCCAGCGACCGTGACAACGACGCAATCGCGCCCTCATCAATCGTGTTGTAAACAATCAGCGCGCTACTGTAGACAAGGCTCAAGCGCTCGTCGAGCAACTCGCTCTGCTTGTCCAGCCAGGCGACAATATTTGGCAGCTCGTCCCCCTCAGAAAGCAGCGCCGTCAAAACAAAGGCGCCCACCGATTTCTGCGCAGGTTGCAGGGCAACCTGCCGAACACTCGATAGCTCTTCAAGCGAACCGCGCAAGGCACTCGAGGACTGCAGCGCAAGCAGAGGATCATCTTCATCGCTTCTTGCCGACACCAGAATTCGAAGTGGCGAGTAAACGTAAAAATCCTTTTCAAATTCATCGATAGCCGAAGAAAAACGCGAGTCGTCGGGAAAAAACGAACGCGGATCTGACTTGACCGAAAGCAGCGGGACCGTAACCGCACCGGCAACCATCACGAGCAGCAAAACAGCGCTCAACGGCGCTCTGCGGCGCGCGAGCCAGGCGGAAAGGCGAAGAAATGGTCCGGATTCCTGCCACGACCGCGAGGAGCCCTGCAGATACCAACGCAAGGAAAGCGGCGCCGCGAGCAGCACCAGGAAATAAACGATGACCAGTGCCCCGGCCGAAAGCCGACCGAGGTTCGCAATCGGCGGAAAGTCATTGAGTCCAAGTGAGGCGAGCGCGATAGCCGTTGTGAGGCTGCTGAAAAAAAACGGTGGGCCAACCCGCTGCAATGACTGAGCAACGGCCGCATCGATATCCTGGCGCCCCTCGGCAACCGCATCAGATCTGGCAAGAAAGTGGCAACTGTTCGCCAACCCCACAATCAATACGATAGGTAACGCAAGCAAGGTAACGAGGTTGATCGTCACGTTAGCCGCGGAAAACAACGCGAACGTAACCACCGCCGATGCGATGCTCGCGAACACAGGTAACAGCAACGCGCGCCAACCTCCGAAAGCAGCCCAGAGGGCCAGCAACATCAGGAACATGGCAACTGGAATTAGTACACGCAGATCCCGCTCGAGTCCGGCAGCGATATCCTGCTCAAGCTCGAGGCCCGCAAGAACGCGATAAGCCGAATAGACGTCGTCCCAATGATGTTCGCCAAGTAGGCGCAGAAGCTGTTTCTCGTCGCCGCCCGGAGAAGAAACAACAACAAGAAAGCTCAACGCATCCGCACTAATGATAGTTTGCGCCAGCGGGTTTTCGCGCAACGCGCTGGTGAGCGTGTGCACTGAATCGTCGGGATTCAGGTCGTACAGAAACAGCTGATCGCGAACCGAGTCGATAGAGCGAACGGAGGCGCTATCGCTTGCCGATGCCAACTTCTGTCGAAGCGTGGCAAGGTCATCGAAAACCGCGGCGATGCTGATGCCAACTTTCGGCCGAACGATTACGGCAACCGTCGTCGCGTCTCCGGAGGCTTGCGCAATCTGCAGGGCAACCTCCAGCCCTTCGTTACTCCCGGAAATCTGGTCAAGCATCGAGCCCTCGATGACAGGAGGGCGAATCATCAGTGCAAGCAGCGCCAGCAGGCCGGTCGCGATCCACGCGGAGCTGCGCGGCCGCGCCGCCAGCCAGGCAAGCCCGTCGGTCCAGTTTCTGTTGCTTGGGTTTCGCATCGCGTCCGAGTGTACCTGCCGTCAGCGCTGCGTGTCGGCAAGGGAAAGGGTTTACAATCCGGCACATGACCAGGAAGCGCCAACTTATCCACACCGTCTTTCTATTTCTCCTGCCGATAGTTGTGGCATGGATGGGTGCGGGGGTGCTGACAGCGCTCTTCCTCGTTGGCCTGGCGCTGCTGTGGCGCTGGCTCATAGTGCTCAGCGGGGTGACCGCGCCCGAAGCCACGCCGGACGTCGTGCTGGAGACCATTGCCGCGAGCCACTTCGTCGAGAAGGTGCGCTGGTGCATGGATCGAATGCAGCTTGAGTACACCGAGCGCCAGTCGGGCGGCACGCTGGGTGTGTTCTTTACGGGGAGGACCGTGCCGCAACTTCGTGTGCGAACAGGCCTTGTCGAATCGGTCATTGGCAACTCGCCGGAAATATTGCGTTTCCTCTGGGGTGCGTACAGTGCGCGATCACCGCAGGAAATGGCGTTTCTCGAACCAACGACCGGGCGGCTGGAGCTGGAAAGCAGGATCGACCGACACGGCCGAAACCTGCAGGTGTGGATCTACTACCATTTGTTGCGTGACCGCGAGCTAACGTTGCAAGCATGGGGCGCGAACAACCCGGCGGTTCCCGCATGGCAGCGGCAAGTTCTGCGCCTGATCTTCCCGCTTCTCGCTATGCTGATTCGCCGCGCATTCGCCATTACAGACGAGCATTACACGAGGTCCGTTCTGCATATCGAAGAGCTGCTCAGCGAGGTTGATACGGTACTTGCAGACGGGCGGGGCTCGATCCTCGGCGGCGACGCCGTCAACTTCACTGATCTGGCGTTTGCTGCAAATACGGGGTTGTGGCTTCAGCCTGAGAATTACGGTGGCGGCAAAGCCGACGCCTGCCGCATTGAACGAGACCGCATGCCGGCGGAAATGCGCGCTGACATAGAGCGCTGGATCGAAGACTTTCCCAGGGCCGCCGGGTTTGTTGAGGGGCTGTATGAAGACGAGCGGTGATGAGAAGGCCTGGGTCGAAACCAAATCGACCGGCACCGGTCTACCGACTGCCGGTGAAGAGCTTAAAGGGTCTAGCGCTAGAACGACAATGAAAAAATTATTTCTTGGCGCTTCGGCGCTGCTGCTGCTGGCCGCTTGCGGGCAGGAACAGCCCGCCTCACAGCAGGTGGCCGATGAGGCGCAGCTTGACCCGATAGCCGAGCGCTACGTCCGGTTGGCGTTAGCGCTGGGCGAGCACGACGACGACTACGTCGACGCTTACTTCGGCCCCGCCGAGTGGCGCGAACAGGCGAAGCAGGAGGCGCTTGATCTTGCCGCAATAACAGTCGCTGCCGACAAGCTGGTTGCGGAGCTGCAGGCGCTGAAGGTGTCCAGCGCAGAAAGATACGCTGCGCTTCGCCACAACTTTCTGCTTTCACACCTGGGCTCCATGGCCGCTATCAGCCGCATGCGCAACGGCGAGACCCTGAGCTTCGATGAAGAGTCCAGGGCGGTTTATGGTTTCGTCGCGCCGAGTTTTCCGCTTGAGCATTACGACGATGCGCTGCAGAAGCTGGAAGCACTGCTACCCGGCAACGGGCCCCTGCACGAGCGTTACCAGGCATTCTTGCAGCAATTCAAAATCCCCGAAGACAAAGTGAAGGCGGTGGTTCGAAAGGGCCTCGAGGCTTGCCGCGAGCAGACGCGGCAACACATGACGATGGTCGAAGGCGAAAACTTCTCACTAGAGTTCGTAACCGGACAGCCATGGAGCGCATACAACTGGTATCAGGGCAATGGTCAGGGGCTTATCCAGATAAACCTCGACCGGCCAAAGTACCTGGGTACGTCGATCAGACTTGGGTGTCACGAGGGCTATCCAGGGCACCACCTGTTTAGCACCATGCTCGATGCCGAGTATCTGCAAAAGCGCGGCTGGGTTGAGTTTTCAGTGTTACCGCTATTCTCTCCGCAAGGCATGATCTTCGAGGGTAGCGGCGACCTTGCGTCCAGGGTTGCGTTTCCGGGCGATGAGCGCACGGCATTCCTGCGTGATGTCATCGTGCCAATAGCGGGCCTCGGGACAGTTGATTTGGAAACAGCCGCAGCGGTACGAGAGGCCACCCAGGAGCTGCGCTACGCCGGTATTGAGGCGGCACGGCATTACCTGGATGGCGACTGGAGCAAGGAACAAACGATCGAGTGGCTAACAAGCTACGCTTTGGTCGGGCCAGAAAGCATCGACGCCTGGTTCGGCTTTACGGCGCGCTATCGCGCTTACCGAATTAACTACGTCCTGGGCGAAGACCTCGTTTTGTCTTTCGTGCGCGCACGCAACCCGGACGCAGATCCGGAGGGCGACTGGGACGCTCTGGCCGAGCTATTGTCGTTGCCACCGACGCCCGCGCTATTTGCTGACGAGCGCTAGTCTTCGGGGGCGAACATATCGCCGAAAAAGTCGCCTTCATTCCAGGTAGGGCGGTCATCGTCGTTGGCAACAGCGAGCCCGATACGCGCGTTAGCGCGCGCGAAACGCACGGCGGAATCCCAGTCCACCGGCCGGCTAAGGTCATCCGACGGCTTGTGATAGTGATTCTTGAGGTGGTCTTTATAGGCCGCCTCTCCATCGATATCCGGATCACTCGAGCGATTACTAACATCGAGGTATGACGCGGGTATGCCCTTTTTGACGAACGAGTACTGGTCGCTGCGGATGAAGAAGTTTTCTTCGGGCAGCGGATCCGGTACCAACACAAAGCCCTCCGCCTCAGCCGCGGCAGCCATCGGCTTTTGCAGCGACGAGTGCTCGGCGCCAAAGCCGATGATTTCAGCAACAGGAAACAGAAACAGCGGCATGTCGAGGTTGACGTTGGCAACGATAGAGTCGCTGGGCACGGTTGGGTAGTGCGCGAAGTAGTCCGAGCCAAGCAGCCCCTTTTCTTCAGCGGTTAGTCCAATGAACATGACGGAGCGCCGTGGCGGCGCTGCCGCGATAGCCCGGGCAGCTTCAAGCATCAGCGCGATACCCATCGCGTTGTCATAGGCGCCGTTGTTGATCTTGTCGGTACTTCCCTCAACCGGCTCGCCGATGCCGGTGTGGTCAAGGTGGGCGCTAAAGACAACGTACTCGTCGGCAAGTTTCGGGTCGGTGCCACGAACGACGCCGATTACGTTGGGGCTTTCGATGCTCGAATGAGAGGTCTTGCGCGCCAGGCTCACTTCAATACCCAGTGGAACGGAGGCTGGCGTATCCGACTCGGTTGCCGCTCGTGCATCTGCGAATGAAATGGGTGTGCCGGCCATCATTTCTGTGGCGGCGTCGACGCTCATGAACACGGAGCCTTCGAGCTCCGGAAAGTAACCGGAGGCAGCGCCGGACAGGTCGACCCAGGCCATGCCGGGCTTCTTGCCAACTACCTTTTTAACACGCTCCCAGGGAAAGCTTTCGACGGAGCGTTGTGAGCGTAACCCGACCACACCAACCGCCCCCCGATCTACTGCTTCCTGAGCCTTAACGCGCGTAGAGGCGTAGTACGCGCGGTGGTCGGCAGGCAATGTCGAAGGTGCGTTATCAAACATCGCGACGATCTTGCCTTCAACGTCAACGCCCTCGTAGTCTGAGTAATCAAAATCCGGCGCGTGTACTCCGAAGCCCACATACACGACCTCGGCACGAACGAAGTTCTCGCTGCGAACAGCGTCACCGCGCATCGAGAATTGCTCTTTGTATTCAAGCGCAGCGTCGACGCCGTCCCGATGTACGACCATTGTCGGGCTGTCGGGATCGAGCAAGTAGGTGACCAAAGGTACTTGCTGGTACCAACCATCAACACCCCCTGGCTCAAGGCCCATCGTGGCAAATTGTTCGGAGACGTAAGTGGCCGCGAGATCATAACCGGGCTGCCCGGCTTCGCGACCTTCGAGCGAGTCGTCGGCGAGATAAGTGAGATGTGCGGACAATGCCTCCTGGCTGATCGTATCGAGCGCGTCATCCAGGAGCGTGTCGTCGGGGGCGGGCTGCTTTTCACAAGCACCAAGGACAACAAGCGACAAAGCAAGGACTAGGCATTTAGTTTTCATTTTCCGGGCCTCTATATAAACGACTTATCTCGCGCATTTTGGACTCAACCCATTCCTGCGCGATCCTGTTGGTTTCTTTCGGGGCGCGGCCGGCCGGGTCGATCGGCGGGCCAATACAAAAACGAATGTCGCCGGGCACTTTGCGCAAACCACGGCGCGGCCAGAAGTCACCGGCGTTGTGTGCAACCGGAACAACCGGGCAACCAGCTTCTCTTGCCAGCGCAGCACCGCTGACGCCGTAGCGACGAGTTTCGCCGGGCGCCATGCGCGTACCCTCCGGGAAGATGCAAACGCTTTTTCCGGAGGCGATTCGGTCTTTTCCCTGGGCAAGAACTTGCTTCACGGCCGAGCCACCCGCACCGCGGTTGACCGCGATCGATTTCATTACAAAGCCCAGGGCCCAGCCGAAAACAGGCACCCACAACAACTCGCGCTTTAACACCCAGGTTGAGGGCGGTAACGCGGCGATCTGCCAGTAGGCCTCCATCGCGGTCGTGTGCTTGATAAGAAAGACGCTGGGCTCGTCGGGAATGTTCTCGGTGCCTTCAGTTGTAACATTGAGGCCACAAAAAAACTTGCCAGCCCAAAGGCAAAACCGCGCCCAACCAACAGCGATGCTCCAGTTCACGCGAAACGGCGCCCAAAAAAATACCAGCTCGAGCGCAGCACCAAGAATTGCCGAAGCAAAAAGGAGGGCGGTGAAAATCAGTGAGCGAAGGGTTAGCACTAAATCGCCAGTCGTGAAATATCCGCGACATCGAGAAACAAAGCCCGAAGCTCGCCAAGCAGGGCCAGGCGATTGTTCCGCAACGCTTCGTCATCTGCCATAACCATGACGTCATCGAAAAACCGATCGACCGGCGCACGGAGACCCGCAAGCACGGTTAGAGCTTTTGTATAGTCGCCAGCGTCAAGCAGGGGGCGAGCGATGTTTCTCGTTTCGCCCAGAGACAGCCAAAGGGCGCTCTCTGCTTCGTCGGCAAACAGCTTTTCATTGACGGTCGCGATGCCGTCGCCGCCTGCCTGGCGAAGAATGTTGGCGATGCGCTTGTTTGCCGCGGCGAGACTCGCTGCGGCGTCGAGCTTGATAAAAGCCTGTACGGCATCGAGGCGCCGACCGAAGTCGACCAGCGACGACGGGCGTCGAGCAAGAACCGCATCAAAGGTCTCTGTCGCAAGCGTTGTGTCACGATCGAGAAAGTAGCGGCGCAAGCGGTCGGCGATGTAGGTGTACAGCGAGTCACACAACTCGGCTTGATCAGCCTTCCCTTCGGGCTGCGCGCCAACGGCTTCGCCGATAAGCGCCTTAAGGTCGATGTCGAGGCCACACTCGACGAGGATCCGGACGATACCCAGGGCCGATCTGCGCAGGCCGAACGGGTCGCGATTACCTGAGGGCTTCTTGCCAATCGAAAAAATTCCGGCGAGCGAGTCGAGCTTATCGGCGACCGCGAGAATTTGGCCGTCGACCGACGCCGGCAGCGAGTCTCGTGCGAAGCGCGGGCGGTAGTGATCACCGATGGCGACGGCAACAGCCCGCGGCTCACCTTCTGCTGCGGCGTAATAGCGCCCCATCGTGCCCTGTAGCTCAGGAAATTCGCCAACCATGCCGGTGAGCAGGTCGCATTTGCAAAGCGCCGCTGCGCGCTGAACGACTTCAGCGTCTACGTCGAGAGCGGCAGCGACTGATGCTGCGAGCCTCGCTGTTCTTTCGGCCTTATCGCCGAGACTGCCAAGGCCGCGCTGGTAAACAACTTCGCGCAGCGCCTCTTGTCGTGCAGCAAGACCCATGCGGCGGTCTGAGTCCCAGAAAAAGGCAGCATCCGCCAACCGAGGCCGAATGACCCGCTCGTTACCATCGCGCACCTGGTCGGGATTCTTGCTCTCGAGGTTTGCGACCGTAATGAAGTGCGGTAACAACTTGCCGCCCTCGTCGGCGACCGCGAAATATCGTTGGTGGCTCGTCAGTGTTGAAATAACAACTTCGCGCGGCAGCTCGAGATACTTTTCGTCGAATGCACCGGTAATCGGAACGGGCCACTCGACCAGCGCCGCGACCTCGTCGAGCAGCGATTCGGCGTCGACGACTTTGCCACCCGCGCGCTCGGCTTCTGCGTTTACACCGGCAAGGATCAGTTCCCGGCGTCGCTCGAAGTCAGCAATAACGTGTCCGCTTTTCTCGAGCGATGCGAGATAGTCGCCGGGCGTTTTGATGACGATGGGCTCGTCGCAGTGGAAGCGATGGCCGCGCGACTGATTGCCGGCCGCGATGCCCATGACCGAAGCGCTGAGAACATCGCTGCCGTGTAAAAGCACGACCCAGTGCACGGGGCGCACAAACTCGGCATCGCCAGCGCCCCAGCGCATGCGCCTTGGTATCGGTAATGCGGCCAATGCCTTTTCGATCAGCGGCGGCATAAGCTCGGCGGACGTTTTACCGGGCTCGACGATGTCGCAGGATAACCACTCGCCCTTTGCCGTGCTCGTGCGACCAAGGTCAGCGACGGCGACACCGCATTTTTTTGCAAAGGCCACGGCGGCCGGAGTGGCCTTGCCATCAGCATCGAAAGCGATTGATACAGGCGGACCCTTCTGCGAAACGGTTCGATCGCCCTGGCCTCGCGCCAGGCTTTCGATTAATACGGTGAGCCGGCGAGGGCTCGCATAGGTATGCACCGCCCCATGTTCGAGGCGCGCCCCATCGACCGCCACCTCGAGGCCCTGGCCGAAGGCCGTCATCAGGGAGCGCAGCGCTTTCGGCGGTAGCTCTTCTGTTCCAATCTCTACAAGAAAGTCGGCGGCGGCGCTCATGATGACGCACCGTTTTTGCCGACGGAACCCACCATCGGAAAGCCCAGCGCTTCGCGTGACGCGTAATAGGCTTCGGCAATTGCGCGCGCCATCGTCCGCACGCGCAGGATATAGCGCTGTCGCTCCGTGACGGATATCGCCTGGCGCGCATCCAGCAAGTTGAACACGTGTGAGGCGACCAGCATTTGTTCATAAGCGGGCAGTGCGAGGCTCAGATCAATCAGCCTCGCGCTCTCGTGTTCGGCATGGTCGAACTCATGAAACAGCGCGTCGACGTCGGCGGCCTCAAAGTTATACTTTGATTGTTCCACCTCGTTCTGGTGGTAAACGTCTCCGTACGTGATGCGACCAAGCGGGCCATCCGTCCAGACAAGATCGAAGATGCTTTCTACGCCCTGCAAATACATGGCAAGACGCTCAATGCCGTAGGTGATTTCACCGGTGACCGGCCGGCACTCGAGCCCACCGACTTGTTGAAAGTACGTGAACTGCGTAATTTCCATGCCGTTGAGCCAGACCTCCCAGCCGAGACCCCAGGCACCCAGGGTCGGCGACTCCCAGTTGTCTTCCACGAAGCGAATGTCATGTACTAGCGGGTCGATGCCGATGGCGCGCAACGAATCGAGATAAAGCTCCTGGATGTCTGCGGGAGATGGCTTGATGACCACCTGGTACTGATAGTAGTGCTGCAAGCGAAACGGGTTGTCGCCGTAGCGCCCATCGGTCGGCCGCCGTGTCGGCTGCACGTACGCCGCGCTCCACGGTTCGGGCCCGATGGACCTGAGAAAGGTCGCCGGATGGAACGTGCCCGCACCCATTTCCTTGTCGTAGGGCTGCAGGATGACGCAGCCGCGCTCCGCCCAATATTGCTGCAGTTTCAGAATCAAATCCTGAAAGCTGAGCACGGCGGACGCTTTTTGCTTGCTCATTGGTGTTCTACCGGCCTCAAACCCGCGCAGTATATAGGAATTTGGTCGGTTAGCACGACTTGCGAGCACGTGGGTAAAACCGCCACACGGGCACGTTACCGCGTACGCGCTTTCGGTTTGCTGCACGGCCAGCCCCCGCAATGCGTTTTCTACACAGCCGGCAGACGGGGCATTTCTCTCGGTCATGTCTCGATCCCGCTTGACGGGAGCTCCCTGCGGTCCGCTTTACTTCCCTCGATAAACGCCCCGCCCGCCGGCTCTACGATGATGGTTGTAGGGCCGGGAGCGTGGGATCTTTTTTTCCGGAAATAAAGCGCAGCGCAGCGAGCCATTCCGGAAAAAAATGATGCCAGGCTAGACGGCCGTGTGCCGGTTCGAAGAACGCGTATCCGTTGACGTGCCCATGCGACGATGTCGGTGTCGCGATCGCACGCTCGTGCAGCACTGTTCTGGTGCAATCTGATGACGTCTTGCACTATACTGGTGCAGTAACGGCGGCTGCGTCTTTTGTTATACCAATTAAATCAACAGCTTACGGGGCGCACTATTTTGGCACGCTTAATGCAATTGTATTCGTAACCCGCCCCGGACAGACCGGGCGCTTTTATTGCGTTGTATTTTTGGAGGAAAGATTCATGAAGCCCAAGGAGGTACTCGGCCTTATTAAAGATAATGAGGTCAAATTCGTCGATTTTCGTTTCACAGACACGAAGGGCAAGGAGCAGCATGTCACCGTTCCCGCCCATACGGTTGACGAAGATTTGTTTGAAGAAGGCAAGATGTTCGATGGCTCATCGATTTCTGGCTGGAAGGGTATTAATGAGTCCGACATGATCCTGATGCCTGACCCGGCAACAGCCGTGATCGATGTCTTTCCCGACGAAACCACAGTCAACTTGCGCTGTAATGTCGTCGAGCCAGCGACGATGCAAGGCTACG
Source organism: Gammaproteobacteria bacterium (assembly GCA_029863705.1). GTDB lineage: Bacteria > Pseudomonadota > Gammaproteobacteria > Steroidobacterales > Woeseiaceae > UBA1847. The sequence continues at coordinate 21,905 of JAOTUU010000003.1, forward strand.
ATCGCTGTCCGCGCTCTCTCGCAGATCGCGCTGAGGCCTACCTCAAGTCGACGGGCATTGCGGATGCTGCGTTCTTCGGCCCGGAAAATGAGTTCTTTGTATTCGACCATGTGTCATGGGACGACAACATGCAGGGAGCCTTTTACAAGGTCGACTCGGATGAAGGTGCGTGGAACACCGATCGCGCCTCTTCCGAAGGCGAGGGCAACACGGGCCATCGGCCGACGGTCAAGGGTGGCTACTTTCCAGTGCCCCCGGTGGACTCTTTGCATGACCTGCGTTCAGCCATGTGTCTTGCAATCGAGGACATGGGCGTGGAAACAGAGGTGCACCATCATGAAGTCGCGACGGCAGGACAGTGCGAAATTGGCGCTAAATTCAACACCTTAGTACGCAAGGCCGACGAGGTTCAGATCCTCAAGTATGTCGTGCATAACGTCGCCCACGTCTACGGCAAGACCGCAACATTCATGCCGAAGCCCCTCGTCAACGACAACGGTAGCGGTATGCACGTGCATCAGTCCCTGTTCAAAGACGGCGACAACCTTTTTTCCGGTGACGGTTACGGAGGCCTGTCGGAAACGGCGCTGTACTACATTGGCGGAATCATCAAGCACGCGAAGGCGCTCAATGCATTCACGAACCCGGCAACGAACAGTTACAAACGGCTCGTTCCTGGATTCGAGGCACCGACGATTCTTGCGTACTCGGCGCGTAACCGCTCTGCATCGATTCGTATTCCATACATATCGAATCCGAAGGGTCGCCGTATTGAAGTTCGCTTCCCCGATTCGATGGCCAATCCGTACCTCGCATTCTCCGCGATGATGATGGCGGGCCTCGACGGCATCATGAACAAGATCCACCCCGGCGACGCCATGGACAAGGACCTGTACGACCTGCCGCCAGAGGAAGAGAAAGAGCTGAAGCTGGTCGCATTTTCACTCGAAGAAGCCATGGATGCGCTGGGCGCGGATCGAGAATTCCTCAAGGCGGGCGACGTCTTCTCGGACGACCTCATTGACGCCTATGTCGAGCTGCTCGAAGAAAACGTCACGAGGCTGAGAATGACGACCCATCCGGTCGAATTCGACATGTATTACAGCCTGTAAAATTAGAAAAGTGTGAACCGGGCGGCATTTTGCCGCCCGGGCACTAGCCCGGATTCCCCCTGCGCTGCTATGCTAACTCAATGCAAACACGACCGATTCTCGTTCTACTCGGCTTATTCGCGTCGGCTACGGCCCTGGCGCAGGCCTACACGTGGGTGGACGAGGAAGGTGTTACGCATTATTCCGACCGACCGCAAGAGGGCGCGCAACAGGTTAACCTGGCCGAGTATTCTCGCAATACCGGCGCGCAACTTTACCGGCAAAGGCCAACAGCGGCAGCGGCTGATGACGCCGAAGAGGACGCCGGGCCATTCAAATACGAAAGCCTCGCGGTCGTCTCCCCTGGTCCAGAAGAAACGCTATGGAACATAGAGGGAGTATTGAACGTTTCCCTGGCGTTGAGTCCGGGCCTGCAGAGCGGCCATCGGGTTCGCGTTTATTTCGACGGCCAGCCGAGGGAAGTGAGCGGCTCGAGCATCCAGATAGAGGACGTGTTTCGCGGTGTGCACAACATTCAGGTGGAGGTCATCGACGAGACGGGCAAACTGATGATCCGCAGTCAGACCAATCGCTTCTACGTCCAACAGAACTCGATACTGACGGGCAGCCGTTAGGCCAGCGCAAATCGTCGGGCCATTCTGGCGGCGGCGGGATTTTCAACAAAGAATCGCTTCGCATCCTTGACGGCCTGAGCTCGGGCGTCATTCTCCTCGACAGCAATCTGCTGATTGTTGGCCTGAATCCATCGGCGGAAAACATTCTGGGGATCAGCCAGCAGCGCGCACAGGGTGAATCGCTCTTGCGCCTGCTGGACGACGAACCGGAGTTGCGAGACATCCTGAGCCGCGTCATGCAAACCGGCGACCACTACGCAAACGAAATACGCCTCGGCGCGACCGAGGTTCACGCCGACGAGCGCATTGTCGACTGCCGCGTGTCACCGCTGAAGACAGAAGATACCGAGCTGCTGATCGAAATGACGGACGTAACGCGCCGCGCGAAGATCAGCCGCGAAAACGCGCTCTTGATACAGCATGGCACAGGCCGACAGATGATCCGGCAGCTGGCCCACGAAATTAAGAATCCGCTCGGCGGCATTCGTGGCGCGGCACAGCTGCTGGAAAGGCAGCTCGATGATGCTGAGCTAAGCGAATACACCGACGTCGTCATCAGCGAAACAGACCGCCTTGCCGGCCTCGTCGATACATTGCTCGGCCCGGGCGGCCCGTCCAATAAACAACCGGTGAACGTGCATGAGTTACTTGAGTATGTTGTGCGACTCATCGAAGCAGAGGACCAGAAAAGACTCACCGTTGTGCGCGATTACGACCCCAGCTTGCCGCTGATCGATCTCGATCGCGATCAAATGGTGCAGGCGTTTTTGAACCTGGTGCGAAACGCCGTAGCTGCGCTCGATGGCCAGGGGACAATTAAAATTCGTAGCCGGGCGGCCACGAACTTTACGATAGGCGACCGGCGCCATCGCGTCATCGCGTCAATCGAAATCGAAGATGACGGGCCGGGCATACCCCTCGACATGCAGGACTCTGTTTTCTATCCACTCGTAACGAGCCGTCCCGAGGGCACGGGCCTTGGCCTGCCCGCTGCGCAGGAGCTGCTAAGTCGTCACAATGGGTTGATCGAATTCGAGAGCCGGCCCGGACGTACGGTGTTCTTCGCACGAATCCCACTTGAACAAACGGTGCAGAGCCAATGACAGGTGCCGGTCTGAATGTCTGGGTGGTCGACGATGACCAGTCTGTTCGCTGGGTGCTCGAAAAAGCGCTGCGGCAGGCGGGAATGCAGGCGCGCAGCTTCGAGCGCGCGGAACACCTGCTTGAGGCGATAGAACACGGTGAGCCGGACGTCCTCATTACCGATGTCCGGATGCCGGGCATGAGTGGCATTACGCTGCTCGATCGCTTGCAAACAAGCTGCCCTGATCTGCCGATTATTGTCATTACCGCACATTCCGACCTGGAAAATGCCGTCGCCGCTTACAAGGGCGGGGCTTTTGAATACCTGCCCAAGCCATTCGACATTGATGAGGTGATAGCGCTCGTTAGAAAAGCAGCGCGCAAGAACGGTGCTGTGGACGTAGACCAGAGGCAGAAAGGCAGTGACATTCCGTCGCTGATCGGCCAGGCACCGGCGATGCAGGAAGTGTTTCGCTCAATCGGCCGCCTGGCAGGCTCAAGTATGACTGTTTTGATAACCGGCGAGTCGGGTACAGGCAAAGAGCTCGTTGCACGGGCACTGCACGAACACAGCCCGCGGGCCAGCCAGCCGTTTGTAGCGCTCAACACGTCTGCGATTGCATCCGAGTTACTCGAGTCCGAATTGTTTGGCCATGAGCGTGGCTCGTTCACGGGGGCGGACTCGCGCCGCATTGGTCGCTTTGAACAAGCCGACGGCGGCACCTTGTTTCTCGATGAAATTGGCGACATGTCAGCGGCACTGCAGACGCGCTTGCTGCGCGTACTCGCCGAGAGCGAGTTCTATCGCGTTGGTGGACAGAGCTCGATCAAAGTCGATGTGCGGGTGATTGCTGCCACAAACCAGGACCTTGCGCGCGCAGTCAAGGAGTCGCGCTTTCGCGAAGACCTTTACCATCGTCTCAACGTCATAAGAATCAATACGCCGCCATTACGGCAACGGCGTGCCGACATACCGCTGTTGCTGAAGCACTATCTCACCGAGTCGGCGAAAGAGCTCGACGCGCCCGCCAAACTCATCGATGCAGATGCGCTTGACCTGTTGCAGGGATATGAATGGCCCGGCAATGTGCGCCAGCTCGTTAACGCAACACGGCGACTGACGGTAACGGCGCCGGGCACCGTGATTACGCCGGCGGATATTCCGCAGGATCTCGGTGGCAATGTTTCGTCACAACGCGCAGCGCAGGAGTGGACGCGCAGCCTCGCATCGTGGGCGGAACGAGAAGTGAGCGCGAAGGATGCCGGGCCCCTACTAGATACGGCGCTACCCGAGTTCGAAAAAACGCTGATACAGATAGCGATGAGCCAGACGAACGGTCATCGGCAGGAAGCGGCGAAGTTACTTGGCTGGGGCCGCAATACGCTTACCCGCAAGATGAAAGCACTACATATAGACTGATGTAGGAGCGCCCCGCGGGCGCGATCTCGGGCAGCCCCTACAATTCAGCCAGCCCCACTTCCTCAAGAAGCGCTACAAAGCGCGGGTCATCACGAATAAAATCGTACGCCGGATTGATTTTCATACTGAGCACACTGCGCGACCCCGATCGCTGCTCAATCGCGAACTGAAGCGCGCTCAGTGCACCCTCTGCATCTCCGACAAACGCCAGGACCTGGCCGAGATCTTCAGTGCCCAAAAGGGCTCGTTTGATCAGGTCTTCAGAAACATGGCCAACCTGCCTCGTGCTGGCGTAGGCAATGAACATGTCGCCAATTTGACGCGCAGCTTCCGGTTCGCCGCCGATGAATGTCGTATAGCTAACAAAAGCGTTTGCGCCGGCAACAGCATCACCGGAGCGCAATTCGTGCAGAAAATGATTTCGACGCGCAACGGCATAACCAGGATCATCGCGTTGCACACGCCTGATGATCTGAAGTCCCTCATCATACTGACGCGCATCCACAAGGATATAAGCGAGATTGCTGGTCATGAGCTTCGATAGAGGTTCGACCTCAAGCGCATACCTCGCTGCCTTAACGGCCTCCTCATGCCGAGCCTGCCAGGAGAGCGTGTGCGACAACCAGTGCAAAACGCTGGCGTTGTCTGGCTCTATTCGAAGCGCGCGCCGAAACGTGTCCTCCGCCCCCTGCCAATCATATTCGTGAATCAGCGTAGACCAGGCGGCGGAGCTGCTGACGTAGGGTAAGTTCGGGTCGAGTTCGAGCGCGCGTGCGACCGCATATGTCGATCGTTCCTCGATAATTTTGCGATCGGCCGTTGCCGAGTACTCCGGAAGAAGCATGTTGGCGTCGGCAAGCCCCGACCAGCCAAGCGCGAAGTCAGGATCAAGGGCCACAACTTGCTCGAAGTATTCTGCCGCGGCAAGCAGCGACTCACGTGTGCGCTTTTCCAGAAGCTGTTTGCCGATGAAATAGGAGTCCAGGGCCGCGATACTTTGTGTCGGAACAGAGTCGAGAATTTCTCGCTCCTCGTGAGTCAGCGTCGCCTGAAGCTGTGCCGCGATTGCCTGGGCAATTTCACTCTGGATCTCGAAGACGTTAGCGGCAGTTAGTTCGCGATCGTATTGTTCGGCCCAGATGTGTTCGTCAGCGACCGCATCAATCAGCTGCACGTTTATGCGCACCCGGCTACCGGAGCGCTGCACACCGGCCTCGACGATCGTCGCCACTCCCAGCTCAGCTCCGATTTCCGGAATGGTCTTTGTGGTGCCCTCGTACTGCTGCACCGAGGTACGCGATGTTGTCTTCAGCGAGGCAATTCGTGACAAATGCGTCAGCAAGTCATCGTGAATTCCGGCGGCGAACGGGTCGTTTTTCTCGTCCTGCGTCATGTTCGTGAAGGGCAGAATCGCAACAGACGGCTCCAGTGAGGGCGGCGCGCCACGCTCCGAAAGAAAAAATTTGTCCGCAACAAAATAGGCAAGAGCAAGCCCAAGAACCAACACGATTACACGATCTATCGGCCGTTGCCCGCCAGCCCATTTCTCGCGACCGGTGTCCTTTTGCACCCCTGCCGAAGTCAGTTGAAACGCCCAGGCGAGAATAACGGCGATCGGGAAGCCCACGACCAGAAACAGGAGGACTGTCTTCTCAAACCAGATTGGAAGCTCGAGTATGGGAGCGACAGTCGCCACGACCTGCAGCAGCAGCCATGCCGCGGCGAGATAAACGATGGCGACCTTGAAAACGCTGCGACGCTTCAATTCAGAGAAAAATGAAATAGCGGCCCCTATAAGGAGGTGTCAGACCTGCAGCGTACCGCTCAGGTGGGACACCGACTTAATCTCATGTCGATCCATATAGTCTAGCAGCCCCCGGTTGATCTTTTTGCAGACAAGCGGGTCATAGAACAACGCCGTTCCGATGCCGACGGTGCTTGCACCGGCGATCAGGAACTCGAGGGCGTCTTTAGCCGTGGTAATTCCGCCCTGGCCGATGATGGGCACATTGTGATGTTTCGCGACCTCGTAAACCTGCCGTGTCTTGAGCAGGGCGATCGGTTTGATCGCCGGCCCCGACAAACCGCCTCGCACATTACCAATCACGGGCGTTCTTTTTTCGACATCGATTGCCATGCCCATCATCGTGTTGATCACAGCCAATGCGTCGGAGCCGGCTTCGATACAGACCCGCGCACTCTCCGCTATGTCGGTCTGGTTCGGCGACAGCTTGGTGATGATTGGTTTGCTGGTTTGTGCACGACACGCGGCCACGACGCGCGCGGACATTTCAGGGACATTGCCAAACTGAACGCCGCCCTCTTTGATGTTCGGGCAAGAAATGTTTATCTCTATTGCGTCGATGGGTGAGTCATCAAAGCGCTTCGTAACAGCCGCATAGTCGTCGATCGTTGAGCCGCAGACATTCGCGATAAAGCGCGTTTCATTGAAATCGAGGCCAGGGAGAATATCGTCCACGACTGTATCGACGCCCGGGTTTTGTAGGCCAATGGCATTGAGCATGCCCATCGGAGTTTCGCAGACCCGATGCGGCGGGTTGCCCAGCCGCGGTTCCCGTGTCGTTCCCTTGAGCACGACTGCGCCAGCATCGGCGTTGGAAAACCCTTCGACCCGCGTGTATTCCTCGCCGAAGCCGACGCAACCGGACAACAACACGATAGGCGTTGCCAGTGGCAAGCCACAGAAGTCTACGTGCAGCGGATTTATTTGTGAGTCGGCCATTGGATGCGGCATTCTACGACAATGTTGAACCTGATTCTCTACGAACCCGAGATACCGCCAAACACCGGCAATATTATTCGCTTGTGCGCGAATACCGGCGTCGCGCTGCATTTGATTGAGCCGCTGGGCTTCGACCTCGAAGAAAAGAAACTCAGGCGTGCCGGCCTCGATTATCGGGAGTTCGCCAGCGTGCAGACTTATGATTCGCTCGACGCCTGTTTGCAGGCGTTGGGGGCGCCGCGCCTGTTTGCGCTGAGTACGCGCGGCACGACGCGGCATGATGAGCCCAGCTACAGAGAGGGCGATGCTTTCCTGATGGGGCCCGAAACGAGAGGTCTGCCGCGGGAGCTGCTCAAAAGCCTGCCGCCGGAACAGGTGCTGCGGCTACCCATGCAAGCGGGAAGCCGCAGCCTGAACCTGTCGAACGCCGCAGCCGTTATCGTCTACGAGGCCTGGCGGCAACTCGGCTTCAACTAAGCGGGTTCGATGTTGCTGTTGAGGCGGAACAGGTTGCCCGGATCGTACTGACCCTTGATTTTTCTGAGTCGCTCATACGCTGGTCCGTAATTGCCCGCAGCTTCGGCGCCATCAAAATCGATGTTGGTGTAATAGCCACCTGTGTGCGGTTCAATTGCTTTAAAGTTAGCGCGCGTCGCTGCTATGAACTCGTCGTCCTGTGCCGGGTCCATCCAGCCGCTGACGATGACGAGCATAATCTCGGCATTACGATGCGGGAACGCGGTGTCCAGCTCGCCGACGCGTTTGACCGCGCCTCCGGCAACATGGTTGGCAACGAAAATTCTCGGGTCGTCAGACTCGACGATGGCGTTGACGAGGCCCTGGGTCCACTCTTTGACCATGCCGTTCTTGGCGTAGGAGCGAACGCCGTGGCCGAAAGCTACGTCGTTGATTGTTTGCAGAACCGTGTAGTCCTGGACAGTGACTCCATCCATTATCGGTGAACCGATAGCACGCAATGGGGCGAGCTCCTTTTCGCCGGCGGCGGGATCGCCGTTGTACACAACATCCATCATGACGACCCGTACGCCATCAGGTGTTGTCGCGATTGTGGGGCCAACGTACATTTCATCGGACAGGCCGGCCGACCATTCCGCGTAGAACTCAAGCACATCACGAAGCTGTTCCACTGGCCAGACGATACTTCCCGACAGGACATTGCGGTCGAACGGATGCAGTTGATACTCGAATTCGGTGGCCACGCCAAAATTGCCACCGCCGCCGCGAATTGCCCAGAACAGATCCGGCTCTTCTTCGGCGCTGATACGACGAACAGTGCCGTCCGCCGTGACGATTTGTGCGCCGGTAACATTGTCAACGGTCAGGCCGTACTTGCGGTTAAGCCGGCCGAAGCCGCCACCCAGCGTGTAGCCGCCGACACCCGTGTGTGACACTACTCCCGCTGTCGTAACCATGCCCTTGTTGAGCGCTGCCGCATCCAGGGCGCTGAGCAATGCGCCTCCCTGGGCGCTCGCGCGTTGCGTTTCAGCGTCGGCCGTTACAGTGTTCATCTGCGACAGGTCGACCATCAAGCCGTCGTCACAAATCGACTTGCCGGGCCAGCTGTGACCGCCACCACGAACGGCAACGAGGAGTTCGCGCTCCCGCGCAAACGTTACGGCCTCACTAACATCTTCAGCATTCAGGCAGCGCGCGATTAACGCCGGTCTCTTGTCGTGCATGCCGTTCCAGATTGTGCGCGCGCCGTCGTAGTCCGGATGGCCGGATAACAGCACCGGACCGGTCATGCTTTCGCCGAGCTCCCTGATGGCGGCTTTCTCGAGTTCGATCTCGGCGCCGTCAAGAGAGATGCCACGGATGCTCGTATCGGCCTGCGTGGCTACCGGGGCCTTCTTGCCGCAGCCTGGCAGAATCGGAATGGCGGCAGCCACACTGGCAGCGACCGCTGTGCGGCAAAATTTACGTCGATCCATGGTTGTTCCCCTTTTTATTTGGTTCTTGTTGTTAGACGGAGGGACGGTGAGATTAACACAGGGTCACTATTCTCCTGCTTCGTATCGATTTACCTTATCCCACCAAGCATAGACTATGACGTTACAGCCCGCAGGTGGCGCTACTGAATCAAAGTGTTTTCGGGTGAAACGTGTAGCAGGCAAACCAGCACAGGCGAACAGGCGAAGACACAAGGTAACCCGGCGCGCGTCTATTCCACTGGCGGCTCAAGCGCAGCATCGAGCATTTCGACCAACTCGTCGCGGCTGTAGCTGAACTCGTGATCCTCGTTCAGGCTCGCGACCTCCTCGAGCGCCTTTTGAATAGTCCACCCTGCCTGACGCTGCTCCGGCACTACGAGGTAATGCTCTTTCGGGCTGTCACTGAATAGCGCGCGCGCAACGGCATCCGCCACCTGATGCGGCTCCGGGTCAGTATCCACGGGCCGGTTTTTGCATTGCTCCACGCGCGGCGCGACGAACGCCTCAAAACGTGAACCCTCTGCGCTGTATCCCCGCGCCATCATGCGATCGCAACGGTTGTGAAAGATGTTGGTCTTGTAGTTGCCGGGCTCAACGCCAATAACCTTGACGCCAAGAATGTCCATCTCGATTGCAAGCGAATCGGTATAAGCCTCGAGCGCGTGCTTACTCATGGAGTATATGCCGTACAAAGGGCCCGACAGCGTGCCGGAAATAGAGCTGATGTTGACGATACGGCCTTGTGATTCGATGATCTGCGGCGCAAACGCCCTGGTGATTCGATAAGGGCCGTAGATGTTTACGTCAAACAAAAAGTCGAGTTCGTCTTCTTCGATTTCGATGAGCGGCGCAAGGACATTAACACCGGCATTGTTGACCACACCGTACAGGCCCATCCCGCCAGACTCGACGAGCTTGACGGCGGCATCGATGTCACTTTGAATCGTGACGTCCAGGCGAACGCCCTGAATATTTTCGATTGCGGAGAGCGCGGCGATGTCTGCGGGTTTTCTTGCGCCGGCATAAACGAAGTGGCCATCAGCAGCGAGCTTTTCGGCAATCAGGCGACCGATGCCGGTGCTGGCACCGGTGACCAACACCGCGTGCTGCGCTTCCTCTGCGCGAGAGTCTGCGGGTAGGAGCAGCGACGACACAATTGACGCCATTAAGATTAGCATTGCGACTCGAACGGTGGCCGTCATAGGGGCACTCCTTTTTGAATTCTTGTTTTTAGCTTTCGGGTTTTAGATCGCGCCCCATCAGGGCCCCAACAGCTTCGCGCGGTTCCGCCCCCTCATAAATAATGCGGTAGATCTGATGACAAATGGGCATCTCGATCGCGAGTTTTTGTGCAACTTCGTTAACAGCCTCGGCGGCCATAACCCCCTCGACGACTTGCTGGATTTCTTCTTTCGCTTCTTCGATGGACATGCCGCTTGCGAGCGCCAGCCCCATACGCCGGTTTCGGGACAGGTTGTCGGTGCAGGTCAACACAAGGTCGCCCATGCAGGCGAGGCCCATGAAGGTTTCCTGTTTCGCGCCGAGCGCCACACCCAGGCGCGTCATCTCAACAAGGCCGCGGTTAATTAACGCAACGCGTGTATTTGCGCCGAAACCGAGGCCATCTGACATGCCGGCGCCGATGGCGAGGACGTTCTTTACCGCGCCGCCGACTTCCACGCCGATCATGTCTTCAGATGTATACGCGCGGAAATTGTCGGCAGACAGCGAGACAGCAAGGTCACTCGCGAACTCCGCGTTGTTTGCAGCGATGGTCATCGCGGTTGGCAGGCCTTCGCCAACCTCTTTGGCGAACGTCGGCCCTGATAATACGGCCATAGGTCGGTCAGAGCCCAGAACCTCGGCCGCAACCTGGTGTGGCAACTTGCCGGTGTGCAGCTCAAACCCTTTTGTTGCCCAGCAAACGCGAGAATCAGACCCAAGAAACGGTTTGATCGTCGTCAGTGTTTCACGTAAACCGTGGCTGGGGACCACAACGAGGATATTGCGGGCATCGTCGACGCACTCTTCGATGTCGGCATACGCAACCATGTTCGGCGGGAAGCTGACGCCCGGAAGATAGCGTTTGTTTTCGCCATCGACCGACATGGCCTCAAGCAGGTCGAGTTCGCGCACACCGCCCAAGCGAACATCGCAACCGCAGCGGGCAAGCTGCAGCGCCAGCGCCGTTCCCCAGGAGCCGGCGCCTACGACGGCGACGTTCTTCGATGTTGTCGCGGTGCTTATTAGTGTGTCTCCTCGCCTTCGGCCTGTGCTGCGGCCTGCTGCTGCAACGACTGCAAGTACAGCGCGTCAAAATTGATGGGTTGCAAGACGAATTCCGGGAAGCCGCCCTTCTGAATCGTTGCGGCGATCGCCTCACGAGCGTACGGGAACAGGATGTTCGGGCAGAAGCTGCCAATAATGGCCTTGAATTCTTCCTTTTCGTAACCCGATATGTCGAACAGCCCGGCCTGGTGTAGCTCGATCAGGAACAGAGTTTTGTCTTCTTCTTTGGCCTCGACAGTGATCGTCAAAACAACTTCATGCACATCATTTTCGACTTCATTGTGGCTGCTGCGCAGGTTGAGATTTGTCTGCGGCTTCCATTCGCCCGAGCGAAAAATAGCGGGTGATTGTGGCGACTCGAATGAAAAATCTTTCATGTAAACTTTAGCGATGGAGATGCGCTTGCCGTCGCGACCCTGTTGTTCGTCAGTCATGTCTTCGTCCTGAGTTAAATAGAATATCGTTGTGAGCTGCGCACAACGAACTTAAGTGTCCAACAGCTATTTCTTGCCCTTGCCCTTGCTTTTGGTTTTCTTGGCGGTGACAACCGGCAGACCAGCCTGCGTCCACGCCGTCATTCCACCTTTCAAACCGTAAACGCTTTCGAACCCCGTTTTGCGAAGAGAGTCCACGGCCTTGTTTGAGGATACGCCCGCATCGCAGACAGCGACAATCGGCTTGTCTTTGAACTTGGCGATTTTTTCGATCTGCGCATCGAACTCGGCAAACGGAATGTTCTTTGCGTTAACAATATGGCCCTGAGAGAAAGCCTCAACACTGCGCAGGTCTATGACCGTCGCGTCGTTGTTCATTAAAGTGACGGCCGCCGTTGGCTCGATGTTAATCAGGCCGCTGGCCTTGCGTCGAAGCTCGCTAAAAATGAGCACGAAAAGGCTGACCGTGAGAGCAACCACCAATAACGTGTGATTGGCAGCAAATTCCAGATATCTGTCCATGAGTTTTGATTTCGAGGCCCGCGGTGGCGCGCCCGGCTTGTGGCAAAGGACGCATTATACCAAACTGCCGAATCATGAAAGCGCTCATGCCGGCCTTATTTGTACTTCTCCTTGCCCTGCCCTCATTCGCCCAGGAATCAGGCGGTGAACTGGCGAAGATCAAGGAGCGAGAGCTCGAGCAGGTTCGCGACAAGATCAGTGACCTTAAAAAGAGCATGGACCGGAGCGCCTCTGACAGGGACCGGCTAACGGCCGACTTGCAGGAAGCGGAGGTCGAGATTTCCGAGAAGCGAATCCGGCTCAAAGAGCTGCAGCGCGAGCGTGATTTCAGTGCCCGGCGCAAGGCGGAGCTTGACGCACAGCTTGCACGGCGTGAAGCAGAACTCGACGAGGAATCCAGCGAGCTTGCGACGCAGGTACGCGCAGCCTATATGAGCGGCTCCCAGGAGAAAATCAAGCTGCTGCTAAACCAGCGCGATCCGGCGACGATTGGGCGCCTCATGGCCTACTACGGTTATCTGAGCGAGTACCGTTCTGAAAATATCGAGGTCGTTACAGCAGCCATTCGTGACCTGGCGCAGCTGCGCAGCCAGGTTGCCGCTGAAGAAGCGCGAATAGCTCAGCTGGCCAAGGCTCGCTACGATGAGCTTTCGAAGCTCGGCGTGGCCCAGGACAAACGAAAAGCCCTGCTTGCAAGCCTCAAGGAGAGGATCTCGGGCCAAGGTCGTGAAGTCGAACGCTTGGCCGCGCAGGAGAAAGACCTGTCGAGGCTGATTGCCGAGCTGACAAGCATTCTCTCCGATTATCCGATTAGCTCAGAAGCGCCATTCACCACGCACAAGGGTCGGCTGACCTGGCCGGTAGCCGGAACGCTGGCCCATGATTTCGGGCAGCCTCGAGTCGCGGGTCAGTTGAAATGGAACGGTGTGGTGCTTGCGGCGCCAAGGGGCAAAGAGGTCCGCTCCGTGTATCACGGTCGTGTCGAATTTGCCGACTGGCTCGCCGGCTTGGGCCTGCTGGTCATCGTCAACCACGGCGAGGGTTACATGACCCTGTACGGCTACAACGAGACGATTCTCAAGAATACAGGTGACTGGGTCGCGCCTGGCGACGTCATCGCAACAGTCGGTGATAGTGGCGGCCAGGCTCAGCCTGGGCTGTATTTCGAGATCCGCAAAGGCACCCAGCCAATCAATCCGCGCCAGTGGATAACGCGTCGGCCAGGGCAGTGAAAACGTGACAGGCGCATGGTGTCGCTGTCTCGGCCTATGTTATCGTCGGTGATCCTGCTCGAACAATGGTCACTAGCAGGGCGCCAGGAGAAGAGTATGTCATTGAAAACCAGAGCGATTCTGGTTTTAGTCATCGGTACCGTGATGGGTCTGAGCCTGTCTTTTGGCGGTGGCTTTCTGGCGCAGCAGCGACCCGCCGAGGAAGGCCTCGCCTGGGACAAGGCGCGCCTGTTCGCCGAGGTCGTGGAGCGGGTCAAGCAGGACTATCTCGAGCCCGTTGACGACAGCGCGCTACTTGAGGCCGCCATCCGCGGCATGGTCAGCGATCTTGATCCGCACTCACAATACCTCGATGCCGATGAATATCGAGACATCCGCATCGGCACAACCGGCAGCTATACCGGCATCGGCATTGAAATCACGGAGCTCGATGGCGCCGTGCGCATCATCACGCCAATCGCGGGCTCACCGGCGGCGAGATCAGGGCTGCGCAGCGGTGATCAGGTAATTGCCGTCGATGGTACAGCTGTAGAAGCAAATAACCTTCAGGAAGTTATCGGCAGTATGCGCGGCAAGGCCGGGTCAAAAATCAGCATTACCGTGGCACGCAACGATGACGCTATTGTTTACGAAATGCGACGAGAGGTCATTCGCGTCGCCAGCGTGCACCATGAAGTGCTGAACCCGTCGTACGGTTACGTGCGGGTCAATCAGTTTAGCGAAACAACAGCGCGGGAATTGAGCCGGGCTATCGACGAACTACAGGATAGCAAGGGCGGTATGCTCGAAGGCCTTGTGCTGGATTTGCGCAACAATCCCGGCGGTGTGCTGGATGCCGCTGTCGATGTCTCTGACCTTTTTCTCGATTCCGGCGTCATTGTGACGGCGCAAGGTCGCACAGCGGACTCGCGTTTCACGCGCTCGGCACACCGCGGTGACGTGCTCGACGGCGCCGACATAATCGTACTCGTTAACAAGGGCTCTGCATCTGCTTCCGAAATCGTCGCTGGCGCGCTGCAAGATCATGGTCGTGCGGCCGTGCTGGGCACCGACACTTTCGGCAAGGGGCTTGTGCAAACGGTTATGCCGTTGTCCAGGGGGCGCGCTATCAAGCTAACGACCTCACGCTACTTCACACCATCGGGTGATTCGATTCACAAAACGGGCATCACGCCGGATGTTTTCGTCGAAGACACGCCAGGCTTTCCCGACCTGAGTCTGACGGGCACGATCGATCGTGAGAAGGATGCGCAATTGGTCGCGGCAGTGGAGCGGCTGCAGCATCGCCAGGTAATGCATAGCAAAGCGAAATGAGCCGCTGCCGATTCCTGCTCGCGACGATCATCATGTCGCTTACGGCGCACAGTGCGGCGTACTCGCCATCCCGAATAGCCATCATAATCGACGACCTGGGCTACCAGCTTGCTGCCGGGCGACGCGCAATAGACATTCCCGGCCCGTTGGCTTTCGCCGTGCTTCCGGGAACCCCAAAAGGTGAATTGCTCGCGAGGATCGCGCACAGCCATGGCAAAGAGGTCCTGTTGCACTTGCCACTCGAGCCGGTCGAGTACAGTGGCCCGGCAGAGCCCGACGGTATTCTGCTGGACATGAGTCGTGAGCTGTTTCGGAGCACATTCGCAGACGCAATAGACTCGGTGCCGTTTGCGATTGGCGTTAGCAGCCACCGCGGCAGCCTTCTGACACGACACCCAGGTCATATGGAGTGGTTGATGGAGGAGATACTTGAGCGCGACAACCTGTTTTTCATAGACAGTTACACGACGCACCATAGCGTCGCGTTAAAGGTCGCCGCCGAAGCCGGGGTTGCGGCAACGAAGCGGGATGTGTTTCTGGACCATGACCCTTCCGCCGCCGCCGTGTCGCGGGAATTCGAGCGCCTGAAATCGCTGGCGCGCAAGAATGGCCACGCGGTTGGTATCGGTCACCTCAATCCAGCAACACTCGACTACCTTGAGCGGGAGCTTCCTACCCTTGAAAGTAAGGGCTTTGAGTTGGTATCGATTAGCCAGCTGTTGTCGTCACAGCAGTACGGAAGTGAAACCTGATGGGCTGGTACGACGACCGGATACTGCCAAAACTTGTCGACCTCAGCTGTGGCACAAAGCCAATCCACAAGCAACGCGAGAAGGTCGTGCCGCTGGCCGCCGGTGATGTTCTGGAAATCGGTTTCGGCGGTGGGCTAAACCTGCCCTACTATGATCGCGATCAGGTGAGAAAAGTCTGGGGTCTTGAGCCGTCTGCGGGAATGCGCAAGCGAGCCAGAAAGCGGATCGCAACAACGGACATCGACGTTGAGCTAATCGATCTGCCCGGCGAGGAAATTCCGCTGCCCGACAATAGTGTCGACACCGTCCTGGTGACTTACACGCTTTGTACGATTGCTGATGTTTCTGCCGCACTGGCAGGCATGCGCCGAGTGCTCAAGCCAGATGGACGACTGTTGTTCACTGAACACGGGCGAGCACCTGATGCGGGTGTGCGTCGTTGGCAAGATAGGTTAAACCCCGGCTGGAAAAAGCTGGCCGGCGGCTGCAATATGAATCGGGACATTGCGGGGACAATAGAGGGCGCAGGCTTTTCGCTTGCTGAGGACAATCGAATGTACATTCCGGGCATTCGCATCCTGAGCTACCACTATTGGGGAACTGCGAGGCCACGCTAGGTCAAATCGAACATGACGATTAATAATATGAAGGTACTGGTCCCGATTCTGATAACGATGCTTGCAGCATCATCCGCGAGCATGGCACAGGAAGGTGAAACTGCCTGCACCATGCAATACGAACCCGTTTGCGGTGTGGACGGGCAGACCTATAGCAACGAGTGCGTTGCAGGCGCCGGTGGCGTAGAAATTGCGAGTCAGGGCATGTGCCAGACTGGCGAGTCCGGCTGCAGCGAGGCCTTCGACCCGGTCTGCGGCGTGGACGGCAATACCTATGTTAACGAGTGTTTTGCAGAAGCCTCCAACGTACAAGTTGCTGGCTTAGGCGCTTGCACGGCAAACGGCTGCCCAAGCACTGGAGATCCGGTCTGCGGCATGAATGGGCGCACATATTTGAACCGCTGCGACGCCGATGCCGAGCGTGTACCGGTGCAACGCAAGGGTCTGTGCGATGTGCAAAATTGCCCGAAAGTATTCTCGCCCGTCTGCGGCGATGACGGCGAGACCTATGAGAATGCGTGCAACGCCGAGAAAGCTGGAGTAACGACTTTCACTGTGGGCATCTGCAACGTACGCGCCTGTCCGGCGTTATTCATTCCGGTGTGTGGGTCGGATCGACTTACCTACAGTAACGCGTGTCAGGCAGAGAGGCGGGGAGTGCGCATTGATTACGCTGGCATGTGTGAGGGCCAGGGTCGCAATTGCCCGCGCGACTACGCACCGGTATGTGGCCTCGACGGCGTCACCTATGACAATGAATGCCAGTTGGGCAATGCCAACATCGATAAAGCCTATGCAGGGGCGTGCCTCGGCGACTAAGGCAGCTACCAGGCGGGTCGGAGACGGCCGTTCTCGTCGGCCTGATATGGCATCCAGGCAAGTCCGATCAGCGGCACATGGATATCTGTACTCTTCGCGCGAATGATGACCTCATCCAACTCTTCGGCCTGAGCGTCGAAAGAGGTGTCCAGTGTCTCGACTTCTTTAACCAGCTCCTGGTTCAGCGCTTCGATGTCCGCCTTTACCTTGGCTGCGGTTTCCTCGGCGCGCTTAATGTCCGCAGACTCCTTGCGCGCACCACTGGCAGTCTTTATCGCCGAGCCAATACGTGTGGCGGATGAGGTCGAGACGCGTTTGCGGCCAAGAACCGCGCCGAGGATAGCGGTGCCAAATGATACGGCTGTGTCGAGTTTCTTTTTGGTCGCTTGTTGTTTTTCACGATCTATAGATTGATGCGCACGCAACAGGCGATTCTCCAGCGTGGTGACTTTGCTCGCGTAGCGCTTACGAATCTTGGCAACGGCCTGATCGCGCTTTTCGTTTGCGACGGTCTGCAGGCGCGCGCGAAAATCCCCTTCCGCTTCACCCGATTCCGAAGACAGCTTGAAGCGCTTGCTGCGATACAGTGAAATCGTCTCGTTTTGCCGCAACCAGCGTTTGAAGTCCCTGTTCCACGCTGTGTAGTTCTTCGCTACAGAAGCACAAGCGGGACACTCTACGTACGTCGCATCTTCCTCGCCACGATCTTCAAGGTCGTCGATGTTGATTTCAACGGCGTCACTATTGTCCCAATCGACGTTGACGGGGCCATCCTCGAACTCCACCGTGTAAACACAGGCGCGCTCGCCTTCGATTTTATTGCGTACGCTGTTGTAGGTGATTTCAGCCGCAGCGATGAGCCGCGGGTGATACACAACGCCCTCGCCCATACCCGGTACGAAATACTGTTCAACGGATGGCGGCAACGTGGGCGCTATGGACTCGCTACGTCGCTTGGGCTTGCTTACTGTGCGCACCGCGGCCGCGCCCGTCGCTTTGATTTTCGACATCAGGGCCTTGATGCTGTCGCGCGTCAACGGCCCGGCAAGATACGACAAGACCCAGCGCGTGTTGAACACGACGGCCTCGTTTTCATGCACATTGTGTAACAGAAAGCGGCGTTTGCCGAGCCCGGCGAGCGTTCGCTCCATTTTTTGTTTGTTGAAATTTCCGTCACTCGCGCCTTCGAGTCCTTCCATGACCCGCGCTTTGTCACGCTCGGTTTGCAGTCGGCCGATAAACCAAGTGCCGGTATTGGAAAGCCCCTTGTAGTCGAGGTCGACGGGGTTTTGCGTCGCGAGCACCAGCCCCAGCCCGTAAGCGCGCGCCTGTTTGAGCAAGGTCAAAAACAGTCTCTTGGACGGCGGGTTTGCAACCGGCGGCATGTAGCCAAAGATCTCGTCCATGTAGAGAATTGCGCGCAGGCTCGACGTGCCCTGCTGTGCTCGCATCCAGCTGATTAGCTCGTTGAGTAACATCGAAACGAAGAACATGCGCTGCGCATCATCGAGGTGCGCGATTGACATTACTGAAATTCGCGGCTTGCCCTCGACAGTGTAGAGAAGGCTCTTCGCGTTGAGCGGCTCACCCTGCATCCAGGCCTCAAAACCAGGCGCCGCCAGCAGGTTGTTCAGGCGCATCGCCAGCGCGAAGCGATCCTTTGCGGGGAAGAAGGAGTCGAGCGTCATGACGCCGACTTTCGTTATCGGTGGATCCTGAATTTCGGCTATCAGGCTCGCGACATCGAGGCCTCGGCCTTCGCGCCAGGAGTGATCCAGCAATCGCGAAATCAGAATGTGTTCGCGACTCGATACGGGATCGGCGTCGATACCGAGTAAGGTCAGGATGCCGGTGGCGGTAGCCTGGACCCGCTCACGGTAGAGATCAGCGTCATCAATGAGCGCCGCATCCGGGGCAGCAAAGGACTGCAGCACAGAAATCGGCAGCCCGGCGTTGCTGCCGGGCGTGTAGATTGCCATGTCGACGTTTTTGCGTAACTGGCCAATACGTGCGCCGGTCTGGCCCCACTGCCCGAGCCCCTTTTTCCACAACGCAGCCTGGCCTGCGGCGAACTCGTCTGGCGTTTGGCCGTTGTCCGTCGCGCTACGAGCATTAACCCAGGGTCGAAAGTCCTCCGCGCGCAGCTGCGGGAACGTGAGCATGATGTTGCCCATGTCCCCTTTCGGGTCGATGGCGATGACCGGGATGTGGTCAAGCGCGGCTTCCTCGAGAATGCCAATACCAAGCCCGGTTTTCCCCGACCCCGTCATGCCGATGATGACAGCGTGCGTTGTCAGATCTTTCGCATCGTACAAGACCAACTCTTCGGTGAGGTTGTCTGCCTCCGTGTCGAAACGTTTACCGAGGTAGAACGCACCAAGTTTTTCAAAATCGTTCATCAAACCACCCCTGACTTATGGGTAGGTGTAACTTGCCTGGATGCCTAGCGGCAAGCCAATCGCAAAGTACAGTAGCAGGAAGATCGTCCACGTGAGCAGAAACCACATCGAATAGGGCAGCATCATTGCGGTAACGGTGCCGATGCCGGTGCTTTTCACATAGCGCTGACAGTAAACCACGACCAGCGGGAAGTACGGCATTAACGGCGTGATGATGTTGGTGCTTGAGTCGCCGACACGATACGCGGCCTGCGTGAGGTCCGGCGAAATGCCAAGCGACATCAGCATGGGGACGAAGATGGGTGCGAGCAGCCCCCACTTGCCACTTGCCGAGCCGACGAAAATGTTGACGAATGCGGTCAGCAATACGATGCCGACGATTGTGAATGCGGCCGGTAGTGCCAATGAAGCCAGGCCAGCAGCACCCTCTACCGCAAGCAGGACGCCCAGGTTCGACACGTTGAACGCGTAAACAAACTGGGCAATGAAAAACATGATGACGAGGTAGTAGGCCATGCTATGCATGGCGTGGGTCATGCCGTCAATCATGTCCTTGGCGCTTTTCATCGAGCCCGAAACAACGCCAAACACGAGGCCCGGCACAAGAAACAACAGGAAGATAAGCGACACGATGGAGCGCATCATCGGTGCGGCGCCACTGGTCAGTTCACCGCTTCCCGGAGCGCGCCAGGCCGAACCTTCTGGCAGGGCCGTCGCAAACAAGAGGACAACACCAACAACCATGGAGACCAGCGCCCAGCGCAGGCCTTTACGCTCGTTGGGCTTGATGTCGTGAACCTCGGGTAAGTCTTCGGCATCGCCGTCAATTTCCAGGCCCTGCAAGCGTGGCTCGACGACCTTCTCGGTCAAGTACCAGCCGAGGCCTACGATCAGCACCGAGGAGGCGGTTGTGAAGAAGTAATTGTTCAGCGGGTTTACGAGAACACTCGGATCGAGGATCTGTGCGCCCGCCTGTGTCAGTCCCTGCAACAGCGGATCGAGCGACGACGGCACGAAGTTCGCCGAGAAACCGCCGGAAACGCCGGCAAATGCGGCGGCAATACCGGCAAGTGGATGCCGACCGGCGGCATAGAAAATAACACCGCCCAGCGGAATAACCAGTACGTATCCAGCATCAACCGCGGAGTGGCTGACGATGCCGACGAGAATGACCATCGGCGTTAGCAACCATTTAGCGGTCACATTCAACAAGGCGCGAATGCCGGTTGTTATAAAGCCGGTGTGCTCCGCGACTCCGATGCCGAGCATCGCGACGAGCACAACGCCGACCGGATGAAAGTGCGAAAAGTTGGTGACCATGACCGAGAGAAATTCGGTGAATGCCCGGCCAGACAGCAGGTTGTTAATGACGATCGGCTGGCTCGTGCGCGGATCGATGGCGGTGATGGAGACGTAGGACATCAGCCACGATAAAATCCAGACCGCAAACAGCAGCACGATAAACAGCACCGCTGGGTCCGGCAGTTTATTGCCGATGCGCTCAACCGATGCGAGCATGCGCGCGCCAAGGCTGGCCTTTAATTGTTTTTTTGACATGGGACGATCCCCGCTTTTTTTGTTTTGCAGAGTCTACGCAATCCGGTCAGCCACGTCGCTACCAGCCGCAGCTACGGCCTTCGTTTTGTTCCTGCAGATAGCCCATCAGTGGCTTGAAATAGTCGATGATCGCCGTGGCATCCATTTCCCGCGTTCCTGTCAGCTTCTCCAGCGTGTCGGGCCAGGGGTCACTGGCGCCGGCTTCGAGCATAGCGGTCAAACGCTCGCCTGCTGCCTTGCTGCCATAAATCGAACAGGCATGCAGATCGCCCTCGTGGCCCGCTGTTTCGCACAGCGCCCGCTGGAACTGGAACTGCAGAATATGCGCGAGGAAATACCGGGTGTACGAGACGTTTGCGGGCACATGATATTTTGCGCCCGGATCGAAGTCGGCCTCGCTGCGCTCAACTGGTGCCGCGATGCCCTGGTACTTCGTGCGCAAATCCCACCAACTCTTGTTGTAATCCGCGGGCGCGATCTCGCCAGAGAAAACGGCCCAGCGCCATTCGTCGATGAGCTTGCCGAATGGCAGGAAGGCTATTTTGTCCAAAGCCTGCTGCATCTGCCGATTAATAATTGCCTGTTCGTTTTGTTCGGCCGATGCAATCAGGCCGACCTCGGCAAGATAGCCGGGTGTCATCGACAGCGTTATGGTGTCGCCGATGGCTTCGTGAAAGCCGCTGTTCGCGCCGCCCTGGAACAGCGGCGGCTGATCTTTGTACGCACCCTGGTAATAGTTATGCCCAAGCTCATGATAGATCACGCGCAATTCATCGTAGGTTTGTTTGATGCACATTTTGATGCGCAGGTCGTTGCCACCGTCAAGGCCCCACGCACTCGCATGGCAGACGACTTCGCGATCTGCCGGCTTGGAAAACATGGAGCGCTCCCAGAACGTATCTGGCATTCGTGGCATACCGAGCGAGGTGTAGAAACTCTCAGCCGAGCGAACCATCTCCTGTGGTGAATAGTTCTTGGTTTTGAGGGTCGTGTCGACGTCGATTTCCGCGACGCCGGGGTACGGCTCAATCAGATCGTAAATAAAACCCCACCCCTGCGCCCACATATTGCCAAGCAGGTGCGCCGGAATAGGCTGGTCTTGTGGAACCTTGTCCTCGCCGTAAACTTCGCCGAGTTTTGCTCGCACATGACAATGCAATTCGTCGTATAACGGTTCGACTTGTTCCCAAAGACGGCCCGCTTCAGCTTGAAACTCGGTCGGGCTCATGTCGAAACCGGCGCGCCACATCTCACCCAGGTTGGCATAGCCAAGGTCATTCGCGCCTTCGTTAGCGAGCTCTACATAGCGCTCGTACATTGCACGCATCGGCGGTGCAATTGTGCGCCACCCCTCCCACAACTCAAGCAACTCATCGTAATCTCGCAACTCAGTCATGAGACCCTCGAGCTCTGTGCCCGAGATACAATCGCCGTCACTGCGGCAGTACTTGCCGGCGCCGTACATGCCTTTGAGTTCGGTGGCTATTTGCATCAGCTCACGGCGCTTGGCAGCATCATTCGGTGCCGGCAACGACGTGCCGAGCTTCAGCAGGTCTATCCCACGCCGTGTGTCAGCGCCCAGTTTCTGGCCATCGTACTTCGCCGCCTCGGCGACCGTGCGGCTGTGCCACTCGGCATATCGTTCACTGGCCGCGGCGTTCAGTATCGCCGTGTCCTCGGTGATATAGGTTGCGCGTACCCAACCGGCGGCGCCCTGATCGATGCGGAGCGCCTTGAGCTCCTCATTGACTCGAGCGATGAACGCTTCGGCGGACTCTTCCGGTGCTGAACTAACAGCTTCCTCTGGGGCCTGCTGAGAACACGCAGCAAAACCCGTTGCGACCAACAGACCCGCAATCAGTGTCAAATAATTTTTCATTGTGCTTCCTGCTTTGTTAATTGGATCAATGCACGCCGTGCATGCCGCGTCTCAGAAGCGGAGAAACGAGCAGAACGAACACACCTACTCCAAGGCCGACATACATCAGGAACTCAAACAGCTGTGTATACGTCGCCAGAGCGCCAACGGAATCTACGACCTCACCACCGTGGGTGTCGACTGCCGCCATTTTGCCGAGACGTGTCGCGACAGTTTCTGAAAGCGCGGTCGCCAGGAACCACGTTCCCATGCTTACCCCGACAACCCGGCCAATCGACAGCTTGGTCACGGCAGACAGGCCGACCGGCGACAAGCACAGCTCACCCGTTGTGTGCAGCAGGTAAGCGAGAACCAGCCAGATCATGCCGACCTTGCCCGCTGCGTCCGGGAACTGCGCACCAAAAACGAGGGCGCCGAAACCAAGGCCCGCCTGGATAATGCCAAGGCCAAATTTTACCGGGGTCGGCGGCTCGAGATTGCGTTTTGCCAGCCAGATCCAGAGCCACGCGAACGGCAGGGCAAGCAGAAAGATGAAGCCCGCGTTCAGTGAACCGAATTGCGCGGCCGTAACCGTTACGCCACCGATTTCGCGATCGACAACGCGATCTGCGAACAAGGTCATCGAGCCGGCGGACTGTTCGAACAGCGCCCAGAAAACCACAGTTGTCAGGATCAGGAACATGAGCACGACGGTGCGGCCAAGCTCATCGGAGTTGTGCGTCTTGAAGCCGTACACCACAAAGGCCACGATCAACGCAATCGCCGCGTAAACGGTGTATTCGACGACCATTTCGCTGCCGGGCAAGAAGCCGAGGTTAGCGGCGGCCGAATAAGAACCGAGAATTATCGCTGCGGCCGCAAAAATATAAGCAAAGGTGTTGCTGCCTGCGGCTTTTCTATAAATCATCGAATACAAAATGATGCCCACTACGGCCGAGATCAGGAACACATTTTGGGTCAGGAGAACAACAGGTTCGTGTTGCACCAGCAACCAGAACACACCCAGAACCGGCAGGCTCAGGAGATAGATCGCCCACTCACGGCTGATCGGCCCGAAAACTTTTTGCTTCAGTTGCTCTGGATCCGACGGCTCGGCATGGCCGTGGAGAAATTTCTGCCCGTAGGTAAAGGAGATCAGTCCGATGATCATGCCGATACCGGCCGCGCCGAAGCCATACTTCCAGCCAAAGGTCTCACCAAGCCAGCCGCAAAGCAGAGTGGCGGTGAACGAACCGATGTTGATACCCATGTAAAAGATCGTGAAACCCGAATCACGACGCGGGTCATCTTTGCTATAGAGCCTGCCAACGATCGTTGAAATGTTCGGCTTCAGGTAGCCGACGCCCATGACGATAAGCGCCAGCGCAAAATAGAAGACGTTGAGGGCGGCCGTGTCCCGGAAGGTCAGGGCCTCTGACAACATCGTGCCTGCGACCAATATCTCGCCGCTGGCAAGCGTCAGGCTTTCTGTGAGCACGGTTCCGGCAGGGTAGTTGATGGCTTTGAAGCCCTCAACAGCCATTAGCAAATGACCAAGTGACAGCAGGATGCCGCCAAACAGGACGGACTTGCGCATGCCGAGATAGCGGTCTGCTATCAGGCCGCCGATTACCGGCAGCGCATAGACGAGGCCGGCGTACGAGCCGAGCACGTCCAGACCGTCGCCGTCGGAAAACAGGTGATACTTGGTGAGATACAGAAGCAGCAGGTATTTCATTCCGTAGAATGAAAAGCGCTCCCAAAGCTCGGTCGTGAAACAAACGTAAAGGCCTTTCGGGTGACCCCAAAGGTCGTCATTACTTTGCTCGTCCACTGCCGTGGCAACCAAGTCAGTCATATTTTCCCCCGAACATTAACTGGTGCTGCAGAAAGCTCGCAGCGTGGGCTAGGCATTAAACACTATTTGAGGCGTAACTTTCTACCGTCGGCGCGGCCTATGGCCGCGATCACGCCCACAGGGCGCTCCTACAGTTCGGTTTCTCGCGTTGGTTCAGCTTCAGCGGGTTTCCCGGCAAATATGCGCGACATGATAATGCCGCATTCATAAAGCAGGTAGACCGGAACAGCGAGCAAGGTCTGGCTGATGATGTCGGGAGGCGTCAGGAACATGCCGACGACGAATGCGCCCAGAAACACATACGGCCGTGCTTTGCTGAGCTTGTCAATATCGGTGAGACCAGTCCAGACAAGTAGAACGGTTGCCACAGGCACTTCAAACGCGAGGCCGAATGCGAGCACGATCATCGTGATGAAGCTCAGGAAGTGCGAGATGTCGGTCATGACTTCTACGCCCTCGGGCGCCACCGCGGTAAAGAAACCGAACATCAGTGGAAAGACGACGAAGTAGGCGAATGCAATGCCGAGATAGAAAAGCAGAATGCTGCTTGCCAGCAACGGAAACGCAAAATGTTTTTCCTTCCTGTACAGCCCTGGCGCGACAAATGCCCATACCTGATACAAAATCACCGGCATCGCAATGAAGAGCGAAACAAAAAAGGTCAGCTTGAAGGGCGTTAGCAATGGTGACGCAACCTCGGTCGCGATCATCTGCTGGCCCGGTAAAATTTCGCGAAGCGGCTCAGACACAAGAGAGAAAATTCGCCGCGCGAACGGTAGCAGCGCGATGAAAACCAAAACGACAGCGGCCGCAATCTTCAGAAGCCGGCCACGCAACTCAATGAGGTGCGACAACAAGGTCCCCTCTGCAAGGTCTTCGCCGTTGTCGGACTCTTTACTCACGCGTTTTTCTTTTCTTCGTCATCGACCGGTTCCGGGTCGGGTGCTGCATCGACCTCCGGTTCGGTATCATCCTCGGTCTTCGCTGCCTTTGTCGGATCGTGCAACGGCGAATAGGTGTCGTCGTCATTCGGTGCTGGCGCTGAAGCTCGCGGCTCAATGCTCAGCGGGTTACCGCCGAGATCGAGCTCTTCCTCTAGTTGCCGCCTCATAACCCGCGTCATGCGCCTGGCTTGTCCAAGCCATGTGCCGAGCTGGTTCGCAACGCGCGGCAGTCTCTCGGGCCCAAGTACGATGAGCCCGATCATAAATAGAATAAGGAGTTCCGAAAAGCCGATCCCGGACATATCAGAACGACTCAGGATTTGTTGTCGTGGGTCTCGTCAACCGGCGTATTGTCAAAGTCAGCGTCCTTGTCCGATGACTCCGAAAGTTGCTCGGTCGTGGCTTCGGCGTCACTTACTGCCGAGCGAAATCCCTTTACAGCGCTGCCGAGATCGGAGCCCAGCGTGCGCAAACGTTTCGTGCCAAAAATGGCGAGCACGATGACAAGCACGATCAGCAATTGAACCGGGCCGATGTTGGATAACATCTTATTACTCCTGGGGCCTCGCCCCGTAATGATTCTGCGTGGTTAATAATAGCGCCAAAGACGGCACAATACCGTGTCGGCGTCACACCGCAATACCTCTGATCAGGTTTCGAGCCAAAACGTCACTGGACCATCGTTGGTAAGAGTAACTTGCATATTGGCACCAAAACGCCCTGTTTCAACGCTATCGAGTCGCTTTTTACAGGTCTCCACTAATTGCCCGAAAAACGCGCTGCCCTTTTCCGGCGCTGCCGCCCTGGTAAAACTCGCACGGGCGCCCTTCTTCGTGTCGGCGGCCAATGTGAACTGCGGAACCAGCAGCAGCGCCAGGTTTTCGTCAACAAGACTTCGGTTCATACGCTCGTCGGCGTCGGGAAATACCCTGTAGCCAAGGATCCTCTCGGCGAGGCGCTCGATATCGGCGTCAGTATCGTCCCGATGCACTGCCACGAGCACCAGCAACCCACGCCCGATCTGGCCGATCAGCTCCCCGTCTACGCTGACGCTGGCTTGTGTCACCCGTTGTAGCAGTCCGATCATTTGTTGGTGATTTCCTCAACAATCCGGCAGTCGACGCCTTTATTAAGGCATCAACGAGATATGAAAGCCATAGTGGTGAGCGAAAGCTGCCAATGTCAACGGACCGGCCAGTGGGTGGGGTTTCTGCAACGTTGCCCGGGCGAGCTCCGCCACAGGATCAAGCCAGGGACGGCCGATCCGGGGCACCGCCCCTCTGGCCGGACCAGGGACGGAACGGGCCCCGATCGACCGATCGGGGCCCAACTAGTCAAGAAACACCACATTTCACTAATAATTTAATGAAATCGATAGTAAAGACCCACCTGATTATAAATCACGCATATCATGGGAAAACCGATCAAGATTAAAGCCATTATTGAGCCATAAGTGGGGAGATGCGTCGGCGCGAGGATGACATTGGCATAATTGCCGACAGCCAATACACTTGACTGCAGTCATCAGGAAGCGCAATGAAAAGAAGACAATTTGTAGGTGGCCTTGCTGCGGCCGCCGGAGTTACGGCGTGCAGCTCGGACAGCGTTGAGTGTGAAAAAGGCCTCGGCCAGCCCGCAGAATCTTTTGAGTGGTCGTGCGTTACATCGTGGCCGCCAAAATTTCCGGGTCTGGGCATCGCTGTGGATAACTTCGCAGAGCGTGTCGAGGCAGCGTCGAGCGGTCGCCTTAAAATCAAGGTCTACGGCGGTGGCGAGCTCGTTCCGGCGTTCGAGTGTTTCGATGCGGTGAGTCGTGGCACAGTCGAGATGGGCAACGACGCATCGTATTACCACAAGGGCAAGATTGCAGCCGCGCAGTTCTTTACGGCAGTGCCTTTTGGCATGAACCACCTCGAGCTCAGTGGCTGGCTGCATTACGGCGGTGGTCTGGAGCTGTGGCGGGAACTCTACGCGCCTTTCAATATCGTGCCATTTCCATGCGGCAATACCGGCGTGCAAATGGGTGGCTGGTTTAACAGGGAAATAAATTCCGTTGGCGACCTCAAGGGACTTAAAATGCGCATTCCGGGGCTCGGGGGCGAAGTCATCAAGCGCGCTGGCGGCACACCGATAGCCATGCCCGGCTCCGAAGTATTTACCTCCCTCAAAACCGGGACGATCGACGCGGCCGAGTGGGTCGGTGCATACAACGACATTGCGTTTGGAATGCATGAAGCAGCAAAGTACTACTACTACCCGGGTTGGCAGGAACCGGGCGCGGGCCTGGAGCTGATGATCAATGCGACGGCGTGGGCGTCACTGCCGCCGGACCTGCAGGCAATAGTCGAAATTAGTTGCCAGTCGATTACCACAGACATGATGGCGGAGTACACACACGGCAACGCAATCGCTTTGCAACAGCTTATGGATGATCCAGACGTGGAAGTGCGCCCGTATCCCGATGAGGTCTTGCGCTTGCTGAAGTCGCATACGAAGGACATCGTCGACGAGATCTCCGCGGTCGATCCGACCTGGAAGAAGATCGCAGATTCTTACTACGCGTTCCTCGAAAAGTCGACGGAGAATCAGCGCACCACGGAATGGGCCAACCTGAAAACACGCGATTTGTAATCAAGCGCAATATTGAAAGTATTAGCTGCCGTAGATCTTGCCGGGTAGCCAGGTAATGATATCCGGAAAGATGCTAAGCATGAGCAAAGCAAAAAGCTGAATCGCCACGAAAGGGATCACGCCGCGATAAATCTGTGCTGTAGTAACTTCGGGCGGCGCGACGCCACGCAAATAAAACAACGCAAATCCAAAGGGCGGCGTCAGGAAGGAAGTCTGCAGATTTATCGCGATCATTATGCCGAGCCAGACCGGGTCGAGGCCCATTGCCAGTAACACGGGCCCGACAATCGGTACGACAACGAACGTGATTTCTATGAAGTCGAGTACGAAGCCAAGCAGGAACATCACAAGCATTACAACGATAACCGCGCCAACGACGCCACCGGGAAGCGACCCAAGTATTACGCGTACCCCATCGTCACCACCGTAGCCGCGAAACACGAGAGAGAAGATCGAGGCACCGATCAGAATCAGGAACACCATGCTGCTGATCCTGAGCGTGCTGCGCATTATCTGCTGGAGCCGCGCCAGATTTATCTGGCGACGTGACGCGGCAAGCAGCAAAGCACCCGTCGCGCCCACGCCGGCCGCCTCTGTCGGTGTGGCAAGGCCCAGGAGGATCGAACCAAGCACGGCAAAAATCAGTGTTAGTGGGGGTAGCAGCGCGCGAAGTATTTGCCGAAAGCCGACACTTTCACCTGGCCCCAGCTCGTGCGCCGGCATGGTGTCGGGCCGCAGGAAAGCAACAACGACGATGTAGATCACATACAGGAAAACAAGCAACAAACCAGGGATTAATGCGCCGGCAAATAGGTCACCTACCGAAACGGTTTTTGGCGAGAAGACGCCCATTTCTAACTGCGCCTGCTGATAGGCCGAGGTCATTACGTCGCCAAGCATGACAAGAATGATCGACGGCGGAATAATTTGGCCCAGCGTGCCGGACGCGCAGATCGTGCCAGCAGAAACCTCTGCTGAGTAGCCACGACGGAGCATTGTGGGAAGCGACAACAAGCCCATCGTCACGACGGTTGCGCCGACAATGCCTGTGCTTGCCGCAAGCAACATGCCAACCACGGTCACCGAAATGCCGAGGCCGCCACGTAATGACCCGAACAGCCCACTCAGCGTTTCGAGCAGCTCCTCGGCAATACGCGCTCGCTCGAGCGTGACGCCCATGAAAACAAACAGAGGCACCGCAATGAGCGTCTCATTATTCATGATGCCGAAAATCCGATTGGGCAAACCCGACAATAGCGCCTGGTTAAAGTCACCTGTCAGTACGCCGATACCTGCAAACAGCAGCGCTGTGCCACCCAATGTGAATGCAACCGGAAAACCCGCGAGCAAGACGATCACAACGGAGAGGAACAAAAGCAGGGCGATCCACTCCATCGCTATTTATTCCGCAGCGCTGCCAACGAACGCAGCATAAGTGAAATGCCCTGCAGGGCGACCGCGACAGGCATCAGGATGACAATGGACTTCATCGCGGGAATCGCCGGGTACGGCAAGCCGCCGGGTTCGCGGGATACCTCATGGATAGACCACGATGCCGCGGCAAAGTCATACGATTTGAAGGCAAGAAAGCCGCACAACGGCAACAGAAAAATCGTGACACCGAGCAGGTCGACCAGCGCCTGCCCACGAGGGCTCATCTTCCGATAGAAAATATCGACGCGAACGTGCTCTTCATGGAGCAATGTGTACGCAGCACCGACCATAAACACAGCGGCGTGCATCCAGATGACCAGCTCTTGCAGCCAGATAGACCCGGCGTCGAATACATAGCGCATCACAACGATGATCGCCGTGACGACAACCATGCAAAGGGTCATCCAGGATATTGCGCGCCCGCTAATGCTGCTGATGCGATCGAACAGATTCCGGTCTGTACGAGGTGACGAGCTGTTCAAGCGCTGCTACTCAATGACGCCAGAATGTCGGCGTAATAAGTACGAGCAAGGTAAATATTTCCAGCCGACCAAGTAGCATGCCGGCGACGGCGATCCACTTTCCTGCATCAGTCAGCGACATGAATCCGGATGAGACATCGCCGAGCCCGGGCCCGAGATTGTTCAAGGTCGCAGCGATAGCTGAGAATGCCGAGACCTGATCCAGCCCGGTCAGCATCATTGCCAGCATCAGGACGACAAACACAACGATGTAGACAGAAAAGAAACCCCAGACCGCGTCAACGACCCTGAACTGAACCGCTTTTGTACCCAGCTTGACGGGGATCTCGGCGTTGGGATGTATGAGGCGTTTGATTTCACGAACGCCTTGTTTGTAGATCAGCAAAACACGAATGACCTTGATGCCACCCGCGGTCGACCCGGCACATCCGCCGATGAAACTTGCGAAAATCAAGGCGACCGGCAATCCTGCGGGCCAGCTCGCATACTCTGCTGTCGTAAAGCCGGTTGTTGTCGCAATCGATACGGCCTGGAACAAACCATGAATAATAGTATCGCCGGGCGATGCGTAAACCTGGTGACGAAACAGGCCCATCACAACCAGCACTGACAGTACGAGCAGAATGGCCGCATACGTGCGGAACTCTGTGTCCTGCGAATAGTGCTTGACCGAAACGTATCGCCACGCATAAAAGTGCAGGGAAAAATTGATGCCCGCGGCAAACATGAAGACGATGGCCACAATGTCGATAGCCGTGCTATGAAAATATGCCATGCTCATGTCGTGCGTCGAGAAGCCACCGATCGCGACAGTAGAAAACGCATGGCACAGCGCGTCGAACCAATCCATTCCTGCGGCCAGGTAGCTCGCCGCACAGGCGATCGTGAAGGCCAGGTAGACGTACCACAGCGCCTTGGCAGTTTCCGTAATGCGCGGTGTCAGTTTGGTATCCTTGACCGGCCCCGGCGTTTCCGCCCGATACAGCTGCATGCCACCGACGCCTAGCATCGGCAATACAGCAACGGCCAAAACGATAATTCCCATACCGCCAAGCCACTGCAATTGCTGGCGATAATAAAGAATCGACCTGGGTAATTCATCGAGGCCAGTCAAAACCGTGGCCCCGGTTGTCGTGAGCCCCGACATCGACTCAAATACGGCATCCGTAAACGACATCGTTATTGAATCGGCGAAGTACAGTGGTGCTGCGCCGAACGTGCCCAGCACCGTCCAGAATGCAGCAACGACGAGAAAGCCGTCACGCAAACGAAGATCCTTCCGCGAGCGATGCACGGGTAACCAGCAGATCAGGCCGGCGCCCAGCGTTAGACCAAAACCCTCAACAAATGGCAGCCAGGAGGGCTCGTCAAAAATAACGCTGATAACGATCGGCGGCAGCATCGTGAAACTGAACATCATCAGCAGCAGGCCGAGGATTCGTTGTACTACGGTCCAGTTCATCAGCTGCCTTGGTACCTAGACGAAAGAAACGCCAACCTGGAACAGGTTTTCCAGATTTTCGATTTTGCGCCGATCGGTCAGGAAGAGAATGACATGATCATCCGTTTCGATAACGGTGTCGTGGTGCGCAATGATGACTTGGCCATTACGTACCAGAGCGACGATCGAGGCGCCCTTCGGCAAATCGATATCCTCGAGTTTGCGGCCGACAACCCTGGATTCGTCCTCGGTGCCGTGCGCGATAGCCTCAATCGCTTCTGCAGCGCCGCGACGGAGAGAATGCACTTTGACAACATCGCCGCGGCGGACGTGGGCAAGCAGCGACCCGATAGTCACCTGTTGAGGAGAAATGGCAACGTCAATCGTGCTGGCCTCGACGAGATCGACATACGATGCCCTGTTGATCAGCGCCATCACTTTGTTGGCGCCAAGACGTTTAGCGAGCATGCAACTGAGAATGTTGGCCTCTTCCGAATTGGTCAGTCCGCAGAACACATCAACGTTGTCGATATTTTCTTCCAGCAATAACTCCTCGTCCGCAGCATCACCGACCAGAACGATCGCTTTGTTGAGTCGTTCGGAAATGTGCCGGGCACGCTTTGGGTCGCGTTCGATGATTTTGACCTGGTTGGTTTGCTCGAGTGCGAGCGCGAGGCGCACGCCAATGTTTCCGCCTCCAGCAATGACAACGCGGCGAACCGGGTCTTCAAGCCGACGCATCTCACTCATGAAAACGCGAATGTCTTTACGGTCGGCAATGAAAAAGACTCCATCACCTTCCTGGATCACGGTGTCTCCATCCGGCGGTATCGACTTACCCTTGCGATAAATAGCAGCGATACGAGCCTCGGAGTTGGGAATGTGTTCCTTTAAGGTGGCGATGCGCTGACCGACGAGAAGCCCGTCCCTGTCTGCACGCGCGCCGACCAGCCGGACCCTGCCATCGGCAAAATCGAGTACCTGCGACGCGCCCGGATAAAGAATCAGTTGTTCGACGTATTCACAAACGAGCTGTTCGGGGCTGATACGGACATCGAGGGGAATCGCGTCTTGCGTGAACAGGTCTTTGGCATTCATGTAGTCGGCAGAACGAATACGAGCGATCTTGGTCGGCGTATGAAACAAGGTGTAAGCCACCTGGCACGCGATCATGTTCGTCTCATCGGAGTCGGTTAGTGCCACAACGATGTCCGCATCGTTGGCACCTGCACGTTTGAGGACTTCGGGATATGCGGCATGGCCAACGACGGTGCGAATATCCAGACGGTCCTGCAGTTCGCGCAAGACGTCGGAGCGTCTGTCGACAACCGTGACTTCATTGGCCTCTTCGCGCGACAGGTGATACGCCGCTGATGAGCCAACCTGACCTGCGCCGAGAATGAGAATTTTCATTGTTCTTATCGAGCCTCACAGCGCAGCCAACCACGCTGACGGCGATAGTTTACATCAGATCGAGATTCGCATAGCTCAGAACAAGCCATTTTGTGCCGGCCGTCTCGAAATTAACCTCGACGCGTGCGTGCGCGCCCTGGCCTTCGCAATTGAGGATGACGCCCTCGCCGAACTTGGCGTGCCGAACTCTCTGCCCGAGCCGGATGCCAAGTTCGTTGCCAGGCGCCGACTTGGCGCTGCGCCGCGATGTCGAGTGCATCGGCCTTGACACCTGCACGCGCGGGCGAACCTCTTCGACGAACTCATCCGGTATCTCCGAAATAAAACGGGATGGCTGAGAAAAATTGTCCATCCCGTGCAGACGGCGCTGGTCCGCATGGGTGATGTAAAGCGATTGCTTGGCGCGGGTAATGCCTACATAGCAGAGGCGTCGCTCTTCTTCGAGGCCGTTAGGGTCAGCAACTGAGCGCTGGTGGGGGAATAACCCATCTTCCATGCCCGACAGAAAAACCAGCGGAAATTCGAGACCCTTGGCGGAGTGCATCGTCATTAGCTGCACGCAGTCTTCCCACGCGTCCGCCTGGCCCTCACCGGCCTCGAGTGCCGCATGTGACAGGAACTCATCGAGCTCCGACATTTCCTCCGCAGGGTCTCGCTCAAAACCTTTTGCCGCGCTGACGAGCTCAAGCAGGTTCTCGACACGCGTTTCGCCTTTTTCGCCCTTTTCCTTCTTGAAAAGGTCCACCAGGCCACTGGCGTAGATAACGTGATCGACTTTTTCCTGCAGCTCCAGCTCGGCAACGTCCCGCGCCATTTTTTCGATCAGGTTCAAAAATGCGAGTACGGCATTCGCGGCGCGGCTATTAAGCTCGTCGCTGCCGATTGCGCCAGCCGCTCGCCACATCGAACAGCTGTTTGCACGCGCGTAGGACCTCATTATCTCAACCGTGCGGGCACCGATGCCGCGGGTTGGGCGGTTAACGACGCGCTCAAATGACGAGTCGTCATCACGGTTTGAAATCAGTCGCAGATACGCAAGCGCATCCTTGATTTCGGCGCGCTCGAAAAAACGCAGGCCGCCGTAAACGCGATACGGTATGCGGGCATTGATCAGGCCCTCTTCCAAAACGCGAGATTGAGCGTTTGATCGATACAGTATGGCCGCGTCGGCACGCAGGTTGCCCTGGGCAATCCAGTCGCGCAAACGACCGACTATAAAATCCGCTTCGTCGCGTTCGTTGTAGGCAGAGTAGACGCGAATGGGTTCGCCTTCGGCACCTTCAGTCCAAAGATTCTTGCCAAGGCGTGAACTGTTGTTCGCAATAACGGCGTTGGCCGCATTCAGAATCGCCGCTGTGGAACGATAATTTTGCTCGAGCTTGACCAGTGACGCCGACGGAAAATCTTTTTGGAAGCGATGAATATGCTCAACTCGGGCACCGCGCCAACGATAGATAGACTGGTCATCGTCACCGACAACAAAGGGCACGCCCTTGTCCCCCGCGAGCAGCCGTAGCCAGGCGTATTGAATGGCGTTCGTGTCCTGAAACTCGTCGACGAGCAGATGTGCGAAGCGGCGTCGATAGTGCGCCAGCAGTTCGGCGTTATCGCGCCAAAGCTCGTGGGCGCGCAGTAACAATTCCGCGAAATCGACCAGCCCGCCGCGCTGACAAACCTCTTCATAGGCCTCGTAAAAAGCAATCATCTGGCGTCGATTCGCGTCGCCTTCGTCATCGAGATGTTTCGGTCGCAGGCCCTCGTCCTTTTGCGCGTTAATGAAATATTGGATTTCCCGAGGTACCCAGAGGCTGTCATCGACATCCATGCCGCGCAGCAGGCGTTTGATTAACCGGACCTGGTCATCCGAGTCGATAATCTGAAAATTCTGTGGCAGCTCCGCCTCGCGCCAGTGCCGGCGAAGCAGGCGATGAGCAAGCCCGTGAAACGTGCCGATCCACAGATGGCCAACCGGCGTGCCGAGCAGAGCCTCGATGCGACCGCGCATTTCTGCGGCTGCTTTGTTGGTAAAGGTCACGGCCAGCAAGCTATGCGGCGAGATGCCCTCGACATCGATCAGCCATGCTGCGCGATGGACTAGCACGCGCGTCTTGCCACTGCCGGCGCCGGCGATAACCAGCATGGGTTCAGCGGCCGCAGTGACGGCTTGACGCTGAGCGTCGTTCAGAGATTCGAGGATCGGCGTGACGTCCATCGGGTGGGGTAGGCGGCCTGGTGAGAGCGCGCCATCTTAGCAAACAGAAATTATTCCAACTAACTAATTATTGTCGCCATAGAAAACCGATTGAGTAGCGCTTGCGTTCGTAGCCGATACGGATGTCGGTCGATACGGTTTCGCGGTATAGCGCTTCAGCAACCAGGTGCAGGTGTGGAGTCATGCGAAATGTGGCAGTAAGGTTGCCGTATGCCGCTTCGAGAGTTTTCGGCCCGGCAACGGGATTATTGAACGCGAAAGCGTTCGGGAAATCATAATTGCGGTAGTAAGCATCCAGGTCGAGATCGAATCGCGGGCTCGGAGACCAGCTGAACTCAAACTTGTAGCTGTCCCGGGTGTAGTCGTTGTAGCCGACAAACTTGTCGCTGCGGCTCGTACGCTCGTAGCCGAATCCAAACCACATATGCTCAGTAATGCGCTGCCTGGCGATCAGGCCCAGGTCGAGGTAGTCGTAACGCAACTCTTTATTGGTGATGAGCTGTTGGCCGTTGACGTCAAATGACGGCCGGTCACCAAAGCGACGGCTGCTTGCATCAGCGGTCAGGCGCAACAGAGAAGATTTTGTGAAGCGGTACTGCACGTTAGTGCCGAGCTCAAAGTACTCGTGGTCGTACTCCGGCACGACATCGGTTTTCTTGTAGTTCCAAAGCTGACCCTTGATCCGCATACCAACCGATAAGCGCTCATGTGACTGACGAAAGCGCATTTCAGGCCCGTAGCGTACGTAGTTGAAGCGGTCATCAATGAGCACTCCGTCGATGGTGCGGGCCTCGCCATCATCAGGATCAAAGTACGTTTCATCATGCTGGGCAATTGCAAATGCGCTAAAGACTTCGCGCTTGCGTGTGCGCTGCTTGCGGTCGAATTCACTGCCGAAGCGAACTTCGTGGCTGAACTCGTTGGCATTGTCGAGCTCCCTGTCCTGGTAGTAGCGGCCGGACAGACGGTACTCACCAAAAAAAGACTCGAACTTAAGGCTGTTAACAGAGTACTTGGCGGACAGGTCGACGGGCAGGTAAACGCCCGATATTTCCTCCGGCGTTACGAGCGGCAGGGTCGGGTCAGAAAAATCGATATATGGCTGGCTGGGTGAGCGATATACATTGCTATCGTTGCCAAAACCGACAGTTGCATGCAAATCGAAATCGCCAATCTTTTTCTCTTTGCGGCGTTTCTTCACTCGCACAAGAATAGTGTCCGCGGCTTTGCGCTCCGCCTGCAGGCGTGAAATTGCGATAATGGCGAACTCGCGGATCTTCTCGTTTTCTTCCTGGTCTCGAGCCTGTCGGAACCAGTTGAGGGCGTCATCAACATCGCCAAGGGCGTATGCGGTCAAGCCGAGGTTGTACTGCGATATAACACGCAGGCTCGGCGACTGAACCGCTTTGAGCAGTGCTGTGCGAGCACGAATATGTTGCTGGGCACGATAATGGGCGACGCCGGTGTTGTAGTGCAGGATCGGCGTGTCCATGCCAGCTTCCGCGGCTTGTCGATAGCGGAGTAATGCCGCCCAGTAAAGGTCGTCGCGGAACAACCGGTTGCCGTCTTCGAATGTGTCCTGCGCTGTCGCGGCTAACGCGGGCGTAAGGCACAAACAAACTGCCAGCATGGCTGTCGCTGCGAGGGATCTTCGTTGCTGTGTCGTCGCACGTATCACGGGCTTGCCCAAGCTCCTGATGGTCCGCATTATGTAGACTCGCAAGGGTACCGGCTTTGTACCCCTAAAAACTATGACGTGGCGCAAGAAAATCCCCCCGAAAGCGCCCTTTCGGAGGGATTTGGCTGCAACTCATCGATTGCGCCCTGTTAAAGGCTCAATACAAACTAGACTGTGTCGTCGTCGAGACTGTCGGCAGAATCGTCCGCTACGTCATCTTCCATATCGTCATCCATGCGGTCGTCATCGTCTTCTTCATCGAACTCATCGTCGTCGACGTCCTCGCCTTCTTCGTCTTCGAAGTTGTCTTCGTCGTCGAGATCCTCATCCTCGAAGTCGTTGTCTTCCTCGAAGTCGTCGCCGTCCTCTTCCTCGAACTCGTCTTCTTCGTCCAATTCATCGTCTTCGAGTTCGGGCGCTTCGTCGTCCTCGCTGTCGTCGTCCGAATCGTCGTCCGAATCGCGGTCCGAAACAGCATCCGAATCATCTCCGCTATCTGCGACGACATCCCCCGGCCCCTCCATTCTCGCGATGGTATCTTGAACGCTCGCGAGGTCATCGACGATATCCATTGTTACATCGAGGTCGTCCAGGTCATCGGCCCGCGCCGTTGCCGGAAGAAATGCGAAGCCAGTCAATATGAGCGTCGCGATAAACACGTTGAAATGTTTCATGTCCTTACTCCAATAACACCGCCGAATCCATTTCGGTCGGCTCTCAGGTTACATCCACACGCAAACGGAAAGTCCGGTCGCGATCGTCATGTTCAAGGCGGGCAAGCAGTTCGCCGCCAGCCGGGCTAAGGGCGACAAGCGTCAACGGCAATAAGTTTTTACCTTTGTTGAGGCTGGTTTCCCAGGTAATTTCGCGCTGCCCCGGAAAGCCATCGAGCTCGATGCCATCGGGTAGCGACACAGTCAGCGTTGCTGAATCCAGTGACGTTGCAGACGCAAAGACCAGGTTCACGGTGCGCGGCTGCTCAAGGGCAATGCTGACACCCGGGATAGTGGCACCGGGGTCTGGCAAGTCTGGCGTCGTCAGCAGCACGCCGCTGATCGCCCAAATGGCAATTGTTGCTGCGATCGCTGAGCCAAAACCGGTCATCAGCCAGCGATTGCGTTGCCGGCGCGATCCCTCGTGCGTCGCCCGCACCAGTGCCTGGTCGTAGAATCCTGTAGCAGCTTCGGGCATCGGGTAATCCTTTAACAGCGCCTGAATTTCGAGGTCGTCGCCAATCGCTTGATTAATGTCGGTTTTTGTCATGATTTTGTCCTGCTTGGTCTCTTACACGCATCGCTTCAGGAAATGGTTCCATTTTCGGTGAGAATTTCTCGTAAACGTCCTCTGGCGCGATGCAGCCGGGATTTGATTGTACCAACCGGTAGGCCGGTAAGCTCTTGTATTTCAGACATTTTATAGCCTTCTGTGTCGTGCAGGAGCACGACTATGCGGTGTTCATCGCTCAATTGAGCTAGCGCGGCGTCCAGCTGCATAATGGTC
The DNA here is from genome assembly GCA_029863705.1 of Gammaproteobacteria bacterium. GTDB lineage: Bacteria > Pseudomonadota > Gammaproteobacteria > Steroidobacterales > Woeseiaceae > UBA1847. The sequence goes on from JAOTUU010000003.1 coordinate 60,215, forward strand.
TCGTAACGGCCATGGTCGTAAGCCGGGTCGTCAGGGCCGGCCAGGCCCGCGATGCCGTCACCGGCGAGCTGGCCCTCTTCGACGGTAAGCATGCGGCGACGCGCAAAGCGGCGTTGCTCGTCAAGGAACAGGTTATACATAACGCGGCACAGCCACGCGCCGGGCGCGTCCTTTGTTACAAGGTCGTCCAACTGGCCGAACGCCTTGATCAACAATTCCTGAAACAGGTCTTCGGCCTCGGCCTTGGCACCCGTCAGGCGCCACGCGAGACGATACAGGCGGTCGAAGTGCGGTCGCACCAGACGCTCGAAGGCCCGGGTTTGGTTGGGGTTACTCATAAGTAGCGCTGAGTGTAGCGCCGGATGCGCGCACGGCAAGGATGCGGTTGGCAATAATTATCCGAAGCGGCGTTTGCTTTGTTGCGGCTACCAGAGGTTTAGCTGGAACAGGAAGTAGTGATCAAACAGCAGGGCCGAGAAGAGTAATCCCAGGTAGGAAATTGAAAACCTGAACGACTTCATCGGCAATTCGAGATCGTCGTGGTCGCGCCACATCCGAATCGCGTAAGTTAGATAAGCAACGCCAAGGCCAATCGCCGACAGCAAATAAATGACGCCGCTCATGCGGGTCAGGTACGGGATGATCGTAATGACGAATAACAAGATGGTGTACAGCAGAATGTTTATCCGCGTGTAGGCCTCGCCGTGTGTCACGGGGAGCATCGGGATATCGACCTTCGCGTACTCTTCCTTTCTTGCGATGGCCAGTGCCCAGAAATGTGGTGGAGTCCAAAGGAAAATAATCAGGAAGAGCAATAAAGCGCTGCTGGTTACTTCGCCCGTGACGGCGGTCCAGCCAAGAATCGGAGGCGCTGCACCCGCGGCACCACCGATGACAATATTCTGTGGCGTCGCACGCTTGAGATACATCGTGTATACGCCGGCGTAGCCGATCAGAGAGATAAAGGTCAGGGCAGCAGTCAGTGGGTTGACGAGAAACCAGAGGATGATCATCGCCACGATGCCGATCGCTGATGCAAAGATGAGCGCCGACTTTTCGGTCAGCTTGCCCTGCGGCAGAGGTCGGCCTCGAGTACGCATCATTTGAATATCGATACGCGCGTCGAGGACGTGGTTAAACACAGCGGCTGACGATGCGGCCAGACCGATACCCAAAGTGCCGTAAATCAGTGCTGCTGCGCCGGGCCAGCCGGGTACCGACAGGAACATGCCAACGATGGCTGTAAACACAATCAGCATGACGACACGAGGTTTTGTCAGCTCGTAATAGTCGCGCCAGTCCGTGTACGTTTCCACGCTCGTGTTCATTTGAGTGCCCGTCAGCCGATACGCGATAACTTAAGCAAGCGCTTGAGGTCATCGACCATCTCAGAAGGATCGAGATCCGGCCGGAAATACATTACAAGATTGCCGTGAGGATCGATCAGGTAATAGCCATTCGCCGGTAGATCCGCGGGTTTCTTGTTACTCAGCAGCCTGGTGAGACTGCCATCCTCTATCGTCACCAGGCCCGCGTGCTCTTCGGCCAGAAACACTGTATCGGGCGGCGTATGGCCGTGCAAGAAAACACGGGCGATGCGATCCATCTCCTTGCCGAGCATTAGACGAGACTGGCGCAACTTGTACAGTGCGTCCCTGCAGGTAACGTCGCAGGTGGTGTCGTGCGAATACAGCAGCACCCAGCTTTGCTGATAATGTGCGTGGACCGCAGAGTCCGGCAGCTCTTCGGCGAGATTTGCGATGGGTTCCAGCAAAGCTCCGTGGTTCGTTCTGCCGGGTGGTTGCACTGAGGCACCCCCGTAGTACATCCACGCGGCGACGAGCAACGGCCCGAGGAAAACAGCCGCAACAAGCAGAAGCTGCAGCCGTCCTGCCCGCTGTCGTGCCGGGTCGTTCATGACTCCAGGCCGCGCTTGCGAAAATTCCACAGCAGCAGGCCGGCAAGCACTATTCCCATCGCGAACCATTGCAAAGCATAGGCGTAGTGTCTGCCAGGACCCATCTCCTCAGGTACCCAGTGGCGGTAAAAGCCGAGCTCCTCTTGTGGATCCATAAGCAGGACGAAAGGTTGAACATCGCGGCCAAGCGCTTGCGCGAGATCGCCGAGTTCCGGATACACCGCGGGCACGGGCCAGGACGAGCCGGCGATGATTGCATCGCCCATACGATAGCCAGCCCTTGGCAGCGAACCGGCGCGACCTGTGATAGTGACGCGCGAACTTTGCAGCGCGATCCTGCTGCTATCAAAGTCCTGGCCCGTCCGTTCAACCCAACCACGATTGACGATTAATACGGGCGCACCGTCTTCGACGATGAGCGGCGTAAGGACGTAATAGCCGTAGCGGCTGTTAATAATGATGTTTTCGAGCAAAAACTGGTGCTGCGCATCAAACTGGCCGGTCGCTTTGAGTTTCTGGAAGGAGCGAACCTCCATACCATCCGACCATGAAGCGAAACCCGCCTGCGACGAGAAAGCTTGCCTCTCGGCACTTGCGTCAAGACCACGATAGATTTGCCAGACCCCAAGCCCCAGAAACTGCACAACGAGCACTGCGCCAATTAAGTACGGAATCCAGCCGAGGATCTTCTTTTTGAGTGCTTCGTTCACGATATAATTGCTTATTGTCGACGCCTGGAGGTGGTCATGAAAGCTATTGTACTGGTTCTACTTGCGGCGATAGTGCTCGCCCTCTTCTCCGGGCTGTTCTTCATGGTCAAGGACAAGGATCATCCGGAATCGCCGCGCCTGCTGACCGCCCTGAAAGTACGCGTCGGCCTGTCGATACTGCTGGTGCTTTTGTTGGTGGCGTCGTTCAAGTTTGGCTGGATAGCCGCCTAGTTTCCACAGCTTGGCGGGCGGCGCGCTCGGGGTCTCTGCCGAGGATGCTGAGTGGGGTGTTTGGTGACCGAAGTAAAGCGCAGCATCGCGAGCCATGAGGGAAGCAAATAGCCCGCTCAGCATCATGTGCGATCAAATCCAATAGACGAATACGGATAAGCTGCTCAGCACCCTGTGCTACGTCACATCCAATACACGAAAACATACAAGCCAACCCAGACGACATCAACAAAGTGCCAGTACCAGGCAACAGCCTCAAACGCGAAGTGCTTGTCGGCCGTGAAGTGACCCTTGACCACGCGCAACCAGATGATCGTTAACATGATCGCACCGAGCGTCACATGCATGCCGTGGAAGCCCGTCAGCATGAAAAAGGTAGAACCATAAATGCCGCTGCTTAGCTTCAGGTTCATGTGTTGGTAAGCTTCGATGTACTCCACGCCTTGCAGATATACAAAGAAGAAACCCAGCAAAAACGTCGCGCCGAGGAACACGGTCAGGATATTGCGCTTGCCGGCGAGCAGTGCGTGATGGGCGATCGTAACCGTAACGCTGCTCGTTAACAGAATAGCCGTATTGATCAAGGGCAGGCCGAACGGACCCATTACCTCAAAGTCGCCCCCAATCTCTCCCGGGCCGTTGGTCGGCCAGGTACTTTCGTAGCCGGACCAAAGCAGCAGGTTGGTGAAAAAGTTGTTGCTGGCGCCACCGAGCCAGGGGATGGACATGTTTCTGGCGTAAAAAAGTGCGCCAAAAAACGCCGCGAAGAACATTACCTCGGAAAAGATGAACCAGAACATGCCCATGCGGAAAGACTTGTCCACCTGCTCGTTGTAAAGGCCGTGTTGACTCTCGCCGATAACCGTTCCAAACCAACCCGCCAGCATGAATATCATGACGGCAACGCCCGACATCATTACCCAGAAACCCGCATCCGCACCGTTAAGCCAGGTAGAAACGCCAACCATCAGCAATAACAAGCCGATAGAGCCGACGATAGGCCAGTGGCTACCGTGCGGAACGTAATAACTATCTTGCGTCTGTGACATAGCTGATCTCTGTATCAAATAAGGTGTACGACAATGTGATCGTGTCTACGTAGTCGGGTAGATCCGGGTCGACAATGAACTGCAACGGCAACGCGCGCTCTTCGTCGGCAGCGAACGCCTGGCTTGTGAAGCAGAAGCACTCGATTTTCTTGAAGTGATCGCTTGCCGATATGGGCGCAATGCTGGGCACCGTTTGAGTCACCCTGTCTTCTTTCGACAGGTTTTCTGCAGTGAATGTCGCGAAATACATTTTACCCGGATGCACTTCCATGCTGTCTTTGTCGGCAGCGAAACGCCATAGCCCGTATTCGTTGACGGTTGTCATAAACTCGATACGAACCGTGCGTGATAAATCGGGCGCCTCGGTGGCCGCTGCAGCGGTGGTGTTGGTGCGCCCACCGAATCCGGTGATATCGCAGAACACATCGTAAAGCGGCGGCAACACCAAAAAGCCAAACGCGAACATGCCCAGCGTAAAAGCAAACAACTTGCCCACTAGCATGCGGTTCGATTCGGTCGGCTGTTGGTCGGATGAACTCATGGTCTAAGCGCGCAGCACGCCCATCAAGATAAAGCCGAGATAAAAGGCGAGAGCAATGCTGGTCATGATGATCGCAGTACGACGTATATTCCTGCGTCTTTGTGCTTCGTTGGGTATCACTCGAAAGACTCCTGGGCGACACGCAGTTTCGGTGGTGTATCAAACGTGTGGTAAGGCGCGGGTGACGGCACGGTCCACTCGAGGCCACGTGGTGCTTCCCAAACCCTGTCGGTTGCCTTTTCGCCGCGCTTTGACGTCAATAGCACATACACGAAGATCAATTGCGACAAGCCGAAGCCGATTGCACCGACACTGGCCATGGCGTTGAAGTCGGCAAACTGGGTCGAGTAGTCCGGGATACGTCGCGGCATTCCCGCGAGACCCAAAAAGTGCATTGGAAAGAACGTGAGGTTGACGAAAATGGTCGACAACCAGAAATGCCATTTGCCGGCAGTCTCGTTATACATGTGGCCGGTCCACTTCGGCAGCCAGTAATACGCGGCGGCCATCAGTGCGAAAATCGACCCCGGTACCAGCACGTAGTGGAAATGGGCAACGACAAAGTAAGAGTCGTGATATTGAATATCGGCTGGCGCAACAGCGAGCATCAAGCCGGAAAAGCCACCGATCGTGAACAGGAATACAAATGCCAGCGAAAACAGCATCGGCGTT
>JAOTUU010000254.1 GCA_029863705.1 Gammaproteobacteria bacterium
TGACGCGCGCAATGTCTTTTCTAACCCGGCCGTGCTCATGGTTGTGCGTAAGTTCGCCAGTTGCATGTTGCATGCGTAAGTTGAACTGCTCACGACGAAGCGCAACGAGCTCATCGTTGAGTTCGTCTACCGATTTGGCCCGGAGATCACTTGCTTTCATTACATCACCTGACGAGTTACGAACGCGGTGGCAAACGGCAGCTTTGCGGCTGCCAGGCGAAACGCCTCGCGCGCAATCTCTTCCGTTACACCTTCCATTTCATAAAGGACGCGGCCCGGTTGAACCTGGCAAACCCAGTACTCAACGTTGCCCTTACCCTTACCCTGGCGAACTTCGAGCGGTTTTTTCGAAATAGGCTTGTCCGGGAAAACCCGAACCCATATTTTTCCGCCACGCTTGATGTAGCGTGTCATCGCACGACGAGCTGCTTCGATCTGACGCGCCGTCAAACGACCTCGCCCGGTCGCCTTGAGTCCATACTCACCGAACGAAACATTGCTCCCACGCAGCGCCAGGCCCCGGTTGCGGCCCTTCATCTGCTTGCGAAACTTGGTTCTTTTAGGTTGTAACATTGTGTTCTTCCGTTGGTCGTTTGTCGCGGTCGGAGACCGCTCCTACGACACCTCTATCTTTTGTTCTTACGTACCTGCGCCAGCAGCTGCTTCTGCAGTATCTGCCGCAACCGCTTCGGGCTTGTCAAAGACCTCGCCCTTGAAAATCCAGACTTTCACGCCGATCGTGCCGTACGTGGTGTTTGCTGTAGCCGTGCCATAATCGATATCCGCGCGCAGCGTATGCAGCGGAACACGACCCTCGCGATACCACTCGGAACGCGCGATTTCTGCGCCGTTCAGGCGACCGCCGACCTTGACCTTGACGCCCTCTGCGCCAACACGCATCGTGTTCGTGACCGCGCGCTTCATGGCACGGCGGAACATGACACGACGTTCGAGCTGTTGCGCGATACCTTCGGCAACCAACTGCGCATCAAGCTCCGGTTTGCGAACCTCACTGATGTTGACCCGGACATCCTGAATCAGCATGCCAAGCATCTTCGACAGCTCGGAACGCAGCTTCTCTATGTCCTCGCCCTTTTTGCCAATGACGATGCCAGGACGCGCCGTAGAAATGGTGATATTCACCTTATTCGCAGGGCGTTCGATGGCGATGCGGCTAACCGAAGCGTCTTTCAGCTTTTTCTTGATGAAAACCCGAATCACGTGATCGTCATGTATGTACCTGGGGAACGTCTTCGAATCGGCATACCACTTTGATGCCCAATCCTTGACGATGCCAAGACGTATACCTGTTGGATGTACTTTTTGGCCCATAATTATTTCTCGTCCCCTAGCTGATCAGCGAGGTAAAGATTGAGTTCCGTGATCATTTTTCGTCTGCCACCCGGATCGTAATGTGACTGTTCCGCTTGATAATTCGTGCGCCCCGACCTTTGGCTCGTGCGCGAAAACGACGTAACGTCGGCGCTTCATTTACCTCGATCGTCGCAATTTTCAATTCATCAATATCCGCACCGTGATTGTGTTCTGCGTTGGCTACAGCCGACTCCAGGACCTTCTTCACAATACGAGCACTCTTCTTCGGCGAAAATGTCAGCGTACGCAGTGCGGCATCAACCGACTGGCCACGGATGGCGTCAGCCATCAGACGACATTTCTGCGGCGAGATGCGCGCGTATCTAAGTGTTGCTGCAACTTGCATTAAATCCGCTCCCTATTTGGTCTTGCGATCACCGGAGTGACCGCGGAACGTACGTGTCATCGCAAACTCGCCGAGTTTGTGACCAACCATGTTCTCCGAAATAAGAACCGGCACATGCTGGCGTCCGTTATGGACGGCAATGGTCAAACCGACCATATCCGGCAATACCATCGAACGACGCGACCAGGTCTTGATCGGACGGCGATCGTTTTTCTTGGCAGCTTCTGTAACCTTCTTCGCCAAATGGTTATCGACGAATGGGCCTTTTCTTACACTACGCGGCATTATCGAAATCCTTTACTTACGCTTGCGTCGACGAACGATCATGCCGTCCGTGCGCTTGTTTGAACGAGTTTTCGCGCCCTTCGTCGGCGTGCCCCATGGGCTCACCGGATGACGGCCACCTGAGGTCCGTCCTTCACCACCACCGTGCGGGTGATCCACCGGGTTCATGGCGACGCCGCGAACCGTCGGGCGCACGCCTCTCCAGCGACTGGCACCGGCCTTGCCGAGCTTGCGAAGGTTGTGTTCGCCATGACCGACTTCACCCACCGTCGCACGGCAGGAAACGTGAATCTTGCGTGTTTCGCCAGAGCGCAGCCGAACTGTCGCGTAAGCGCCTTCACGTGCAGCCATCTGCGCTGAACCACCGGCAGAACGGACCAGCTGGCCGCCCTTACCCGGCTTCATCTCGATGTTGTGTATCGTCGTACCAACGGGAATGGCGCGAATCGGCAGGGTATTGCCCGGCTTGATCGGCGCGTCTTCGCCACTGATGACCGGCGTACCGGCGCGTACGTTCTTGGGTGCCAGGATGTATCTGCGTTCACCATCAGCATATTTGACTAATGCCAGATGCGCACTGCGATTCGGGTCGTACTCGAGCCTCTCGACAACACCCGGAATACCGTCCTTGTCGCGTTTGAAGTCGACGATACGGTAACGCTGCTTATGACCGCCGCCCTGGTGGCGTATCGTAATCCGGCCATTGTTGTTGCGGCCGCCCTTTGACATCTTCGTGTCGAGAAGCGGTCCGTATGGCTTGCCTTTATGCAGCTCCGGCGTCTTGACAGCGACGACAAATCGACGTCCCGCGGAGGTTGGTTTGGCTTTATGCAATGACACTACCGTTACCTCTATTCAGCGCCGAAGAACTCTTCGACGGAGCTCCCTTCGGCCAGCTTCACGTACGCTTTTTTCCAATCCGTGCGACGACCTTTGGACTGTTGGAAGCGCTTCGTCTTGCCTTTTACATTAACGACCTGAACACCTTCGACCTTTACCTCGAACAGCAACTCAACAGCCTGTTGAATTTCTTTCTTCGTTGCGTCGGTCCGTACTTTCAGGACAACCTGATTCTTCTCCGCTGCAATGTGCGCTTTTTCTGACAGGTGCGGTCCGCGAATGACCGTCATCAGTCTTTCCTGGTGTGCGGCAATACTCATGACAGACGCTCCTCAATAAGCTTCAGCGCCGGCAAGGTCACCAGTACCTTGTCGAATCGAACCAATACAACCGGATCGATGGCGGCAACGTCGCAAATACCAACGTTTGGCAGGTTGCGTGCGGCCAGGAACAACTTCTCGTCGAACGCCTCGTTAAGAATCAGCACGCTGTCAAGCTCGAGCTCCTTGAGCTTCGTCGCCAGCAGCCTGGTCTTCGGCGCTTCCAGCGCCAGGTCATTGACTATCACCAGGCGGTCCTGTCGGACCAGTTCGGACAGCATCGAGCGCAGCGCCGCCCGGTACATCTTCTTGTTAACCTTCTGGTCGTAGTTACGTGGCTTCGCCGCAAACGTGCGACCACCGCCAACCCAGATGGGGCTGCGGATAGTACCGGCACGTGCCCGGCCGGTGCCCTTCTGGCGCCAGGGCTTCGCACCACCACCGCGTACTGCGGCGCGATTCTTCTGCGCCTTGGTACCGGCACGCGAGCCTGCGAGGTACGCCGTTACGACCTGGTGTACGAGCGCTTCGTTGTAGTCCACACCGAACGCGGAATCGAGAACGTCAACGGAGCCTTTGTCCTGTAGTTTTAATTTCATCAATACGCCCCTTACTTCCTGGCCTTGATAGCGGGGCGCACTATTACTTTACCGCCTTGATGGCCCGGAACAGCGCCCTTGATCAAAAGCAGGTTGCGCTCGTTGTCAACGCGCACCACCTCGAGGTTTTGAATCGTGCGGCGCACGTTGCCCATTTGGCCGGACATCTTCTTGCCCTTGAAAACACGGCCCGGCGTCTGGTTTTGACCGATGGAACCAGGTGCCCGATGCGCCAGCGAGTTGCCATGCGTGGCATCCTGCATGCTGAAGTTGTGGCGCTTGACGGTACCGGCAAATCCCTTGCCAATCGAGGTGCCGATGACATCGACCTTCTGGCCTTCATCAAACAACTCGACACGCAATTCCGTGCCAATCTGATATTCCGTGTCATCGCCGTCTGCAATGCGGAACTCGGTAAGTAGGTCGCCGGCTTCAACCTTTGCTGCGGCAAAGTGGCCGGCTGCAGGTTTGGCGACCCGGGACGATTTGCGGCTTCCGGCTACAACTTGCAGCGCGCGATAGCCGTCCGTCTCCACGGTCTTCACCTGAGTGATTCGGTTTGGCTGTGCCTCCACTACGGTGACCGGAATCGAAACTCCGTCTTCCGTAAAGACACGTGTCATGCCGCACTTGCGGCCAACAAGACCCATCGTCATCTTCAAAACCTCGCGCTGACTTCGATTGGCCAGCGCCTGACTCTAATTCCAAATTCAACACCGAAACTACGATTGGCTTCGGCTG
>JAOTUU010000255.1 GCA_029863705.1 Gammaproteobacteria bacterium
ACGATCTCGACCATGGCCTCGGTGTCGAATCGGCAGTAACGCAACAACTGTTCTCTTAACTCGATCTTTCTCTCCAGTGAGGTCTGTGGGCTGATCGCTTCGATAAACCCGTCTGAAGCAGCCGTGCCTTCCTTGATGCCCTCGAGATCGGCGTAGTCCAACTGCGGTGCGATGGTCGGCAATACAGCTTTGATAGACCACGAACCCAGCATCTTCGGGTGGTAATAATTGAACTTGACGACAGGGTGTAAATCGAAAAGCCGATCGATGATGTTCTGCAGCGGCTCTTCCAGGTCCGGGAACAGGTCGATGAGGCCATTGATCACTGTCTCTTCATAGTTGGTGTACATGAGCACCGGCCCCGCGTCACCCAGGCACTCGATCATCTTTTCAGCTAACGCTCGCATCGGTGATTCGCCCGACAGGTCGAGGAATTCTTCATGCCGCATGTCTAAGTACGAGCCGTCCCCTGCCCCATCATCGATATGGCAAGACCACTGCACCGGAATAGGCGCATACGGGCGCGTGCCTTCCCAGATGGGCACGGCGGGCCCGATCGTTTCGAAATCGAGGTAGTAACGCGGATACGGCAACGTCTCCAACGTCTTGCGAGCACCGTCGAGAATCTCAGGCTCGCCGCTGCAGGTGACGCGGTGAATGCGCAACTGCGTGTCCGCCGAAATGCTTTCGGCATCGACGTCACGGATGTCACGGCAACCCAGCGCCACGTAGTTGCCAAGCTTCGCCTTGCTGCCACCAAGGCCGGCGATCGGGTATTCGGCGTCCGTCGGCCAGCAGTGGTTGATGAACTGGCACTCATAAGGCTGGTTGCACTGCGCGCCGACATGAATTTTTGGCATCGGGCCCGAGACTGCGTTACGTGCTCTGCTGATGAGTACGTCGACCGTTGGCTCGACCGTTCGAACCTCGTCGGTCAAGTCGACTTGCGTGAGCAGCCCATCGTAGTCTTCCTCTCCCTGGTACACGAACTGGCTGTTGATATGCGCCAGCGATATCGCGGTTACGGGCAAACCGACGTGCCGCATGACCCAGTCCTGTATCGCGCAGTCGAGCACGTGATAGTCCTTGACCGAGGTCGAGGCTTTGACCTCGATCGCACGCCAGCCACCTGTCTCCGGAATCAGCACATCGACACGCACCAATACGCCGTCATATTGAAACGTCGCTTCGAAGATTGGGAAATCGACACCGCTATCGATGAGCGCACGGGTCTGTTGCACCATCAGGTTCATTTTGCGATTGAACGGGATCTCGATCGAATCCGCCGTGCCATATAGCTGCTGCGAAATCTCCCCTACCCGGTGTCCCGTCGCGAACAACGACTCCGTTCGAGCCGACACGACCCCGAGTTCCGGATGGTGCTTCTCAAGATGCAGTTTCTTTGCGCACTGCCAGGCAGAGATGATGCGGGACTTGGAGAGGTAGGGTTTTCCTGGTGCCATATCAGGAATATTACACTGCCACGTTCAACAGTTTTTAAAAGATCTGGTTACCGCATTCTTTCAGACTAAAGAAAGCCTTCAGGCGTCTTGTACCTCGAGAGCCAGAGACAGAATTCTTCCTGCGGCAGCGCTTCTGAGAAGTAATACCCCTGGAAAACGTCACACTTGAACTCAGTCAGCAGATTTATTTCGGCCGTATTTTGTACGCCCTCGGCAACAACCGTAAGCCCGAATCGATGGGCCAGCCAAATGATCGCTTCGACCAGGTGACGGTCCTGGTCCGACTCGAGCATGTTCGCTATGAAAGATCGGTCTATTTTTAGCTCGGTTGCAGGAATGGTCCTGAAGTAGGAAAGTGATGAGTATCCCGTGCCAAAATCGTCTATTGAAATACCGATACCGGCCGAACGCAGTTTTTTCAGGCGTTCGAAGTTGGAGTCGGAATCTGCTACCAGCGCGCCCTCTGTGATTTCGACGGTGAGCTCACGCTCGCTGTTTCCCCAAATGGAGAATATCTTGGCCACCATGTCCAGCGTTTCTTCCTGCTGCAACGACGTAGCTTCGAGGTTGACGGATAGCCCAAGCTGTTTGCCAATGCCGGGCCATTCGGCAGCTTGAAGCAGGCTCGTCGTGAACACGAATCCCGAGAGTTCGTGCATCAGCCCCATCTCTGCGGCAAGTGACACGATGATCTCCGGCGAGACCTGACCATGCTTCTGGCTCGTCCAACGCAATAATGCCTCGGCACCGCAAGGACGGCGACTGGCCATGTCAAACTTGGGCTGGTAGTAGAGCTCCAGGGCCTTGTCCGCGATCGCATCAGCAAGGTCTTGTTTCAGGTGCCATTGGTCAATCAAAGCTTGCGCCAATGCCGACGAATACGGGACGTAGGGACTGCCGGTCTTTTTGGCAGAGTCCAGGGCAATTCCAGCTTTGTGAATGAGGCTGGCCGGGTCGTTGCCATACTGCGGAAAGCTGACAATTCCTATTCTCACCATCGAATGTAGTAATGGGTCGAATTTCTGGATAACGTCGGAATGCAGGCGAACAATTTTTTCTGCAGCGAGCGTTATTTGGCCCTTCTTGTGCACACCTGGAAGAAGAATACAAAAGACATCGTCGCCAATACGACACAAGCGATCCTGTGCTCTACAAAACGACTGCAACGATTTCGCAATATTGAGAAGAACCTTGCGGCTGGCATCCAGGCCCGACCTGACGAATATTTGTCCTGTATCGCCCACGTCCACCATCAGCAACGAAAATGGCGTGTCGCTCGCTTTCATCAAGCGTTCGACTTCCTGCTCCAATGCCAGGGGGTCCGCCTTATTCAGATCGCGAGCTTGCAACGGAATTCACAGAAAATAATCATCGATTTTGATGTCGTACTCGCCGGGCTTAACGCCGCGCGTGATCCACACATTCACGGTCTTACTGGAATCCACCGATTGCTCGTCAAGGTTGACGACTCTGAAATCGTCCAGCGGTCGCTTATTGGCATCGAGGATAATAGCCACCTCCGGTCGCAGGCGACTGGCACGATGCTCCTTCAATACGACGGCGATTTCTCCTGTGTTGAGCTCAACCAGCGTGCCCGCAGGAAAGATCCCGATCGCTTGAATAAATTGCTCAACCAATTCGGATTGAAAACTTTTGTCCGAAAGCGCCTTGAATTCGCGCATTGCGTCGTACGAAGACATCGCCTTGGCATAGGATCTATCACTCGACATCGCAGCATAAGAGTCGACGATTCCACCGATCCTCCCGAACACCGGAATCTGGCTGCCGCTCAGCCCTTTCGGGTAGCCAGAACCATCGAATCGTTCGTGATGAGTAGCGACCATCTCCAAAACTCGGCTGTCCAGTGCTTCCGCGTGGCGGATGATCTCCAGTCCCAGGTTGACATGGTTCCGCACATGCATGCGCTCAACGTCAGTTAAAGGACCTCGTTTTCGAATCAACTGTAACGGCAGCTTTGTTTTCCCGACATCAAGTAGCAAGGCGCCGAGTCCCAGTGCCTTCAGTGAATCCTTGTCGAGGCCAAGGTGTCGCCCGAAGACCAGCGCCCACATAGCCGTCGAGAGCGAATGCGCATGCATGTAATCATCGGTTTTTTGCATTCTAACCAACAACGCCATTGCGGTACTGTTGCGAAGAACACTATCAACCATACCGTCAACGACAATCTCGAGATCTGGCACACGAACTGTTGCACCGCGCCGAATGTCATCAAGGACGGATATCAGTTTCTGCAACGCACCGGTGTGCAGGGTTCTCGCAACTACCAATTCATCGGCGACACTGACTGAGTCCTTGTAATGATCACCGGCGCCCGGGCCATTGACTTGTTCACGCTGTTTTCGTCTGAACAGGAACTGCAGAAATCGTCGCCAGAAGCTGCGTTTGCGCTTCGATCCTGAAGGGGTTGATTTCGATGTGCCACGCAGTTTGATCATCTGCGTATCGTTCAGCGAAACCTCCGACTGTTCGAAATCAATCTCCACAAAATCGCAGTACTGCCGCAGCTCGTCGATTTCGCTTTTGCTGCGTAGGCAGAACCCCTGAAAAAGGAATGGGGTCTCGATCCACGGGCGATCGAGCTGCGATACAAACATACCGATACGTAGCCCATCGACGTCAATTTGTCGCTTGTGAATGCTCATACCGGCAGGACCGTAGTAAATGGCAGAAATGCAAATATCCATTAATCGTAGCAGCGGTCGCCGAAATGCGACGAGACGCCAGTCACACTGCAATCAAGAGACTACGCGCTGGCCAGGGATGCCTGAGATGCTATTATCCTCGCTGCACTTAAACCACGGAGCAAAACCTTGAGAGCACTACTCGCATTCACGATACTTGCGCTGGCCGGCAGCGCCCTCGCCGCTAATGAAATCGACACGAAAGTCGAGGCTGCTTTGGCCGCCGAAGCGCGTCCGCAAGCGGACCGCGACCGTGACAGGAACCGCAGGCCTCTCGAGACGCTGAATTTCTTCGGCCTGAAGGACAACATGCGTATACTCGAGCTAATCCC
>JAOTUU010000256.1 GCA_029863705.1 Gammaproteobacteria bacterium
TACGCATTTCGTCATTCACTTGCACCGGAATGGGCATAGGAAATGGCAAGTCGTTTGGTGTATTCCATTCGAGTTGCAAGCCGTCTTCAGTGTCCGTCATCTCCAACACGGGCAGTGGCCCACTCCGCGCATAAACCTCGAAGAACCACGCGAGGTCTTGGTCGGCTTCTTCGCTTGCGAATCGCATAAAGTCATCGGTTGTTCGGAATCGTGCTTCGATAGGAGGCTTTAACAGCTCAGGGCTCGCCGTGTCGTACACAAGACGTCTTACAGCGCGCCAAAACGGCTCTTCACCGATCAAATTGCGCAAGCTATGTAACAACCAGGTGCCTTTGGAATAGATATCACCTGCAGGACCTTTACCTTCTTTGTCGTCAAAATACAGTTCATCCTCGGAGAACTCCTCTCGAGGTGCTATGGCATTGCACGAACTGATGCCCCGGTACGTGCCATACATGCTGGCATAGAATGCCGCCTCGCCCAGCACTTCACGCGTGTACTCAGGCTGCATGAATGCGCCGAAGCCCTCGTGAAGCCACATGTCGGAGACAATCTTATGCGTCATTACATTGCCGAACCACTCGTGCGCGAGCTCGTGGTGAAACAACCAGTCGAAGCCATAAGGACCGCGCGCAAATTCATTGCCGTACGCATTGATCGTCTGGTGCTCCATACCGAGGTGCGGTGTTTCAGCGATGCCCAGTTTTTCCTGACCCCACGGGTACGGCCCTACTTTGCGTTCGAAAAATTCAATGACCGGTTTGAATTCTCTGTCAAACAACTCCCGGGCTTTTTCCTCGTGGTCCTCGATCGCCCAGAACTGCAATGGCACTTCGGTTCCATTTGATGACGTGAAACTGCTTTCTATCAGGACATATGGCGCGACATTTAGCGCGATGCCATATGTATTGGTTTGCAGGTCTGTGTGCCAGTGAAATGTCCTGCGGCCGTCGGCTTCCTCTGCAACGTTGACCAACACCCCGTTCGAAGCAGCAGTAAGCCCAGCCGGCACCGTGAAGAAGAGGTCCAGGCTTTGCGGCTCACCACTCGGGTGATCTTTGCACGGAAACCAGATGTCACAACCTTCGCCTTGCATGGCCGTCGCTATCCACGGTTTTCCAGACGGCGTCGTATCCCAGACGAAACCGCCATCCCAGGGTGCACGTTTCGCCTCGATCGGCACACCGTGATAGTGCACGGTGACCTCATGCGAGGTATTTGCTGCCAACTCTTCTGCCAGCACTATGTACAGCTTGGCTTCATCACGCGTATACGAGAGTTCACCGCTAACGTCGTCTATTCGGTCGATCGAAAATAAACCGTCAAAATCCAATTCCAGCGTCAAAAGTGGCTCCACGGTATGAAAGCGGATACTCGCTGACCCGGCGATCGACTTCGTATCTACGAGTATTTCATTGCGCAGTGTGTAGTGCTCGACATCGTAGGCTTTGAGTCCCTCAGATAAGGGGCGCCCCGAATCGGTGGTTGCCTCGCTACGCGTCGGTTGCGTGCTTGCACAGGCCGCCATGAGACCTGCGCTGAGAGCCAATCCGATTAGTTTTACGTGCCAACTCAAATTGGACATTTCAGGATCCTCCACGATATTCGAATGTTCTTATGCGCCCATTATGGGGCAAAAAAAAACCCGCCAGGATGATCCTCGCGGGTTTGTTGACAATGTCCGGACTTTATTACTAGTCGGTACGATCGCCATTCGCACCCACGCACCTCTGGCGCGCCATATATTGTATGTGTTTTTTCACATCGAGTGACTCGATGCGTTGGCACATTGCATGGGTGACAGAAAAGGACATTGACGAAGTAAAACGAACCTTGTCAGAAAGGTCAAGTATTCACTCATCCCAGACCGGAGGGTTCGTAACCGCCCCTTCTGACGCGGAGGACACAATTGCACGATATTTGGCCAGTGCACCGGTCTTGACGGGAGACAACGGCCGCTTCCAGTTGCCGCGTCTGCGACTCATTTCAGCTTCACTAAGATCGACATTCATCTGCTTGTTTTGCGCATCAATTACGATTTTGTCGCCGTCCTCGACAAGGGCTAGCGGCCCACCGACAGCGGCCTCTGGTGATACGTGTCCAACCACGAACCCGTGACTTCCGCCTGAAAACCGACCGTCCGTAATGAGGGCTACATCCGCGCCCAATCCTTTTCCCATGATCGCACCGGTCGGGCTGAGCATTTCCCTCATCCCCGGACCACCTTTTGGTCCCTCGTAGCGAATTACAACGACATGTCCCGCTACGATTTCGCCGTCCAATATGGCCTGTAATGCTGTCTCTTCTGAATGATAAGTCCTTGCGATACCCTCGAAGCGCAGCCCTTCCTTGCCTGTAATTTTCGCAACCGCTCCTTCAGGAGCGAGATTGCCGTAGAGAATAGCAAGATGACTATCCGCTTTGATCGGATCGTCAAAGCCACGAACAATATCCTGACCGGCTGGATAGTCGTCGACATCCGCGAGGTTGTCGGCAAGCGTTTTACCGGTGACTGTCAGGCACTCGCCGTGTAAGAGACCATGATCCAACATGCGTTTCATAAGAGGCTGGATGCCGCCAATTTCAATAAGCTCCGACATCAGGTACTTGCCGCTCGGTTTGAGATCCGCGAGCAATGGCACATTCGCCCCGATACGTGTGAAGTCGTCGAGCGCCAGCTCAACGTTCGCCTCGCGAGCCATTGCGATAAGGTGTAACACAGCGTTTGTGGAGCCACCCAATGCAATGACAACCGAGATAGCGTTTTCAAAAGCGTCGCGAGTCATGATATCGAGAGGCTTTATGTCTTTTTCGATGAGGTTCAACACTGCCGCACCTGCGCGGTGACAGTCGTTTACCTTTTCTGCAGACACCGCTTCCTGGGCTGAGCTGTTTGCCAGGCTCATGCCCAATGCTTCGATAGCGGAAGCCATCGTATTCGCGGTGTACATACCACCGCAGGCGCCAGGTCCTGGAATCGATGTGCGTTCGACTTCCAACAGCTCTTCTTCGCTGATTTTGCCGCTGGACCTGGCTCCGACTGCTTCAAAAACAGACACGATATCGCGCCGCTTGGCACCTGGTTTGATGGTGCCGCCGTACACAAATACTGCAGGGCGATTCAGACGCGCCATGGCCATTACACAGCCGGGCATGTTTTTGTCGCAACCACCTATAGCAACGAGCCCGTCAAAACCCTCACCACTCGTGACCGCCTCTATCGAATCCGCAATAATTTCACGTGAGACCAGGGAATAGCGCATTCCGGGAGTGCCCATCGAGATGCCGTCGGAGATGGTGATGGTGTTAAAGATGACGGCCTTACCGCCCGCTTCGTCTGCACCTTGCGCAGCTTCCTCAGCCAGATCGTTGACGTGCATATTGCAGGGCGTGGTCATAGCCCATGTGGACGCAATTCCTATTTGCGGCCGCTTGAAATCGTCATCTGTAAATCCCACGGCGCGTAACATCGCGCGACTTGGTGCCTGTTCATCACCATCGACAACGACGCGTGAATAACGCCGCAATTCCTTTTCGTCCATTGTATGCCCTGCAAACTCAATCGCCCGATACGACATCAGGCGTGTCACGAGAGTCTAGCAACGATTTCAGTTACAACGAAATACGAAACGGCATGGCGACCGAAGGCCTAGATATCGTCGTCGCGGATCATCACAGCTATGCGACTGTAGATCTCGGTATCAGCGTTGGAATCAGCATTCGATAACTCAACGCTAAACGCTTCGTTATCTTCATAGTCGGAATCCTGTACCAACGGGATGAGCAATCTGGCCGACCGCTGGCCTGGCCCGAATGTGATCGTATAGCCACTTGGCGCAAAGTAGTCCTCACCTTTCGTGGCAGTAATGTCACGTAGAGCAAATCCCACTGCCAGCGATGTGTCGTCCGGGTTAAAACGAAGAATATCGATCTGGACTGCCGGATCCTGCTCCCTGACCGAGACCTGGCTTGTCGCAAACGCGACTGTATTCGCAGGCAAACTCGCCTCGAATACACGCTGGTCATCATCCTCGAGTATCACATTAATCAGCGCGAGTTCAGACGTCGCACTTTCGGACTCACGTACTCGTAGAGTCGACTGCTGATCCGCTTCTCGCCGTTGATCCGGCGTCATAGTGAGCGTTACCCGCGCACGGCTTTGGCCAACCGGGAATTCCACGAAGCCATTATCCGAAAACTCGTACTGTTTGGACGCCCAGGGTGATCGGTTACCACTAAACCGCACTTCTTCGATCCGCAGTGTTAGCGGAAAGTCGACATTCTCGCGCACGAGGTCAACCGTCGCGGAACCGGCGTCCTCGCGTAAGGTAACCGTCGACGTAACGACAGAATTGCCCCGCAATGCAATTGGAACCTCTGCTGTAGGCGCCGGCAGCAATGAAAAATCGACAAGAGGCTCGACAAACTCGTCCGGTTTGGGAATCGCAATAGGCTCGACGATTTCAGCAACCACCGGATCATCGACAAACTCCT
>JAOTUU010000039.1 GCA_029863705.1 Gammaproteobacteria bacterium
CGTAGCGCTTGTACTCCTCGTCCGCCTGGGACTCCTCGAGCATCTGCCGCAGACGCACCACATCCTGCAGGCCGTAGACCATCCAGGCATCAGCGGGCTCGCCGTCCCGGCCGGCTCTGCCAGTTTCCTGGTAGTAGGACTCAATACTCTTGGGCAAATCGAGATGCGCAACGAAACGCACGTCCGGCTTATCGATACCCATGCCGAAGGCGATTGTCGCGACGATCACCAGACCGTCCTCAGCGAGAAAGCGGCGCTGGTTTTCTCTACGCACCTCGGCGGCGAGTCCGGCATGGTATGGCAACGCCTCAAATCCCTGTGCGCACAACCAGGCGGCGGTGCTCTCTGTTTTCTTGCGCGAGAGGCAATAGACGATTCCTGCTGCGTCACGATGTGCCTGCAGAAACTTCAACAGTTGCCCGCGAGCATCGGTTTTGACTTGCACGGCATAACTGATATTGGGCCGATCAAACTTCGCAACGAAGAGTTCGGGCTCATTAAGCTCGAGTCGAGCAACTATTTCCGCGCGCGTTTTATCGGTTGCAGTGGCCGTTACGGCCATGCGTGGCACGCCGGGGAACAACGCACCAAGGTCACCCAACCCCAGGTAGTCACTGCGAAAATCGTGGCCCCACTGCGACACACAGTGGGCCTCATCAATAGCGATGATTGATAACGGTATGTCACGTAACAATGACTTGGTGTGTTCGGTCACCAGACGCTCCGGCGCGACATACAAGAGCTGCAAGCTGCCTTGCCGAAGCTTGCTCATTACCGCCCGCCGCTCATCAGGCGACTGGCTGGAGTTCAGAAACTCCGCTGCAATGCCGAGTTCACGCAGTGCCGTGACCTGGTCCTGCATCAGCGCGATCAGGGGCGAAACGACGAGACCCGTTCCTTCTTTCAATAGTGCCGGAATCTGGTAGCACAACGATTTTCCGCCACCGGTCGGCATGATCACGAGGGAGTCGCGACCTTGCAGCGTGGCCTCAATTATCGCCTGTTGTTGTCCCCGCCACTCTGCATAGCCGAAGACATCTTCCAGGACTTTCTGTGGTGAAGGGTTCAGGTTCGATCCGTCGGGAGGGGTGTCAAAGGCAATCATAGCAGGGTGTAGCCGAACCACTGGCGCGCGAATCTTCAGATTAATGCGAAGAGCCCCGGCAGGTCTTGAAAATCGTTTTTCTTTTTGATAAAAAATCGGCCGCTCGCTATTACAGGATCGAATTGAAAAGACAAGCCCGATGTTAGAAACGAAAGGTCTGACAAAGCGCTACGGCCGTCACACGGTTGTTGACGACCTGAGCTTCAGTTGCAAACCCGGGGAGGTGTTGGGTTTCCTCGGGCCCAACGGCGCCGGCAAATCGACGACTATGAAAATGGTCACGGGGTTTGTTGCGCCCAGCGCCGGAACCGCCTCGATCTGCGGGCACGACATCCTCACAGACACGCTAGCCGCACAACGCCGCATTGGATACCTGCCCGAAGGCGCCCCGCTCTACGCCGAAATGACACCGCAGCAGTTTCTCGATTTTGTGGCCGATATTCGTGGACTGTCAGGCAACGAGCGTCGCCAGCGATTGGACGAGGTCATCACCTTGCTGCACCTCGCACCCGTGCTCAATCAATCCATCGATACGCTGTCCAAGGGATTCAAGCGTCGAGTGGGACTGGCGCAGGCAATTTTACACGACCCCGATGTACTCATCCTCGACGAACCGACCGACGGGCTTGATCCAAATCAAAAACACGAAGTCCGGCAACTGATCCGGTCGATGTCCGAAGAAAAACTCATCGTGATATCGACGCACATACTGGAAGAGGTCAACGCCGTTTGCACACGCGCGATCATCATTGCCGATGGCCGCATACTCGTTGACGACACACCGAAGAACCTGACTGAACAGGGCGATGGCGATCTCGATGTGGTGTTTCGCCGCGTCACACAAGGTAGTGACCTTCCCGAAAAGGAGGCCGACTCGTGCACATGATCAAAGCGTTGTTCCGGCGTGAATTGCAGAGCTACTTTGCAACGCCGGTTGCCTACGTCTTCATCGTCATTTTCCTGATGCTGATGGGGACCTTCACCTTTTATCTGGGCGGCTTCTACGAACGCGGCCAGGCTGATCTGCGCGCCTTCTTCAACTTTCATCCCTGGCTGTACTTGTTCCTGGTGCCAGCCATAGCGATGCGACTGTGGGCCGAAGAGCGAAAGTCCGGCACGGTAGAATTTCTCATGACTCTACCGATCACTCCGATGCAGGCAGTCGCGGGCAAGTTTCTGGCCGCGTGGGCATTTACCGGCATCGCGCTGTTGTTGACCTTTCCCATCTGGATCACCGTCAATTACCTCGGCGAACCGGACAACGGCACAATCCTGGCGGCCTACATAGGCAGTTTCCTGATGGCTGGCGGCTTTCTTGCGATCGGATCCTGCCTGTCGGCCTTCACGCGTAACCAGGTCATTGCGTTTGTCATCAGTGTGGTCGTGTGTTTCGGCTTTCTGTTGTCCGGTTTCCCGCTGGTGCTGGATCTTTTTGCCGGCTGGGCGCCGCAAGTCCTCGTTGATGGTGTCGCGTCCCTGAGCTTCCTTACGCATTTCGCCGATATATCCAGGGGCGTCATCGATCTGCGGGACCTCGTCTATTTCGCACTCGTGATCGCTGCGTTCCTGTACGCCAACACCATTGTGTTGGGCTGGAAACAGGCCGACTAACGATGAGCACACAAGCTCAACAACGTCTCGGTGCGTCTGGTCTGCTCTTACTGGCAGTCGCGTTCATCGCGGCGGTCATCGCGTCGAATCAGTTGTTCAAGGGTCTGCGCATTGACCTCACGGAGAGCAATCTGTACACGCTGTCGGACGGCACGAAGCGCATCCTGCAGAACATCGACGAACCAATAAACCTGTACTTGTATTATTCCGACCAGGCGACCGAAGGCGCACCGTCACTACGTGACTACGCCAACCGGGTGCGCGAAATGCTCGAGGAGTTTGCGAATACCAGTCGTGGCAAGCTTCGCCTCAGCGTCATCGATCCGCTGCCGTTTTCGGAAGAGGAAGATCGGGCGGCACAGTTCGGATTGCAGGGCGTGCAAATCGGTGCGACACCGGATCCTGTGTACCTCGGCCTCGCAGGCACCAACAGCATTGGCGATGAGGAAACCATTCCATTCTTTCAGCCCGACAAGGAAGCGTTTCTCGAATACGATCTCGCCAAACTCGTCAGCACTCTGGCCAACCCGGAGCGCAAAGTCATTGGGCTGGTGTCGGGTGTCTCGATGACCGGGCAGTTCGATCCACAGTCGCAGCGCATGCAACCCAGCTGGGTGGTCTACCAGCAGGCACAGCAGCTGTTTGAGATACGCGACCTCGGGAGCTCGTTCGAGGCGGTGCCTGACGACGTCGGCCTATTGTGGATCGTGCAGCCAAAAAACCTGTCGAACGCGACGCAGTATGCAATTGATCAATTCGTGATGCGCGGTGGCAAGGCGCTGATATTCGTTGATCCGGTAGCCGCTGTTGACGCGGAGCCTGTTGAGGGAATGCCCCAGGGTATGCCATCCATGGGCCAGGCCTCCGATCTACCGCTACTGTTCGACGGCTGGGGTATCGAGTTTAGCGCGCAGGAAGTTGTCGCCGATGCGCAGCTCGCCTTGGCCATCAACACCGGTTTCAGCAGCCGCCCTACACGCCATTATGGCTATCTCGGCATTACCGCCGATCGTATGAACAGTAGCGACATCATTACCGCCGAACTCGGCACCATTAATGCGGCCATGGCAGGTCGATTGCAGCTGTCCGACGGCAGCGAAGCGACACTCGAGCCGCTGCTGACGTCGAGCCCGGCGTCGATGACTATGCCGGCGCAGCGGTTTTCTTTTCTGCCGGACCCGAGTTCATTGCAGGACGGTTTTGTGCAAAGTGGTGAGCCACTGGTTGTTGCAGCCCGAATCAGCGGAACCCTGCCAAGCGCGTTCCCGGACAGCGAACCGTCAACGGACTTCTTAAGCGAATCGTCCGAGCCCGTTAACCTGATAGTCGTCGCCGACGTCGACCTGTTGAGTGACGCGATGTGGGTTCAGGTGCAGAACTTCTTCGGCCAGCAAATTGCCAACTCGTTTGCGAACAATGGCGCGTTCGTCATGAATGCCCTCGAAAACCTGACTGGCAGCACTGACCTGATCGCGGTTCGCAGCCGCGGCAGTTTTTCGCGGCCGTTTACCAAAGTCGAAGAGCTTCGCGCAAGTGCCGAAACCCGGTTCCGCGAGACTGAGCAGCGCCTGCAACAGGAGCTTGCCGAGACCGAGCGGCGCCTGGGCGAGCTGCAGTCGTCCCGTGAGGACACAGGCAGCCTGCTGCTGACTGCAGAACAGCAGGCCGAGCTTGACCGGTTCGTGGACCAGCGCGCATCGATTCGCAAGGAGTTGCGCGCCGTGCAGCGGGGCCTGGACGAGGATATCGAGAACCTGGGTACCTTGTTGAAGATCATCAATATCGGCCTCGTTCCACTGCTGCTGACGCTGGCTACCTTATTCGCGTTGTGGCGGCGCCGGCAACAGGAGCACGCATGACGAAGAAGACTATCAGGGGCCTCGTGGCCATCGTCGTTGCTCTGGTTCTGCTGATTGCTGTTGTCGAGCGTACAGATGACACCGGCCCTGCGACGCAGGATCGGACCCTGCTGCCAGAACTTGCCGACCATGCGAACTCAATACAGCAGGTTCGTATTTTCACCGCCAATGCCGATACGCTGACCTTGCGGCAAGTTTCAGGTACCTGGGTGAACAGTGCTCGAGACGATTACGCCGTCGACATTGGAAAGTTGAGACCGCTGATCGTGGCATTGGCAGAAGCCCGGATTGTTGAGGAAAAGACGTCGAGTCCGGAGCGCTACGAAAAACTGGGTGTCGACGACCCGGAGAGCGGAGGCAAGGGCACCAAGATCATTATCGATGGCGAGGGTTTCTCCTACGCGATCATCCTTGGAGAGTCCGCACAAGGGAACCACCGCTACGCTCGATTGGCCGACGAGGAGACCAGTTATCTGGTTGATCAGAACCCAGGCATTCCAGCGGCGGCCAGCGACTGGTTGTCGACCGATATTCTCGATATCGACTCGAAGCAAGTGCGAAGTGTCACCATTACACACGACGATGGCGAGACCATTGCCATTGCAAAAGACACTGAAGATCAGACCGACTTCACCGTGCTCGATATTCCTGAAGGACGGGAACTCAGTTACGCAACGGTCGCCAATGGCATTGCAGCTACTTTGAGTGCGCTCAAGTTTGACGATGTTCGCAAGGCAATTGACGGTCCCTTCGAGACGTCGGTTGTATTCGAAACGTGGGACGGCCTGCAAGTAACGGCCCAGGTCCGCACCGACGACGAGGACACCTGGGTGACGTTTGAAACCCCCTCCGACATCGGCAACCAACTGTCCGGTTGGCAGTACCAATTACCCGGCTACAAGAAGAACCTGCTCACCCGACGCTGGGACGACATTCTAAAATCGGCGGACGCCGACTGAATAGGTGGTGAAGTGTTCAGGTTCGCTATCGTTTCCGACAGATGATGAACGCGGCCGCGCTCTTCTTCGGTTGCCATTCGTAGTCGATCTCGAACCCTGCGCTCTCGAGACTGTCCTTCAACTCGGCAACTGAGAAAACCTTTACAGGCGGGAACAACCGCAGGAACCGTCCCACCGGGACGATGAGCCGGATCGGTAGCATCATGTCACCGATGCAGGCCGTACTGGTCACGAATACGCCACCGGGCTTGAGCATATTATGGATGTCGGCAATGGCCCGCTCCTTGTCTTCGAGCAGGTGCAGGACGCTGTGTGCCATGACTACGTCGATGCTGGCGCCCGGCACCTCGAGTGCATCAACCGATAACGCTTCGAACGTCACGTTGTCGATGCCCGCGGCCTTTGCCTTGTCCTTCGCAATCTCGACCATTCGCGGAGAAAGGTCGGTTGCACGAATATGCCCTACGAATGGCGCATGGGCGATTGCCGTCATGCCGGTGCCACAGCCGATCTCCAGCACTTCCATGTCGGGCTGAAAGTACTTGCGCGTGGCCTCTAGTTTCTTCTGGTACGCAGCCTCGTCTGAGATGGGCCGCCGCGCATACTTGTCCGCATGCTTGTTCCAGAAAGCTGTTTCGCGATCCATCGGTTCGATCCGTCGGGAGGGGGCCTCAACGGCAATCATATCAGGGTGGGACCGAACCACCGGTTTGCATTGGGTTTCCAGCTTGCGATCATCCAAAAGAAAAGCCCCGGCATTGCCGGGGCTTCTTGTGTACAGCGCTGTAAAAACTAACGCTTACTCAGAAAACGTCGTAGCCGCGCCGCCCAATGTTTTGTGAACAGACAGCAAATCTCGCCGCAAGTTTGGCGGGCACGGAGTCAGCATCGGCCTGCCCATCGCGCCAGGCGTCCCAAGCCTTGCCGAATGCTGCGGCATTTGCACTTGTACCTAGCCAGTACAAGTTGGTCAGGTTGTTACTTTGCAGCGGAAATGCAATTTTCGCCTCGTAGCCGAAATCTTCTCCCCATTTATTGAAGTCCTCCACGATCGCCATGTATTGGTCCCTCGAGCAGCCCTCCAACATCTTGAATTCGATGACATCCATGTGCTCGGCAATGGCATTCAACGGCAACAGGAAGAATGCGGCAATTAGAATCTTTTTCATTTTTGTCCCCTTAATACTTATTGATTTAATTATTGACGGATCACTTTGTCGGTTCGACTGATTCTCCGACAGGCTTCGAGGATACATCTTTTTCAGTGCGCTGAGCACAGGGTAGCGGAGCCTATCGCTATTGCTGGCTTACAAAATCTTCTATCTCGCCCAAGGCGGCAGCGACATTCGGTGCCGCCCGAGCGACAAACTCATCCGCACTCTTGCCAAGCTCAGGCCAAAGCTCGAGCGCCGTCCCGCCATCGTAGTCGCAGCCGGACAACCTAAGGCGCAGCTTATCGGGGCGTTCGCCAAATGCAGTACCAGCGAGAGTTGCTACTCCGTGTTCATCAAGTAATCGATGCGCCAGTTCGTCCGACGTAGCGCACACATGTCCGAGCAATTTCGTGAAATCGGGCCAGGTATAAAACCCGCCCTGTGGCATGTGACATTTGGCGCCGAGCGCGCGCAGTTTTTCGGCTACGTACTGATTAACGCAAGCGTGAATATCGGTTGTCTGTCGAACGAAGTCTTCTACATCCGGATGCTCCAGATAGGCGTCGATCGCCGCATACTGTATTGGCGTCGAGACGCAGGACCAGGTTTCGCTGGCGACACGACACATATCATTGAACAGTCCCGTCGCAGCTTTCGGAATCAGTGCAATACCCAGGCGCCAGCCTCCGACCGATAAATGTTTCGAAAGGCCAGTCGTGATAACCGTTGACTCAGGTAAGTGGCTTGCAGCACTTCGGTAACGGTGGTCGTACGCAAGACGCCCGTAGATCTCGTCCGCAATCAGAATAATTTTCTCAGATCGACAAACCTCGGCGATCGATGCCAGCGCCGCGTCGCTCGCTGTAAGACCGGTTGGATTACTCGGATAGTTGAGAATCATCTTGGCAGGCGCCATGCCGTCCGCGCGCGCCTTGCTAATTGCCCGTCGCAGGGTCTCTGCGTCGATAGACAGTCCTGTCTCTGCCAGTTCGAGAGCGACAGGAATGACGTTCTGGTCGAGCAACGCGGCCTGCGGCGCATAGCTGACCCACGAGGGAACGGGTAACAGGAGGTCGCCAGGAATACACATTTGAAGGGCGAACAACAAAGCCTTGCTACCCGGCCCAACCATGACGTCGAAGTCACCAGTATTGATGCCAGCGAGTCGCGCGTAGTGCTCTGCGATGGCCGATCGAAGGTCGGGCAGACCGGCAACCGGCAGGTAACGCTTTTGTGTCGAATAATGACGAAGCGACTTCACGAGCCGCGGGTGTGCGGGAAAGGGTGCTTCACCGAATCCCATGTGAAAAACGGTGCGCCCGCTATCGCGCAATTCTTCAACGAGCTCGTTCATCGCCAGCGTCGATGAGATGTCGTCTCGCCGCATTTTTGTGCTATTCACTGGTACTGTATTCCCGCAACACCCGGATCACTTCATCCACAGGAATCGCGCTTAGGCGGCCCCTGGAGCTCTCAACGGTAGTCGCTTGCAACAATGCGTTGTAAACAGCCTCTTCCGTGGCATCAACGACCGCTGTAAAGAGCGGGTTCATCGACGAGTTTAGAAGTGTCGGAGCAAGCATCGGTTCGTTACTTTCACGCACTCTGCGCACCGATTCATTGGTCGAAAACGCGATGACGTAGTCGCCTGACCCGTTTTCTGCAACAGAGCCCGTGCGTGCAATACCCAACATGGAGCGCATTGCAAGGCGAGCAAGCGTACGCGTGTCCAGTGGGGCGTCGGTGGCAACGACCATCATGATCGATCCATCCTGTTTGGAGAAAGCGCCGTCTGAACTGGCAGCATGTGCGTTCTTATAAGCGTAGTGGTCGAGCGCGCGGCCAACGGGCGCACCGTTCATTCGGAGCGTTGCCCCCGCCAAAAGATTGCTTTGCACAAGTACGCCAACGGAGTATCCACCCAGCTCTTCGGGCAACACCCGCGAGCTCGTGCCTATCCCTCCTTTCCAGTGATAGGTTTGCGCGCCGGTCCCGCCGCCAACACTGCCTTCCACAACCGCGCCACCGGTCGCGTTGTTCAACGCCGCAAAAACGTGTTCGCGGCGCAGCGGCGCAGCCCACATGTTGTTAACGACCGAATCATTAACCTCACCCACGACTGGGTTGACCGTATGCTCACCCATGCCAGGCTGCTGGTAAATCCAATCCTTGAGTGCCTCCGCCGCGCGCCATACACACAAAGTGCACGTCAGGAGTATCGGCGTTTCCAGCTCGCCAAATTCGAGAAGCTGCGTTGAGCCAATTAACTTGCCGTAACCATTGCCAACATGAATCCAGGCGGGAATCGGATTGGTATAGAGATTGCCGTCTGCCGGAATAATGGCCGTAACGCCGGTTCGAATATCCTCACCTTCTATGACGGTAGTGTGGCCAACTCGGACGCCGGCGACGTCGGTAATCGCATTATTCGGTCCCGGGGAGAATTCGCCAACAATAATTCCGATGTCACGCGCTCTCGGCCGCTCCTGGGCTTCAGCACTACTCGCTAATGAGCAACAGAATGTGAGCGGCAGGAATATAGCCATGCTGCAGATTGAAATTGATCGTTTCATGTAGTCACCGTACGTTAGGGATGCAAATGCGCGAAACAAATCTCTGGGGTGGAAAGTCGTAGCCTGTATCGGACTACTCAAGCCCCGCCGCAATCTGCCGAATCTCTTCTGCGCTGTGCTCTCCCGCCAGCGGTGTGCCCGGTATCAGGTGTCTTCCCATCTCCAGCCCGCCTATGAGGACAGGTTCATAACCGATGTCGCGGATCAGGCCAGATGCCACTGCCACCGCCTCCGCATCGTCGCCGGCAATCGGCATGCCGACGGCGCCGGGCTCCTGATACGCCGCACCCATGCGTGCGGAGCCGATGGCATTGAAGGCCCGCACGATGAGTGCACCCGGTAATAGCTCTGCCGACGCGAGGCCAGCACCCTTCTCGCGCGCCCAGTCGGCGATCTCGCCATCGCGGTTCGGGAAAGGATTGCAGGCATCGATGATCACTTTGCCTTTGATCAGGTCGGCCAGGTCCTCGCCGACATCAGGCAACGCACTGTAGGGAACGGCGACGAACAGCACGTCGCCGAAGGCGGCAGCTTCACGTGGCGTTCCGGCGCTCGCACCGGCGCCGATACTCTCAGCAAGCGACTGGTCGTCCTCGAGGTGACGCGAGGAGAACATGACTTCGTGCCCGGCCAATACCAGGGCGTTGCCAAGCGCGCTGCCAACTCTGCCGGAACCGATCATGCCGATTTTCAGCTTCTCTCCGGCGCGTGCCACAAAAGGCAGGCTCGCCACGGCAATGGCGCTCCCCGAAATAATCAAAAAACCGCGACGATTCAGGTTCATGGGAACTTCTCCGTAGTGTGGGGTCGGAACGTTTGTGCCTGCTTGCACAAGCATAGTCGATCCCCGCAGTCTTTGAGCGCTTTGCCAGCGCCTTTCACCGCCCCCGCAAAAGCCGCAACGCAATCGGCGTTGCTTCTGTTGTCGCAATCACAGCTCCGCCGCTGACCAGGCGCCGGGTCTCGCTCGTAGAAAGAAGAAGCTCCCTGAAGGAAATCGGAACATCTGCTATCGCAGTAGAATCTACGCCGTGGCGCGATATTGCATTATGGCCGCGCACTAGCATATTCGTTTCCATCTGCTAATCTTATAATCAGTACCCTTCGGGGGATGCGCTGACAAAAATCCTCGTCCAAAACAGGAATCGAAGCGATGCGAACCTCAATCCGACATTTGAACGTCACACTATTGATTGCGGCAGGCCTGTTGCTCGGGCAGACCGGTCAGGCCGAAGAACTTAGCCGCGGTGCCATGCTGAGTGCGTCCTGCGAAGGATGTCACGGGACCTACGGACGCAGCCCGGGAGCAATACCGTCTATCGCCGGTAAGTCCGCCAAGTACCTGCGCCAGGCTTTGGAGCGGTTTCGTTCAGGTGAGGTCCCGTCCACGGTCATGGGCCGGCATGTGAAAGGCTATACCGAAGAGGAGATTCGCCTGATCTCCGAGTACTTATCCAAACAAAAGTGAATGACAGGAAGCAGCAGTCATGAGTCGAATTACACGCAGAAATTTCGTTCTTTCGGTCGGTGCTGTGAGCACCGCGACTTCAGTACTCGGTTGGCCGGCACTCGGCCAGGCAAAAGCATCCGGCGGGCGAGTCGTCGTAATCGGCGGTGGTTTTGGCGGCGCCACCTGTGCCAAGTACCTACGCCGCTTGTCCAGCGACATTAAGGTAACGCTGGTCGAACGGGATGCGAACTTCGTAACCTGCCCTCTCAGCAACGCCGTTCTGGGCGGGCTGTACGACATGGATTTCATCACCCACGACTATAAGGCTTTGCGCGACGAGCATGGCGTCAAGGTCGTGCATGACAGCGCGGTCGATATTGACCCCGATGCGAAGAAAGTCCGTCTTGCCGGAGGATCCACGCTGAAGTATGACCGCCTCGTCGTATCGCCCGGTATCGACTTGCAATGGGATGCGATCGAGGGCTACAACGAGGCGGCGAGTGCGACGATGCCGCATGCGTGGCAAGCAGGCGAGCAGACGATGATTCTGCGCAGGCAACTCGAGGCGATGCCGGACGGCGGCGTTGTGATTATTGCGCCGCCGCCCAATCCGTTCCGTTGCCCGCCGGGACCCTACGAGCGGGCCAGCCTCATCGCGCATTACCTGAAGAACAACAAGCCGCGCGCGAAGATCCGGATTTTCGACGCCAAACCAAAATTCTCGAAGCAGCCGCTGTTCGAGCAGGGCTGGCAGGCGTTGTACCCGGGCATGATCGAGTGGATCAGCGAAACCGAAGGCGGGGCGATCGACGGCGTGGATGTCAAAGCAATGGCCGTCAAGCCCACATTCGGCGAACCGCAGCGAGGAGACGTCGTCAATGTGATTCCTCCACAGAGGGCGGGAGCAATTGCGGAAGTTGCGGGGCTCACCAATGACAGCGGCTGGTGTCCGATCGACCAGCGCACATTCGAATCCAGGGTGCAAAAGCATATCCACGTGATCGGTGATGCCGCGATCGCGAACCCGATGCCGAAATCCGGCTACGCTGCCAGCAGCCAGGGCAAGGTTTGTGCAACGGCCATAGTGGCCAGTCTCAGCGGTCAGGAACTGCCGGAGCCTTCCTATGTGAACACCTGCTACAGTCTCGTCGGACCCGATTACGGCATTTCCGTCGCCGCTGTTTACCGGCTCGGTGATGACGGGATCGCAGCTGTCGAAGGCGCGGGCGGAGTGAGCCCGAAAGATGCCGATGCCGCGTTTCGGTTAGCGGAATCGCGCTATGCCGTGGGCTGGTATCAGAGCATCACGTCCGACATTTGGGGCTAGACGCGGGGCTCGAGGAGGCCACTTTCGGCCTCGGTCGTGTGTACCAGGCGCACGGGAGAGGGCCTCAACGGCAATCATATCAGGGTGGGACCGAACCACCGGCACGCAGACGCGCTCTATCGGGCGGTACTTGCGCCCAGCATGCTCTCGGGTTGTATGAAGCCCTCGCAGGTCGTATGCGGAAGCTCATCGCGTTGCTCGAATGGAGACACCACGCCGCCACTCTTTTCCAGCGTGAGCGTCACACTGTCCCGCGGAGCCAGGCGGACCTGGGCCTCTACGGGCGGTGAACTGTGGAGTTGCACACGATAGTCGCCCTCGGGCAACAGCATCACACCGGCGGATCCGAGTGATCCACTCGCGACCTCTGTACTGCCCTGGTACACGCTGAATGACGTGGCGACCGTCTCTGCCAGTGCCGCCTTGAGCTCTTCGGCACTGCCGGCCGTGACATAGCGTCCGCCAGAGGCATTCGCGACAGCCTGCAAGCTCGCCGCGTCTTCATCGGTCGCATTCCCCAGCCCGAAGCCGATCAGGTGTACAACGATTCCCTGCTGACGAAGCGCGTACGCCGCCGTCACGGGATCGCCGCCGCAGCTCTCGATGCCATCGCTAACGAGCACCAGCGTCCGATCGCTTTGCAGCGAACCGAAATCACCCGCGGCCTGGTTCAACGCATACGCTATCGGTGTCTGGCCCGTGGGACGCAAACCCGCAATCGCGTGCCGAACGTACTCCCGGTTCCGTTCGCCGAAAGGCACGAGCAAGCTGGAATCGGCGCAATTGTTATCGTCACTTGAGCTCGTGTTGCCGTACGCACGGAGCGCCAGGTCGAGATCCTCGGGGAGCCAGTACGAGACCTCCTCCAACGTGGTCTTGGCGATTTCCATCTTGGACCGGCCGTCGATTTGTCCCCACATGCTCTTGGACGCATCGACGACGATTTCCACGGCACGGTCGTTGAGTGAGAGTGCGGGCCGTCCTTCGTTGAGGGCCATCACTTCCAGCGCCGCGCAGCTGGTATCACGCACGTTGACCAGGATCTCGGACTCCTGCGTGTCACCGTCCAGGCTCGTCGCGAACGCGACGATACGGTTTTCACCAATGTCGACCGGAACGCTGCCCACGAATGTCCCGCCTGCCAGGCGCGCGGGCACCGGCTCCGAGCCATTCACGCTGAGCGTCACGCTGTCGACACCCGTCGTGCGCAGATTCAGGAATGCCTCAGGGAGCTTGCTCGGATCGGACACACGAAGGAAACTGCCGCCCGTAGCCCAGGCAATCGTATCCATTATCTTGCTGCCCTTTTGGTCTTTTCCGAGCATCAGCGTCTGGATAGTAATGCCATTCTTTGTTGCCTCTATCGCCGCGTCATACGCCTTGTTCTTGTTCGACATGCCATCGGTAAACAGCATGATGACTCGCGACGAACCGGGCCTGCCGTTGCGCTCCAGCTCGGCCAGCGCCGCAGTGATACCGGCGGCGATATTTGTGCTCCCAGACCGGGGCAGGAGCCGCAGCGTCTCAATGGCCGCATCGCGGTCAGACGTCATTGACTGAGCGACATCGCTCTTGCTATCGAAACTGATGACGCCGATCTTTATATCGCTTTTCGGCGAGAGATTTCGAACCAGGCCAATGGCGCCCGCCGAACGATAATCGCTCGGATCACTGCGGCGCAGGCTCTGCGACGTATCCATGACGAACATGATATCGAGGTAACGCACGCCGCCGATCGCCGAGGCAATGCCTTCGACTTCGACGTTAGTTACGCCATCCTCAACGGTGTGGCCGGCCGAGGGTGACTGGATTTCGACCTGTATCGCACGATCGGACGCCGCGGCAGTGCCGACCAGCGCCAAAGCCAGGATAAACAAAGCGTTACGCATGGAGTCACCTACTTCTTTCCTATCCTTTACCAGCTTAAGGCACCCAAGCAGACATAATCCGGGACGTGGCGCACAGTTTCGGGGGAAGGAGTGTCGAAATGCCTGTATAGACGGAATTCCAGGCATTGGTAGCTACCATGCCGTATGGGTCTGCCGACCACCACCAGTTGGATCAACGCGCTACAATCCGGATTCCGTCACGTTGACAGCCGCATTGCGCCCTATTGCATGTCCAGGAAAAAAAACAAAAACCAGCCTGTAGAAGTTCAACTCCGGATTGATGGTCTCGAGGTGACTGCCGCGCCGGGCAAGCACAGCGCCGATTTCGACCTTCTTCTTGAGCGCAATGGTGCCAACTCGCTTGTCTTCATTCCGTTGGCGAGGCTAAGCGACAAAAAGCGGCACAAAGCCTCCAGGGCGCCGGGCCTCGCTCGTAAGAAGAAGAAGCTCCCTGAAGGAATTTGGTTCGACGGTGAACTCCGAAATTGCGAAGACGGCGAGACCGTTCCCGGCGTCCTCGCATTCGATATTCGGCGCCGCGATGCTCGCGAGATTGCGGAGAAAGTGGGTGTCAAACAATTCGTGTGGGGCACGCACGGAGCGCCGGTAGAAGAACGTTTCACCAAGATCTTTGAAGACGGCGACGCCTATTCATGGAGTTCAGCACGTCGACGTGCGCTTGATGGTCTGAAGGACATCTATGTCACGGCCGTCAATATCCGGCATCTGCCGCGAGCTGTTGAAGAATCGCAGACCACAATGGAACGCTTCAGGCAACTGGTCTATTGGGTCATTGGCCTTGCGTTTGCTGCCGGCTTTTTGCAGATTGTGCTGCCCGGAACGGAAAGCTGGTTTACAACCATTACCAGGATTGTGTTTTATCCGTTTGTTATGCCCGCGGTACTCGTGGGCGTGTATCTGCGTGCACTGATGAGAAAGGCTGAAACGCAAAATCGCGATTTCACCGCTTCGGAGGCTGAGGACAACTGGGCGCTGGTGGCGCCGCATCTGCTCGCCCTTTGGGGGCTGTGTTACATGGCGGTGTTGTTATTGACATGGCTACAGGCCGTGCCCAGTGCCGACCTGCCCTTTCTCGATCGTACCAGCGGTGTATCAACATCTTTCATTGTCTGTGTCTGGATGTTGCTGCCGATCGCACACTCACGTGACGTTAAATCTCTCTTTTCCTCTGCATTCGAATCCGGTATCACCGCGCTGGTGTCGATTTTCACGATTACTTTATCGCTCTTTGTAACCAACCTGATTACCGATGCCCTCTGGCAAGTGGTCGCGGCGCTCGTGCCGTTCGACATTCCCGAAACCCTGCAACGCATAATCAACGGCATCATCAACTTTGGTGCCGAGGTGTTTTTCCTGGCCGTGCTGTTGGGGTACGCCTGGTCAAGGACGCGTAAGCAGTTTATGCGGCTGTGATCAATTACGCCGCAGATTCTTAGCCTCGAAGCTTCCCTACCGGTCTGTCAAACATCCATCGACTGCATTCTTTTCAGTTCAAGTTGCTCGTATCGAGCCGACAAGTTGCCACGCATTTTACCGAACACGACGACCAGGATGATGCCGATCAGCAGCAACGGATAATAAACCGCATATGGCTGAGCGGTCGCGACCGCCGCTACGCCGCCGACAAGGCTGGCGATGCCGATGACGAGCAGCGCATTCGCAGAAGCGAGCACGAACTGCCGTGCCTTGCCGCGCGAGGACAGGACACCAATCAGTGCGCCCCATAGCCCAATCAGAGCGCCGCCGATTCCGCCCAGCAGGCCGGCGCTGCGAGCGCCAAACCATTGCCCGGCAGCTTGCAGCGGATCTTCGCCGCTGGTGTATTGATACAGACCAACGTCACTAATCGACACCGTGCCTGCGCCGGGAAGAACGAGCGACAGGGTAACCTTGTCGGGCAGCGGCGCTGCGTCGTCGGCCTGGTCCCCGCTGTTGGCAAAAAAGGGCAACACGAACGGTCTCCAATCCGAGCTGCCGGAAAGCTTACCGAGTGGGCCCGCCGCTGCCAGGCTCTTCGTGAAGAAGGTGCCTGCGCCAGCAAAATGACTGTCCAGTTGCAGAAAGCCATCGCCCTGCACGTCGGTATACCGAACCATTCCTTTCAGCGCATAGACGGGCAAGGTGATGCCGGGATCGGGCAACTCGAGCAGCAGTTGCTGTTGTTCGCCAGGCACGGCGGTAACGGTCAGCGGTTCCTCTGCAAAGGATACGGCGCCGACCCGTTCTTCGGCCTGCAGCGAAACTGACAGTAGGAGTAAAGATAATGCAACGGTCAAGGTTTTCATGACGGCCCTCTCCTTCCTGAGTCGGGTTGATTGTCCAATTCCTTTTGGTGTGCGGCGAGTAGCGCTTTTAGCGTGTCCATGTCGATCTTGCCTTCGGCATAGCGAGCGCGCAGCGTGCGCTCGAACTCCGAGACGATCTCCTGGCTATCCAGCACGTTGATTTTTTCGATCAGGCGGTCCAGGCGTAAACGTACCGTTGGATAGCTGATGCCGTAGGCTTTGGCGAGGTCTTTGAGCGAGCCGGAGGCCACGACAAATCGCTTGATGAAGGACGCATCCTCGTCCGAGAGCTGTTCCAGCCACGATGTCGCCATGGGGTCCTGACTAAGTAATATTAAAGACAACCTCAATTATATTTATAATAATGTTAAGGTCAAGTTTAATTTTACTTAAGTGCGGACGTTGGAGGAGCCTTTATTCGATAACCGGCGTACGACTCGAACCACCGAGACGTGGGTCTCATCCACGCGAATTCGTAACTTGCCAGCAAGTAAATCACACCTCGTGGCCAGGTGGAATTCGGGTTACCCCTACTTTCATCTCGCTACCCAATTGTGTTGTTTTGGATACCCCGGTTAGCAGTTGGGAGAACGGCTGTGGCAGGCACCTTGGAGCAAAACCGTATTCGACCTGTTCCTGTGAGCCAGCTTCGCAGAGTCTGTCCACCGCTAACGATTGACCCGGAATCAGGTGAAAAAGCGCCGGCGATGTCGGCGTATCTTGGACAGGAACGCGCTATCAATGCCATCCGCTTCGGCATCCAAATGGAGCACGATGGTTATAACGTTTTCGTACTGGGGCCACTCGGTAGCGCTCGACATGGCCTGATCGAGGAACTGGCGAAGGAACCGGCCCGTAAAAAGGGGGCGCCGGATGACTGGTGCTACATCAACAACTTCTCAGATCCCGAAAGACCACGCGCATTACGATTGCCGGCAGGCGAAGGTTCCAAATTTCGCGACAACATGCAGGCACTAACCGAAGAGATCCGGCTCGCCATTCCAGCTGCTTTCGAAAGCGACGACTACGGCAATCAACTAAAGGCTTTGGAGGCAGAGACACAGAAAGAGCTCGAAGGGTTATGGAGCAGCCTCCAGGAGCAGGCGGCGAGCGAGGGAATTGCATTACTGCAGACGCCCACCGGCTATGTACTGGCTCCGGTGAGCGATGACAAAGTGATCGACGATAAGGAGTTTGACAAACTCCCGGAAGAAAAACGCAAGGAGATCAAGAAATCCATTGAGCGCCTCAGCGAGGAGCTTAAGGCCCGAATCGAAACCATTCCCAAGCTACGCAAGGTCCATCATGAGCGCGTCCGTACACTGGACCGGGACGTTACAGCGCATGCAGTCAGCGTGCTGCTGGAAGATATCAAGCAAAAGTACCAGGGACTACCGGCCGTGCTTGGCTATCTGGAGGAAGTACAGACCGACATAATCGAGAATGCGCAGGAGTTTCGCCGCACCGAAGAGCCGGCGCTGCCATTTCTCTCCTACGATTCGACAGCACTTTTCGCATCGTATGAAGTGAATTTAATCGTAAGCAACGAATCCGATGCGGCGGCCCCCATAATCTATGAGCCGAATCCCAGTTATCCGAACCTGGTTGGCAAAGTTGAGCACCGGGCCGAGATGGGTGCGTTGTTAACGGACTTCCGCCTGGTGCGATCCGGGGCGTTGCTGCAAGCCAACGGCGGTTACCTTGTATTGGACGTCCATCGTGTATTGGGCCGGCCGTTCGTATGGGAGGCGTTGAAGCAAGCACTTCTTACAAGGCAGGTACGCATCGAATCGCCGGCGGAAACGCTGGGATTTGCCAGCACGACGACGTTGAAACCCGAACCTATTCCTCTTGATCTCAAGATATTGTTGATCGGGGAGCGCTGGCTCTACTATTTACTGTGTGTGTATGACAAAGAGTTCAGCAGTCTCTTCAAGGTTGCGGCGGACTTTGACGATGACGTCGAGCGCTCGGCTAGCAACGTTGAGGCGTATGCCCGGCTCATCGCTGAGCGTGTACGGGAAAGCGAACTACTGCCCCTTAGCGCTGCGGCCATTGCACGAGTCATTGAACAACGAGCTCGATATGCGGACGATAGCGAGCGTCTCTCTATGCATATGCGTTCGCTCGATGACCTGTTAGTGCAGGCCGACTACTGGGCCAGGAGGCGTGGTGCCGATCAGGTGGCAATTGAAGATGTTACCGAGGCTATTCGCCAGCGGGACAATCGACAAGACCGAATCCAGAAAAAGCTTGTCGACGCAATAAAGAGGGAGACGCTGCTTATTGATACAACAGGCGAATGCGTTGGACAAGTGAACGGACTATCCGTGACCGACCTGGGGGAATACCGGTTCGGGCACCCTGTCAGAATTACCGCTACAACCCGGGTTGGTAAGGGCGATGTCGTCGACATCGAACGCGAAGTAAAGCTGGGTGGGGCGATCCATTCGAAAGGTATGATGATTCTTTCGGCGGCGCTTGCCGCACGTTACGCCCCTGACGTGCCGTTGTCGCTGCACGGTAGCGTCGTATTCGAGCAATCATATGGCGGTGTGGAGGGCGACAGCGCGTCGGTTGGCGAGCTTTGCGCCTTACTGTCTTCAATATCAGGTGTGCCGATTCGACAAAATTTCGGGGTCACCGGTTCGGTCAATCAGCTGGGTCGTGTGCAGGCGGTCGGTGGAAT
>JAOTUU010000257.1 GCA_029863705.1 Gammaproteobacteria bacterium
GCGAAGTAGTAATACGCTTCGAAAGACCTGGGATTCAGTTCGATCGCCGCTTTGAATTCGATTTCAGCTTTTTCAAATTCCTCGCAAACGAGATGCGCAAGCCCCGAGGAAGCGTGCGCTTCAGCAAGATCCGGGTTTAGACTTAACGCACGATCGCTTGCTTCGCGCGCCTGGTCTCGGAACCAGGGAGTCGGGTCTGCATACATTATTTCGAGCGAAAAACAGTCTGCGTACGCTGCCCAGGCCAACGCGAACTGCGGGTCCTCTTCAATTGCCTTCTCAAACATCTGCCGCGCGAATTCGATGTCGACCTTGCGAAAGCGATTCAGAAACTGCTTGCCGCGAAGATAATATTCGTAGGCCTCGACGTCGCGAGTCGCCGTTGTCCTGATTTTCATCAGCGTATCCAGAAGCGCCTCGGCAATACTGGTCGCAATTTCATCCTGGATAGAAAAGATGTCTTCCAGCTTGCGATTGAACGCTTTTGACCAAAGCTGGTAACCGTCTTCTACGTTTACCAGCTCCGCGGTGATCCGCAAGCGGTCACCGGATTTCCGTACGCTGCCTTCCAAAATCGTGTTTGCACCGAGGTCTCTGCCTATTTCGCGTGGGTCACCACCTGCACTTGCATATCGGAATGAAGAAGCACGTGCGACAACCTTTAGCGATTTGATTTTCGACAATGCGTTTAGGATTTCTTCTGCAACTCCCTCGCAGAAATAGCCTTGGTCCTTTTTCTGGCTCATGTCAGTGAACGGAAGAACAGCGATCGAGGCCGATCCCGCAAACGCAGCACCCGCGGTCATGGGGCGAGGGTCGCGTCGAATGCCCGACGGAGTGATATCGAACTTCCATGCAAATATGGCAGCTACAGGAAATCCGGCGATCACGGCAAGAATGAGTGCCCTCATCATCCATTCGGGGAATCCCAGGGGCTCGAACGTAACTTCCGCAATCTGCAGCAGAACCCAGGCCGCCAGCGCGTAGGCGACGACAACAGGATAAACCCGACGTCGCAGCAGTTCCGCCGAGAAACCCGAAAGATACGAAAGTGGTCTTTTCCTCATCGATACTGCCTTGCGCGCTGCTCCTGATTGTACGCTCGTATCCTGTCGGACGTGGGTTCGCGCGTGCGCGGTGCTCTTATTCGTACTGGAAACGATTGACCGCGAGCGCCGCGACAACCAGGGTCGCCCCCACAATGATTGCAAGCTGCGGCAGAGCCGACGCAGCACCCGACTGGAAGCTGATCAGTTTGTGTAAAGCGTCCATGGTCCAGCCCGTCGGCAGGAAATTCTGCAGCATCTGCATCCAGGGGGGAGTGATTTCGATTGGCCACCAGCATCCGCCCAGCGCCGCCAGCGCGTTGGCCGCCAGTGCACCGAGGCCCCCGGCCTGCGCTTCGGTGCTCGCGACACTGCCAATCAGCAAGCCCGCCGACGCACAAAAACCGGCCCACGCGGCGAGAATAACGACGACCATCGCGAGGTCCGGTCCCCAGTTCATCTTGAACAACAGCGTGCCGATGCCGAGCGCGACCGTGACCTGAAACGCGGCCAGCACCATGCGGCCTGCCCATTTCCCGGAAACCACTTCGGTTCGTGACATCGGCGCGGAGGCGAGCCTGCGCAGCAATCCCTTCTTGCGCTCCAAAACCAGCAAGGAACCGCCACTCGTCAGCAGCACCAGCAACGTGAACATCACGAGAATTCCGGGGATCGCCTGCTCAAAACCGCTCGGTATTTCCTGGCGCTGCCCGGCCGGGGATACGTCGAGTTTCCAGATGCGCGGCTTCGCATTGAGTGCCAGCAGGTCAGCGGCCGAAAGTTCGCTCTCACTGTTGGCATCCGCGACCGCGATGTCGGCCAACGCGGTATACAAACTGCGCTGAACGCGAATAATCTCGAAGTCGCGCGAAAGCGCAGAGGCTTTAGTATCGAAACTGGCTGTGACCTTGTTGCCGGCATTGATTTCGCCGGACAGGTTTGCCGCAAACGTCAACGTGCGGCGTGGCGGATCCTCACCTTCAACAACAGTGAGCTCTGCGACCCACTCGGGTTCGAAATCGTTCTCTCGCAACCGCAAGCTGATCTGGTCCTGAAGGAACCCGGGTGACTCGGCCACCACCACGACAGGCGCTGCCTGCCCGCCGCTGACGCCAGAGGAAAATCCACCCGTTACCGTGCCAATGAAATAGAAAAAAATCGGCGGCATGACGAACAGCCAGACCAGCGTCGAGCCTTGCCGAAGTTGAAACCGGGCATCGTTCCAGGCGATGAAAAGTATTTCGCGCATCGCTTATCGCCTCGCAAAACCGGATTGCAGGCGCCACGTACAAATCCCGAGGCCACTGATCGTCATTACGAGCACGATGGCCCAGCTTTTCGCATCGAACGTCCAGGCTGTCGCCGAGGTGAGTTCCTTCGTCAAACGATCGACAACGAATCCATTGGGTGACATTCGGCCGATGGCCGCGATCCAGTCCGGCAAAGCGGCGAACGGGAAAAAGCTGCCGCCCATCATCAGCAATGGAAAAAGCAAAATTGTTGTGAACAGGTTCGCGGCTTTTTGCGTGGGAAACAGCATTTGCAGTGCCGCGAACCAGGCGAACAGGCCTACGCCCGAGATAGTCACCCAGACCAGGGACGGCATGAGCTTGCTCCAGGCGAGGCCGTGGTACAGAAAACCGAGCGACAGCGTGATGCTGGCAAGCAAGCCGATGACGGCGGCGGCCGCCAGCGCTTTGCCGTAAACGAAGCGGCTCAGGAGTCCTGAGGTCGACACGAGGCGTCGCAAGGTGCCGGTCTCGCGCTCTTTCCAGTAGTCGGCCGACAAGCCTTGTGCCGAAAAAAGAATTGCCATGAGTACGATTCCGGGCAGGAATAACACCCCAATATCGGGGCGCGGCTCCGCCGGTGGCGGCTCGACGATTTTGACGTCGAATGCCGGGGGGAACAGCAAAGGCGATACCGTTTCGATCTTGCCCTGGATCTTTACGGCAATGTCTGCCACGAAAACATCGTTGGGTACGGTGTCGCTAACTGAGTTATTGATCTGCTCGATTTCCGGGCCGAACAACGCCTGCGCATAGAAGCCGAGGTCCAGCAGGATCTCAGTGACGTCCTGCATGATGCCCGGCAGAATCGTTTGCGATGGATTGGTCTTGAGCGTCAGCGTGACAGGCTCTTCTTCCAGGAATGCGGCGCCGAACCCCTCGGGAATAATCAGAAAGCCACTCGCCTCCCCTGCATTGATGCGCTCTGTACCCTCGTCAAGCGTGACCTGCTCAACCGAAATCAGTTCGCCAAGTTGCCCCTGACTGTACGCGCCCGCAATCAAGCCACTGATCAAGGATTCATCCTGGTCATGGATCAGCAGGATGCCCGTCGGGCTGGCACCGTTACCGCCATCGACCATTGCTGTGATCAGGCCGCCGATCAGGAATGGAATGCCCAGCCACAGCAATATCGCCAACGGATCCTGCCACCAGCGCCACAGGTCCTTTTTGAACGAGGCGACCAGGAAACTCATGACTACTCCCTGAGTTCCTTGCCTGTGAGCAACAGGAACAGGGTCTCGAGGTTTGGACTCCTGAGGCTGGTCTCGGCGACAGAGCCCCCCATTTTCGTGATGGCTGCGAAGATTTCCGGAAGATGCTGTGACGCTGACGATAGCGTGAGCGTCAATACACCATGGTCCTGCGAGATAAGCTCAAGGTCATGCATGCCACGTTCGCTCAAGGTACTGATGAGCTCCGTGATACCCGTGTCCGGAAAATCGCCATTCAGTTGCAGAACATCGCGCGCACTGAGTTGCGACTTGAGTCCTTCAACCGTCCCCGCGGCGATCAGCTTGCCGTGATCGATAATGCCGAGTTCGTCACACAGTCGTTCCGCTTCTTCCATGTAGTGAGTCGTATACAGAACACAGGCGCCTGCATCGCGTTCGGCTTCGACCATCTCGAATAATCGCTGTCGCGACTGCGGGTCTACGCCGACCGTCGGTTCATCGAGCAACAGCACGCTGGGCTTGTGCACGATGCCGCAGCCGAAATTCAGGCGGCGCTTCATACCGCCGGAAAACGTCTTGGGCAGATCCCTGGCACGGTCAGCCAGACCGATATGGCCAAGCACTTCCTGCACGCGTGAATGCAGCGCCGAGCCGCGAAGACCGTAGGCTTTACCCCAGTACTTGAGATTTTCCACCGCCGGCAGGTCTTCATACAGTGCCAGTTCCTGCGGCACCACGCCGAGCGAGCGTTTTGCTTTCTTGCCCTCTTTGACGATGTCCGCGCCGGCAACACTGATGTGGCCGGAAGTGGGCGATAACAAGCCGGAAATGCAGTTGATCGCTGTCGATTTGCCCGCGCCATTGGGGCCCAGCAACCCGAACACGCTGCCTTTCGACGCCTCGAAACTGACGTTGTCGACCGCCGTTAAATCACCGAATTGCTTAATCAGATTTCGAACTTCTAA